>NZ_JBVJIU010000011.1:0-153450 GCF_055586105.1 Actinoplanes sp. NPDC051537
CCAACCCCCCGCCCCCCCCCTCACCCCCCCCCCCCCCCCCCCCACTCCCCCCCCCCCCCCCCCCCCCCCCCCCCCGCCCCGGGATCGGGGCGCGACCAGCCACTGGCCGTCCGGGCGGCGCACCCCGCCGTCGGGCAGCGGGGCGGCGATCGCCGACCAGCCGCCGTCCGGGTCGAGCGACTCGAGGGCGCGCCGGCCGTTCGACCACAGCACCAGGGCGGTCGGCGGCGCGGCGACCCGCTCACCGCGCTCGAGCAGGATCACCTGCCAGCCGGCGCGCGACAGGGCGCCGGCGGTGGCCAGACCGGCCATCCCCGCGCCCACCACCACCGCCGTGCGCACGACGACCGCGCGTCAGTTCTCGTCGGCCGGGCGGGAAGCCTTGTCCACATCGGTGTCGGCGCCGGTGACGCCGTCCGGCCCGTTCGCCGCCTGGGCGCCGGTCGCCAGCACGGCCTCGGTCTTGCCGGCCGGGCCCGCCGGGTCGGTGTCGTCCGGATGGCCGCCGGCCGCGATCTCCTCGGCCCGGTCGGACTCGGTCTCGGGTGGCAGGTAGCCGTTGCGGTTGTACTCCTCGAAGCGGTGCTCGCTGACCACCTGGTAACCCTTGGGAGCGCGGCGCGGCTCGGCGGCCTCGGCGTCCGGGTCGGGCTTGGTGGTGGGCGCGTCGTCGGGCACCACGTACGCCCGGGGGCCGCTCACGATCACGAAGTAGGCGAGCGCGCCGAGGAACACCACGATCGCCGTGAACACGTTGAGCCGGATGCCGAAGACCTTGTTGGCCTCGTCGATGCGCAGCATCTCGATCCAGAAGCGGCCCGCCGTGTACGCCATCACGTACAGCGCGAACGCCCGGCCCCGGCCGAACTTGAACTTGCGGTCGAGCGCCCAGACCAGCGCCGCGACGCCGAGGTCCCAGACCGCCTCGTAAAGGAAGGTGGGCTGGTAGAGCCCGGCCTTGGTCACCGGCTCGCCGTCGATCACCAGCGCGTGACCCGGGTTGTTCTGGTCCATGTCGTGCACGCGCAGGCCCCACGGCAGCGTGGTGGCCTTGCCGTAGAGCTCGTTGTTGAACCAGTTGCCGAACCGGCCGATCGCCTGCGCCACCGGCAGGCCCGGCGCCAGCGAGTCGGCGAAGACCGCGAGCGGCAGGCCGAGCTGGCGGGACGCGATCCAGGCGCCGAGCGCGCCGCCGGCCACCGCGCCCCAGATGCCGAGGCCGCCCTCCCAGATGTACAGGGCCTGGATCGGGTGGCCGCCCGAGCCGAAGTAGTCCTGCGGGGAGGTGATCAGGTGGTAGACGCGAGCCCCGATGATGCCGAACGGCACCGCCCACACCGCCATGTCGAGCGAGGCCCACGGCGCCACACCGCGATGCCGCAGCCGGTACTCCATGATCAGCACGGCGGCGACGATGCCCAGCACGATGCAGATCGCGTAGGCCCGGACGGGCAGGCCGAGCACATGCCAGACGGACGTCGTCGGACTCGGGATCGCGGCAAGTATCACGGGTGCACACGCTACCGTCGCGACGCCCGCGGCGGTTGCTCAGGGCAGGCCTACTTTTGCGCCTTGCGCACGCCTCAGGCGTGCACCCCGCGGACGCCCTCGGCCAGCTCCGTGCTGAGCGCCCGCAGCCGGGCCTGGCCGGTCGCCTTGTCGGGCGCCTCGAGCACGCAGCGGATCAGCGCCGAGCCCACGATCACCCCGTCGGCGAACGCCGCCACCTCGGCCGCCTGCGCGCCGTTGCCGACGCCCAGGCCCACCCCGACCGGCATGTCCCGGTCGGCCGCGCGCACCCGGGCGACCAGGTCGGGGGCCTGCCGCGACACCGACGTGCGGGCGCCGGTGACGCCCATCAGCGCGGTGGCGTAGACGAAGCCGCGGCAGTTGGCCACGGTCATCTCGATCCGCTCGTCGGTCGAGGACGGCGACACCAGGAACGTCCGGTCGATCCGGTGCTCGTCGGACGCGGCGATCCACTCCTGCGCCTCGTCCGGGATCAGGTCGGGCGTGATCATCCCGGTGGCGCCGGCCGCGGCCAGGTCCCGGGCGAACGCGTTCACGCCGTACTTCTCGATCGGGTTCCAGTAGGTCATCAGCACGACGGACGCGCCGGCCCGGGCCACCGACTCGATGATGTGCAGCGTGTCGCGGGTGCGGACGCCGGCCGCCAGGGCGATGTCGCTCGCCTTCTGGATCACCGGGCCGTCCATGACCGGGTCCGAGTAGGGCAGCTCGACCTCGATCACGTCGCAGCCGGCCTCGTGCATCGCGATCATCGAGGCGATGCTGTCGTCGACGGTCGGGAAGCCGGCCGGCATGCATCCGACGAGGATGGCGCGGTTCTCCGCCCTCGCCTTGTGGAAGACGTCGGAAATGCTCACTCCTGCTCCCCGGGGACCAGCGTCTCGACCGGGTCGAGGATGCCGAAGTAGGCGCCGGCGGTGTGCACGTCCTTGTCACCGCGGCCGGACAGGTTGACGACGATGGTCGGCGTGCGGCCGAGCTCGGCGGTCAGCTCCGGCACGATCCGCAGGGCGCCCGCGACGGCGTGCGCGCTCTCGATCGCCGGGATGATGCCCTCGGTGCGGCACAGCAGCTGGAACGCGGTCATCGCCTCGGCGTCGGTCACCGGCTCGTACGTGGCCCGGCCGGTGTCGTTGAGCCACGCGTGCTCGGGACCGACGCCCGGGTAGTCCAGCCCGGCGGAGATCGAGTGGGACTCCACCGTCTGGCCGTCGTCGTCCTGCAACACGTACGTCCGGGCGCCGTGCAGCACCCCCGACGAGCCGCCGGTGATCGACGCGGCGTGCCGGCCGGTCTCGACGCCGTCGCCGCCCGCCTCGAAGCCGTAGAGGCGCACGTCCTCGTCGTCCACGAAGGCGTGGAAGATGCCGATCGCGTTGGACCCGCCGCCGACGCACGCCGCGACCGCGTCGGGCAGCCGGCCGAGCTGGGCCAGGCACTGCTCGCGGGCCTCGATGCCGATCCCGCCCACGAAGTCGCGGACGATCTCGGGGAACGGGTGCGGGCCGGCCGCCGTGCCGAGCAGGTAGTGCGTGTCGTCGACGGTGGCCACCCAGTCGCGCAGCGCCTCGTTCAGCGCGTCCTTGAGCGTGCGCGAGCCGTTCGTCACCGGGATCACGGTGGCGCCGAGCATCCGCATGCGGGCCACGTTCAGCGCCTGCCGCTCGGTGTCCATCTCGCCCATGTAGACGACGCACTCGAGGTCGAGCAGGGCGGCCGCGGTCGCGCTGGCCACGCCGTGCTGGCCGGCGCCGGTCTCGGCGATCACCCGCGGCTTGCCCATCCGCTTGGCCAGCAGGGCCTGGCCCAGCACGTTGCGCACCTTGTGGGCGCCGGTGTGGTTGAGGTCCTCCCGCTTGAGCAGGATCTCGGCGCCCGCGCTCCGGCTCAGCCGCTCGGCCCGGTAGAGCAGCGACGGGACGCCGGCATAGTTCTTCAGCAGATCGGCGAACTCTCGCTGAAACTCCGGATCGGTCTTGGCCGACCGGTAGGCGGCGTCGAGCTCGTCGAGCGCCCGGACCAGGGCCTCGGGGACGAACCGGCCGCCGTACCGGCCGAAATGTCCGGACAGGTCGGGCAGGGCGGGCGTCGTGGTCATCGTACCGGCCTCGGGGTCGCGGGATGGTTGCCGGCGTTGACCAGCTCGGCCACCGCGTCGCGCGGCGACTTCTGGGTGACCAGACCCTCGCCCACCAGCACCGCGTCGGCGCCGGCCGACGCGTACCGGATCAGGTCGTGCGGACCCCGCACGCCGGACTCCGCGATCTTCACGACGTTGTTGGGCAGGCCGGGCGCGATGCGCTCGAACACCGACCGGTCAACCTCGAGCGTCCGCAGGTCCCGGGCGTTGACCCCGATCACCTTCGCGTTCGCCTCGAGAGCCCGATCGGCCTCCTCCTCGTTGTGCACCTCGACCAGCGCGGTCATGCCCAGCGACTCGATCCGCTCGAGGAGGCCCATGAGAACGTTCTGCTCGAGCGCCGCCACGATCAGCAGCACCAGGTCGGCGCCGTGCGCGCGAGCCTCGTGCACCTGATAACTGGAGACCACGAAGTCCTTGCGGAGCACCGGGATCTGCACGGACGCGCGGACGGCGGCCAGGTCGTCCAGCGACCCGCCGAACCACCGGCCCTCGGTGAGCACGCTGATGCAGCGGGCGCCACCCGCCGCGTACTCCCCCGCCAGATCGGCCGGGTCGGGGATGTCGGCGATCGCGCCCTTCGACGGCGACGACCGCTTGACCTCGGCAATCACCGCTACGCCCGGCTTACGCAGCGCCGCGTAAGCGTCGATGGCCGGCGGCGCCGCCGCGGCCGCCTCCCGAACCTGCTCCAGCGGCACTCGCTCCTGCCGGGCCGCCACGTCCTCGCGCACTCCGGCGAGAATCTCCTCCAGCACGTTCTGCGGCCCGCCAGTGCCCGCTTCCGCCTGCTGATCGGATGTCACTAACGACTCCCCTCTCCGGGTGTCCTCCGCCCGATGCTAGGAGGTGGCGGTCGTCGGCAAGCCCCCGGGGTATGGCGCGCCTCACGAGGTGGGCTGCGGCATAATGCGGCCTGCTTGCGCATCGTGTCACGTCAGTCACAGCCGACCCAGGGCCCTGTGCTGCGACAACTCATCTGATCGGTGGATGCCGCGGCGCGTTGACGCCGCCGACATGGCGGGGAAACAAGCCTCGGCCATCCTGAGAACAGGGCACACTAGTTCCCGGCGTTCTCCTGGCAATGAAGATCTACGTGGAGTTGACCGTGGCCGATATGCAGCACACCCCGACGCAGCCGGCGGGCCTCGCGTCCGTCTCGCGCGCCTTCGTGTCCGCCGCCGCCGACCTGGTGACCAACGTCCAGCGCGCCGTGGTCGGCCCCGAGAACATCCGCACGGCCCGCGACAACGCCTGGGACGCGATGCTCGCCGACCAGGCCCGCAACCAGGCCCGCGCCGACGTGGCCCGCGAGGTGGCCCGCCAGGTGGCGGCCCGTCGCCGCTCGGCCCGGACTCTGGTGCAGGCTCGCTGAGTTCGGTCAGGCGCTGTCGTAGCGGTAGTCGAACGGCCGCTCCGGGCAGTCCACGCACACGAAGAGATAAACGCCACCGACGTCACCGAGCATCAGGCCGGCCGGGTTCTGCACGGCCCGCCACGGGTGCCCGGCCGCCGCGTCGAAGCCCCACCCGTCCATCGCGGCCCGGTCCTCCACCGGAATCCAGCGCTTCTCGTCCCCCCGGCTGAACTCCCAGCCGGCGATCGTGGCCAGGTGCCGCATGCCGGCGCCGCACGCGCACACCGGCCACTCCGGGCTCTGGGTCCACCCCGGGTAGCCGCCGGCCTTGGTGCCGGAGGCGACGGCGAGGTCGGACTCGTACTCCCACCCCGTCTCGGCGGCCAGCCGGGCGCACCGCTGCTCGATCGCCAGCCAGACCGGCCCCGGCAGGTCGTCGCTGGGATATTCGGTGATCCGCTCCGGGTGCAGCACGCACGGCCCGGGTATCAGGTGCGGGTCGGACTCGGCGTCCGGGCGGGGCGCGGCCTTGATCTCGACAATCTCGTCCCGGCGGCGCCAGCGCACCTGAGGCCGCGGCGAGCCGTACGGTTCATGGTCGAACGGGCACCAAAGAACCTGAAGCAGGTCGGCGCCGTCCGGGAAGGGCAGCTCCGGAACGTCGTCCCGGAACAGCTGAAGCACCGGCACGAGCGGCGCCTCGGGCTCGACCGGCCCGTCCCAGTGATCGTCGCCGCCCGGCCCGTCGCAGAGAGGCCAGGGCTCGCCGGCCGGCCAGAGCAGCGGCCCACCCATCGAACTCTGCTGAGCGGTAGGCGCGCCGGAGCGCGGGTGCAGTCGCACAGCCGTCCGCGCGAATGGCGTCAGCTCGGGAAACTCCGCGCGCATATCGATCGGCGCCTCGGGTGTGGTTCGCACACCGCGGGATGGTACTGAGCCCGGGGGTGTCGTGTGGCCCCTGCGCGGGGCGAATTCGGCCTGGCTCTCGACCCCACCCTCGTGGGTGGGGCCGATCGAAGCAGCCGGGTACGACAAAATCGCGCGGCCGTCCACATCTCATCGGCCGCCGACCGCGCCCTCAACCCGCCGTCGGGTCGTCTCCGCGGTCGAGCGCGTCCCACGCAGCGCGGTTATCGGTGGGCGTCGTGGTCGGCTCGCGGCGGGCCTCGCCGCCGCTGCGCGACTTGCTGCCGGCCCCTGCCGCGCCGCCGCCACGCGCCTCGCCGCCGGCGCCTGCCTCGCCGCTGGCCAGGGCCTCGCTGCCGCGATGCGCCTCGGCGGTCGGTCGCGCCTCGCCCGCGGTCTCTGCGGTCGCCCCCGCCTCGCCCGCCGGCCGCGCCCCGGACTCGGCCGCTCGCGGCGGCGGGACCGGCTTGCGGTCGTACCGGGCCGACATGCGCGGCCACTGATGACCCCGCACGGCCGCGGTCACCCCGCCGGCCGCGATGATCACGCCGCCGGCGGCGCAGGCCACCGGCCAGAAGCCGCCGGCCGTGCCGGGGTCGGTGCCGGCCCGGCCGGCTATCGCTCCGATCAGGACGCCCACTCCGGCCAGGGCCAGCACCACGCCGAGCGCGCGCCGCAAGAGGCCCGCGGTGGCCAGCAGCGCGCCCGTGCCGGCCAGGGCGACCAGGGCCAGGCCGGTCACCCACGGCTCCAGGTCGGTGCCGGTGCGGGCCACGCGCAGGTCGGACATGCCGGGGCGCGGGGTCAGGTGGACCGACCAGGTGCGGGTGATCGCGTACAGCGACAGCGCCGCGCCGGTCAGGCAGGCGATCAGGGTCAGGGTGTACGAGCGGCGGCTCATCGGGCGGCGCGCAGCGTCTCGGCCGAGGCGATCGCGGCCAGCACCGCGGCCGCCTTGTTTCGGGTCTCGGTCTCCTCCGACTGCGGGTCCGAGTCGGCCACGATGCCCGCGCCCGCGCCGACGTACGCCGTGCCGTCCTTGAGCAGCGCCGTGCGGATCGCGATCGCCATGTCCATGTCGCCGGCGAAGCCGAAGTAGCCGACCGTGCCGCCGTAGAGGCCGCGCCGGGTCGGCTCGAGCGACTCGATGATCTCCATGGCGCGAACCTTGGGCGCGCCCGAGAGCGTGCCCGCCGGGAACGTCGCGGCCAGCGCGTCGAACGCCGTGCGGTCGTCGCGCAGCTCGCCGGTGACCGTCGAGACGATGTGCATGACGTGGCTGTAGCGCTCGATGCGGGCGAACTCCGGCACCTCGACCGTGCCCGGCTTGCAGACCCGGCCCAGGTCGTTGCGGCCCAAGTCGACCAGCATGACGTGCTCGGAGCGCTCCTTCGGGTCGGCCAGCAGCTCGGCGGCGAGCGCGTTGTCCTGCTCGGGGGTGGCGCCGCGCCAGCGGGTGCCGGCGATCGGATGCAGCAGCGCCCGGCGCACGCCGCCCTCGTCGGCGCTGACCTTCAGGTGGGCCTCGGGGGACGAGCCCACGATGTCAAAATCATCGAAGCGCAACAGATACATGTACGGGCTGGGGTTCGTCGCCCGGAGCACCCGGTACACGTCGAGCGAGTTCGCATCTGTCGGCCGCTCGAACCGCTGGGCCACGACGATCTGGAAGCACTCGCCGGCCCGGATCGCCTCCTTGGCCTCCTCGACCGCCTTCTGATATTCACCCGGCGCCGTACGGCTGACCGGCTCGCCCGCGGGACGACGGTCCACCGTGGAGATCATCGGAGGCGTCGGGCGGGAGAGCGCGGTGGTCATCGCGTCCAGCCGGCCGACCGCATTGTGGTACGCCGCGAGCCGCTCGCGATCGTCGGCGCCCTCGGACAGCACCGCGTTGGCGACCAGGATCGCCGAGCCGTCGTAGTGGTCGAGCACCACCAGGTCGGTCGCCAGCATCATGCCCAGCTCGGGCAGCGCCAGGTCGTCGGTGGTCGTCGCCGGCAGCCGCTCGAACCGCCGCACCAGGTCGTAGCTCAGGTAGCCGACCATGCCGCCGGTCAGCGGGGGCAGGCCCGCCTCGGCCGGCCCGTCGGCGAGGGCCGCGACCGTGGCCCGCAGCACGGTGACCGGGTCGCCGCCGGTGGGGACGCCGGCCGGCGGCACGCCCAGCCAGGCCGCCTCGCCGTCGCGCTCGACCAGGGTGGCGGCGCTGCGCACGCCGATGAACGAGTACCGCGACCAGGCCGCACCGGACGGGCCGGCGCCCTGCTCGGCCGACTCCAGCAGGAACGTGCCGGGCCCGCCGGCCAGTTTGGTGTAGACGCCGACCGGGGTCTCGCCGTCGGCGAGCAGCCGCCGGACCACCGGCACCACCCGCCGGCGCTGTCGCAGGAAGGTCGCCTCGTCGGGACGGACCGCGCCGCTGGTCATCGGCCCTCCCCGGTCACCGGCAGCTCGGTGAAGAAGCAGTCGTGCGCGCCGGTGTGGCAGGCCGCGCCGACCTGCTCGACGGTCACCAGCAGCGCGTCGCCGTCGCAGTCGAGCGCCACCGACTTCACGTACTGGAAGTGGCCCGAGGTCGCGCCCTTCACCCAGTACTCCCGGCGGCTGCGGGACCAGTACGTCGCCCGGCCGGTGGTCAGCGTGCGATGCAGCGCCTCGTCGTCCATCCACGCCAGCATGAGCACGTCGCCCGTGCCGTGCTCGCGCACGATCGCCGCGACGAGGCCGTCGTCGGTGCGCTTGAGGCGGGCCGCGATGGCCGGATCCAGGTCGGTCTTGACTGCCACGCCCCGATTCTCCACCCCGCCGCGCGACACGCCCGACAGGCCCCGCGGCCGCGCCCACGATCCGGGCGCCGGGGCCGCTCACGATCCGGGCACAGGGGATGTGCCGGGACGCCCGGTTCGGTACCGTCGTCAAGCGCCGCGCCCGGCCCAGGGCGTGGCCGCCCACCCGGCGGATGAGGGTCAGCGCAGCTCACGGGCGCGGGTGGTGCATCCTCGCGACGGGAGTCTTAAGCCCATGGAGCCGAGTTCCAACCCCGACAACTCACGGTCACCGCGCGGTCTGTCGCGCTTCTGGCCGGTTCATCGGGAGGGCGAGGACCCGTCCGCGGAGGCCCGTACGGACGACCCGGCCGTCGCCCGACCGGGTGAAACCGAGATGGTCGCGCTGGGTTCGCGCCGCGCCGACCCGCCCGGCCTGCTGGCGCACGGTGCCCAGCCGGCCGGCCCGATCGGCACGCCCGGCTTCGGCCTGACCGGCCTCCCGGGGACGCAGGGCGCGAACGGCCCGCAGGGCGCGAACGGCCCGCAGGGAATGAACGGCCCGCAAGGAGCCATCGGCGCGAACGGCCCGCAGGGAGTCGGCGCGAGCGGGCCGCAGCGCTTCGGGGGCGATCGGCCGAACGCGCCCTTCGCCTCGGCGGCCGGCGGCCCGGGCGGCGGTGGCTCGGGCGGCGGCTCGGCGGGCTCCGAGGGGCCGAAGCCGCTGGGTGGCCTCCCGCCTTCTTCACTGAATCCGGGCGGCCCGCGCGCGGCGCCGACCTCGGGGGCGCCCGGCGGTCTCGGCGCGAGCGGAAGCGGCGCGGCGGGCGGGCGCGGCGTGAGCGGCACGACCGGCCTCGGCGGCGTGAGCGGCACGAGCGGCACGACCGGCCTCGGCGGCGCGAGCGGTGCGAGCGGCGATCCGGCCGAGAGCGTGAGCGGCGTTCCGGCCAACACCGGCGGCGGGGCGGGCGGCCAGCACCAGGCGGACGAGGCGCGGGAGGGCGATCCCGATCACTCCGGCGCGTCGGAGAACGGCGAAGACGCAGCTCAGGCCGTAGAGTCCCGTCGAGCCAAGAACCCCTGGGACCGGGACACCGGCGCGTTCGGTGGTTTCGGGCTCGGTGGACGCAACGGGCGGTTCCTGTTCGGGCGCGGCGGCGACGAGCGCCGACCGGGGCTCAACGGGCACGGGGACGCGGAGCCGGGACGCAACGGTCACGGCGACGCGGAGCACGGGCTCAACGGGCACTCGAGCACGGAACTGAACGGACGGACGAGTGAGCCGGCCGACGAAGCGTCTACTGTGGATGACTCCGTGCCGGAGCCGGCGGACGCAGACGACGAGAACGGGCGTGATGACATGAACGGACGGGCCGACTCCGTTCCGATAGAGGACACGGCCGATGCCGGGGAGCGCCGCCAGGCGACCGGCTGGGCGTCCGTGCCCACCTCGACGAACCCGGTGATCACCCCGACCTCGGGCGCCCCGGTCTCGGCCGCGCCGATCTCGCCGGGGTTCAACCCGGGCGGGTTCGGCCAGCCGCCGTCGTACGTGCCCGCGCTGCCCGACCCGGCCGCCGGCCCGGTCTCCGGCGTGCCGGCCCCGCGCCTGGGCACGCCGGGCGAGCAGGCCAAGGCCGACGAGCCGCGCGCCACCGCCTCCGCGCCGGTCAAGCCGGTCACGCCGCACTCGCCGGCCGCGCCGCATTCGCCGGCCGCCCCCGGGCTCGACGGGTCCCCGCTCGGCGACTCGGCGCTGCACGGCCCGCCGCCCATGAGCAACCCGGCCCTGAACAACCCGGCCCTGAACAACCCGGCCCGGGGAAGCTCATCGCTGGGCGGCTCCGCCCTGGGAATTCCGGCGCCGGCCCTGGGCGGCTCGAGCCCGGCGCCGGACAACGCGGCCCTGGGCTACACCCCCCTGGGCGGCACCCCCCTGGGCGGCTCACCCGCGGGAATCCCGGCGCCGAGCCTCCCCTCGACCGTGACCCCGCCCACCGACCAGGTCGAGATCGCCCTGCCCGGCGCCACGCTCGGCAGCAGCGCCACCCTGGCCGGCCCGGGATCCCTGCGCACCGCCGACACCGACCGCCGCCCGTGGGAGGAGGAGAGCGTCCTCCGCCCGCCGGCCCCGCGCCGCTCGGCCAGCCTCGAGGACGCCGAGCCGGCCCGCCGCGGCCGCCGCGCCGCGCCCGACGTCGACGACGAGCCCGCGGCCGAGGAGCAGGCCCGCCCGGGCGACGTCGCGGCGGGGCACATCGCGTTCTGGGACGACGACGCGACCCGGCACTTCCGGGCGGCCTGGCACGAGGTCAAGGCCGAGTTCGTGGACGACCCGGTGCGGGCCCTGACCCGGGCGCACGACCTGCTCACCGACGCGGTCAACGAGCTCACCGAGGCGCTGCTGGCCGAGCGGGACGAGCTCGACCCGCTGCGCGGCACCGGCACCCCGGACACGGAGAGCATGCGGATGGCGATGCGCGGCTACCGGGAGTTCCTGGACCGCATCCTCGCCCTGTAACCGACCTTCCCCAAGCGCCCCGCCGGTCACCACGACCGGCGGGGCGCTTGCGTATGCCCCGGAAAAAGTTCAGATGCCGAAACCTCCTTGCCAAGGAATTCATCGTGCGTTGAAATCATCGCGTGATGAATTACGAGAGCGCGATCGAGGTAGCGAACCTGGTCGTCGAGCGAGGGCGGCGGCGGGTGCTGCGCGGGATCAGCTGTGCGATCCCGGCCGGCAGCGTCACGGGGCTGCTCGGGCCGAGCGGCAGCGGCAAGACCACGTTGATCCGGGCCGTGGTGGGTGTGCAGATCGTCAAGTCGGGCACGGTGACCGTGCTGGGCCGGGCGGCGGGAAGCGCGTCGCTGCGGCGCGAGGTGGGCTACGTGACGCAGGCGCCCAGCGTCTACGCCGATCTGACCGTGCGGGAGAACGCGCGGTACTTCGCCCGCCTTTACGGGCTGGGCGCGGCCGAGGCCGACCGGGCGATCACCGGCGTCGGGCTCGCGGACGCGAGCCACCAGCTCGTCGGCAACCTGTCCGGCGGCCAGCGCAGCCGGGCCTCGCTGGCCTGCGCGATGATCGGCACGCCGGCGCTGCTGGTGCTGGACGAGCCGACCGTGGGGCAGGACCCGGTGCTGCGGGCCGACCTCTGGGCGAAGTTCCACGAGATGGCGGCGAACGGAACGACGCTGCTGGTGTCGAGCCACGTGATGGACGAGGCCGGGCGCTGCGACCGCCTGCTGCTGATCCGCGACGGCGACCTGATCGGCGACGACACGCCGGCCGCCATCCGGGAGCGGGCCGGCACCGACGACCTCGAAGAGGCGTTCCTCCGGTTGATCCGCGAGCGGGAGCAGGTGGCGGCATGAGCGTCGGCATCACCCTGGCCACGTCCGGGCGGATCGTCCGGCAGCTGCGGCACGACCGGCGCACGGTGGCGCTGCTCATCCTCGTACCGGCGCTGCTGCTCGCTCTTCTGTATTTCATGTACGAGGACTCGGCGCCGACGTTCGACCGGGTGGCGCTGATCATGCTCGGCATCTTCCCGTTCGTGATCATGTTCCTGGTGACCAGCATCGCGATGCTTCGGGAGCGGACCAGCGGCACCCTGGAACGGCTGCTCACCACCCCGCTCGGCAAGCTCGACCTGCTGTTCGGGTACGGCCTGGCGTTCTCGGCGGCGGCCGCCGTCCAGGGCGCGGTCGCGACCGGCGTCGCGTACTGGCTGCTCGGCCTGCACACCGTCGGCAGCGCGGCGCTCGTCATGCTCATCGCGGTCGTCGACGCGGTCCTCGGCGTCGCGCTGGGCCTGCTGTGCAGCGCCTTCGCCCGGACGGAGTTCCAGGCCGTACAGTTCCTACCGGTGGTGGTCGTGCCGCAGATCCTGCTCTGCGGGTTGTTCGTCCCGCGCGAGCAGATGGCCGGCTGGCTCCAGGCGATCGCCGACGTGCTGCCGCTGACCTACGCGGTCGACGCGCTGATCGAGGTGGGCCGCTCGGCCGAGGCCACCACCACCATGTGGCGCGATCTGATCATCGTGGCCGGCGCGGCTGTCGTCGCCCTGGTCCTGGCCGCCGCGACGTTGCGGCGGCGCACACCCTAGGAGCCGTGTTGGTGAGAAGGAGCGGGCGGCGCCCCGGCAACCAGGACACGAAGGCGTCCATCCTGGAGGCCGCCCGCCGGACCTTCGCCGAGAAGGGGTACGACCAGGCGTCGATCCGCGGCATCGCGGGCGACGCCGGCGTCGACCCGGCGCTCGTGCACCACTACTTCGGCACCAAGGAGAAGCTGTTCCTGGCGGCCATGAACGCGCCGATCAACCCCGGTGAGCTGATCCCGCAGGCGCTGGCCGGGCCGCCCGAGCAGGCCGGCGAGCGGCTGGTCCGGGTGGCGGTGCAGGTGTGGGACTCGCCGGCGGGCGCGGCGGCGCTGGCGATGTTCCGGTCGGCGATCAGCAACGAGTGGACGGCGCGGCTGCTGCGCGAGTTCGTCATCACGCAGATCCTGCGCCGGGCGGTGGTCGACATCGCCGACCCGGCCGAGGCCCCGATGCGCTCGGCCCTGGTGGCGTCGCAGGTGGCGGGCACGCTGATGGCCCGCTACGTCCTCAAGCTGGAGCCGCTGGCGAGCGCCGACCCGGAGACGGTCGTGGCCGCGATCGCCCCGAACGTGCAGCGCTATCTGACCGACCCCATGCCCGAGGTGTTCAAGAAGAGCTAGCCGCCGCAGCGGTGGCAGAGCACCGGGTGCAGCAGGTGGGCCAGGTCTCGCCGGTCGGTCACCGGCCGCGGGAAGGCGAGCCGGGCCAGCTTGTCGTCGAGGCGCACCAGGAAGCCGTAGCGGTCCATCCGGACCACCTGCGGCTCGTTCTTGGGCTGGAACGTCGAGCCGAGCTGACGGCGGACGTACGCGCTCATCTCCGCGAGGTGGTGGTCGACCAGGTCGGCGATCAGGTCGAACTCGATCTGCCGCAGCGGGTCGGGACTGGCCGCCGCGAACTCCTCGGGGTCGACGTCGACCAGGTTCTCGTGGCGCTCGTACCGCACCTCGGCGACGTCCATCCGGTGCAGCACCATCGAGCCGCCGACGTCGAGCAGGTCGCCGGACGCGTCGATCTCGGCGTAGTCCAGCGCGGCCCGCTTGGCCTCGTCGCCGTCGAGCGGCTTGGCCCAGCCCGAGACCCAGACCCGGCCCAGCGCGGGCGAGCCGGCGATCGGCGGCACGTCGCTGATGTCCAGCACCATCGCGGTGTCGTCAGTGCCGGGCTGCGGCGTGACCGCCCCGGCGAACGCGCCGCCGGCGGGCGCCAGCAGCAGCACCCGGCCCTGCGTGTCGGTCACGTGCCGCACCGGGAGCGGGCCCTGTCGGCACGCGATGTGCGCGACCGCGGGGAGGTGGCCGGCAGCGAGGGTGCGGGCGACCTCGGCGTGGGTGGGCTGCATGGTGGTACCTCCGCGGGACAGGTTAGGCTTGCCTTAGTAAGGTGAGGCTAACCGTAACAGAGCCCTCGAGCGCAAGACCCTCGGAGAGACTTCATGAACAACTCCCGGCCCAAGGCCAAGCTGTCCCGTGCCCTCGGCATCCCGCTGACCCCCAAGTGCGTGAAGTACTTCGAGAAGCGGCCGTTCCCGCCGGGCGTGCACGGCCGGGCGCGGCGCAAGAGCTCGGACTACCAGGTCCGGCTGCTGGAGAAGCAGCGCCTGCGGCACCAGTACAACATCAGCGAGGCCCAGATGCGGAAGGCGTACGAGGACGCGCACCGCGCCGAGGGCAAGACCGGCGAGACCATGGTGACCCTCCTCGAGCGCCGCCTCGACGCCGTCGTCCACCGCGCCGGCCTCGCCCGCACCATCTACCAGGCCCGCCAGCTCGTCGTGCACGGCCACTTCACGGTCGACGGCAAGAAGGTCGACCGCCCGGGCTTCCGGCTCAAGCCGGGCCAGCTCGTCGAGGTCCGCGAGTCGAGCCGGCAGAAGCCGCCGTTCCAGATCGCGGCGGCCGGCGCCCACCTCGACGGCCCGACCGCGCCCTACCTGTCGACGGCTCTCGAGGAGCTGCGCACCCAGGTGCTGCGCAACCCCGAGCGCAAGGAGATCCCGGTCCGCTGCGACGAGCAGCTGGTCGTGGAGTTCTACGCCCGCTGATCAAGCGGCGGATCGGGTCTGCTCCAGCCAGGAGGCGTAGAGCTTGGCGTAGATCGAGCCCTCGTCGGCGACGAGCTGGGCATGCGGGCCGCGTTGGACGACGCGGCCCGCGTCCACGACGATCACCTCGTCGGCGGCCTGGGCGGTGGAGAGGCGGTGCGCGATCGCGACCGTGGTGCGGCCCCGGGTGACGGTGTCGAGGGCGCGCTGCAGGCGCACCTCGGTCGCCGGGTCGACGGCGCTGGTCGCCTCGTCGAGCACCAGCAGGTCGGGGTCGGCGACGTAAGCGCGTACGAGAGCCACCAGCTGCCGCTCCCCCACCGAGAGCGCCTCGCCCCGCTCGCCCACCGCGGTCTCCAGCCCGGCCGGAAGGCCGGCCGCCCAGTCGGCCAGGCCCAGCTCCTCGAACGCCGCCGCCAGCTGCTCGTCGGTGAGCGACGGCTCGGCGAACCGGACGTTCTCGGCGATCGTGGCGTCGAACAGGAAGCCGTCCTGCGGCACCATCACCACCCGCGACCGCAGCGACGAGAAGCGCACGGTCGGCAGCGGCGTGTCCGAGAGCAGGACCTCGCCGGACGCCGGATCCATCAGGCGGGTGAGCAGCTTCGCGAACGTGGTCTTGCCGCTGCCGGTCTCGCCCACCACCGCGTACTTCCGGCGCGCGTCCAGGGTCAGGTCGACGTCGGCCAGCACGATCGGGCCGCCGGGATAGCGGAACGACACGTCCCGGAAGCGCACCGACAGCGGCCCGGGCGGCAGCGGCACCCCGAGATCGTCGGGGTCGGCCACGTCCGGCCGGAGGTCGAGCACGTCGAGCACCCGGCGCCAGCCGGCCACCGCGTTCTGCGCCTCGTTGAGCATGTCGGTGGCGATCTGCACCGGCTGGATGAAGAGCGTGACCAGGAACAGGAACGCGGTCAGCTCGCCCACGCTCAGCGAGCCGTCGACGCCGAGCAGGGTGCCGATCACGACCACCGCGGCCAATGCCAGGCCGGCCCCGAGCTCGCCCGAGGAGAAGCTGGTCACGCTGGTGCGCAGGGCCTTCTGCTGGGCGACCCGGAGGCTCTCGATCGAGGTGTCCAGCCGCTGCTCGGTGCGGCCGGAGACCCCGTACGCGCGAATGACCATCGCTCCGACGACGCTCTCGGCCACCGCGCCGAGCATGACGCCGGTCCGCTCGCGGACCGAGCGGTAGACGGCGGCCAGCCGCTTCTGGAAGAGCCGGATCACCGCGACGGCCGGTCCGAAGGCGAGCAGCACGACGATCGTGAGCTGCCACGAGTACGCGAGCATGACCAGCGTGGACACCAGCAGCTGGCCCGAGGAGAGCAGCAGTTGCACGCCGCCGAACTGGAGGAACAGGGAGATCTGGTCGACGTCGCTGGTCACCCGGGACACCATCGAGCCGCGCCGCTCGGACTGCTGGTGCAGCATCGACAGGTCGTGGATGTGCCGGAACGTGCGCGAGCGCAGGGCGCCGAGCGCGGTCTCGCTGACCGTGAACAGCCGCCGGGTCATCAGGTAGCCGGCCGCCGTCGAGATCACCAGCGCCACGAAGGTGAGCGCCACGACCTTGATCACGAAACCGAGGTCGGGACCGCCGTCACCGCGGATGCCGTGGTCGATGCCCTGCTGGACGGCGATCGGCACGGCGACCCGGCCGGCCATCTGCACGAGCGCCAGCGCGATCGTCCCGGCCAGGCCGGGACGCAGCTCGGGCGAGAGCGCGAGGCCCCGCTTGACGGTGGCGAAGGTGCCTTCCGCGGTGGTCACGCCTCGACCCTTTCCTGCTCGGCTTTCTCGTACGCGGTGACGAGGTCGGCGTACCCCGGGTTGGTGGCCAGCAGATCGGCGTGCGTGCCGGTCGCCACCACCTTGCCCTGCTCGAGGTAGATGACCTCGTCGGCGAGCGCGATCGTGGCCCGCCGGTAGGCCACCACCAGGATCGAGGCGTTCGCGTCCCCGCCGCGCAGCGAGCCGAGGATGGCCGCCTCGACCCGCGGGTCGACCGCGCTGGTGGCGTCGTCGAGCACGAGCAGCCGCGGGTGGCCGGCCAGGGCCCGGGCCAGCGTGATCCGCTGGCGCTGGCCGCCGGACAGCGACGTGCCGCGCTCGCCGACCGCCGTGTCGAGGCCGTCGGGCAGCTTCGCGACGAAGCCGTCGGCCTGGGCCAGGCGCAGCGCCGCCCACGCGTCGTCGTCGGACAGGCCGTCGCGCTCGAGGGTGATGTTGCCGCGCACGGTGTCGTCGAAGACGAACGGGATCTGCGGCACCAGCGCCGACGTGCCGGCCAGCGCGGCCTCGGTCAGGCCGGGCAGCGGCTCGCCGTCGAGCGTGATCGTGCCGCCGGCCGGGTCGACCAGGCGGATCGCCAGGGACGCGATCGTCGACTTGCCCGATCCGGTCGGGCCGACCAGGGCGACCGTCTTCCCGGCCGGGACCGTGAACGAGACGTCGCGGAGCACCAGCGGGCCGTCGCCATAGCGAAAGTCGACCCCGTCGAAGCGTACGGATGCCGCCTCGTCGGTCTTTTCGAAGGTGTTCGGCCCGTAGTCCAGGTCGCCGGTCGAGGTCAGCACCGCCTGCACCCGCTCCCAGCCCGCCACCGACCGCGGCAGCTCGGCCACCACCCAGCCGATCGCCCGCACCGGGAACGCCAGCACGGTGAACAGGAACGAGACGGTGACCAGCTCGGCGACGCTGATCGCGCCGTTCTCCAGCCGCCAGGCGCCGAGCAGCAGCACCGCGAGCGTGCCCGTGCTCGGCAGGCTGTCCATCACCGGGTCGAAGAGGCCGCGCAGCCGGCCGACCGAGATCAGCGCGTCGCGCAGCTCGTCGACGTAGACGCCGAAGCGCCGCGACTCGTCCTCCTCGCGGCCCATCGTCTTGACCACCAGCGCGCCGTCGAAGCTCTCGTGCGCGACGGCGCTGACCTTGGCCCGCAACCGCTGGGCGCGGATCTGCCGCGGCGACATGTAGCGCGAGTAGACGACGTTGAGCCCGAACAGCGCCGGGAACAGGGCCACGCCGACCAGCGCCAGCACCCAGTCGGTGAGGAACAGCGCGAGCACGGCGGCGAAGACCATGACGATCGTGCCGACCGCGAACGGTAACGGGGCGATCGGCACGAACGCGGCCTCGACGTCGGAGTTCGCGTTGGACAGCAGGGTGCCGGTGGCGTGCCGCTGGTGCCAGGACGGCGGCAGTGACAGGTAGCGGCGGGTCACCGCGCGCCGGTAGCGGGCCTGGAGGCGGAACTGCATGAAGCCGGCGCCCAGCCGGCGGCCGAAGATGCTGCCCACGCGCAGCACGCTGATCCCCAGGAACACGGCCGCGACCAGGGCGAGCGTGCCGGTGGTGGCCCGGTGGTCGGCGAACGCCGGCACCACGACATGCCCGATCACGGCGCCCACCACGTACGAGTTCGCGATGATCAGCAGGCCGAACAGGCTGCTGCCCACGACCCCGATGGTGAACAGGCGCGGTTCGTCCCGGATGGCTTGCCCGAGCACTCGCAGTCCCCGTCCCAGCACGTCCCTGCTGGCCCTGCCGCCGCTCAATTTTCCGCCCGACCTGTAAGCCTGTGCCGGCGCAACCGGCCTTACCAACCCATCCTGCCGAACGCTTGGCGCCGTTTACACATGTAACAGTGTGTCTACGATCACGTGTGTGACTGCCTTTGCCCAGAGCGAGCGTCAGCAACTGGCCGACCTGCTGCTGCGGGTCGGCCCCGACCGGCCGACGCTCTGCGCCGGCTGGACCACCCATGATCTCGCCGCTCACCTGGTCGTGCGCGAGCGGCGACCCGACTCGGCGGCCGGCATCATCCTGCCGCCGCTCCGCGCGTACGGCGAGCGAATTCGGCTCGCCAAGGCCGCCCGGCCGTATCCCGAGATCGTCGACGAGATCCGCAATCCGCCGTGGTGGAGCCTGGTCAGCAACCCGCTGCTGGACGAGCTCACCAACACCGTCGAGTACTTCATCCACCACGAGGACGTGCGCCGCGGCGAGGGCGCGTGGGAGCCCCGCGACCTGGACGAGCCGCACGCCCGGGCGATCTGGCGGGCCGCGCAGTTCACCGGCAAGCTGGCCCTGCGCCGGGTGCGGATGCCGGTACGGGTGCGCGAGGCGGCCGGCTTCGGCGAGTTCGTGGTCGGCGGCGAGAGCGCGCAGGTGACCGTGATCGGGCACGCCGGCGAGCTGGCGCTGTTCCTCTCCGGCCGGCAGGGCGCCGCCCGGGCCGAGGTCACCGGCCCCGAGGACCAGGTCGCCGCCCTCAAGAAGGCGCGCCTGGCGATCTGATTGGCCCATGCCAACGGCCCGGAATTGGCCCAGACGCGGAGCCAATCCGGGCCGTAGGTTCGTCCCATGAAGCTTTCCGTGGCGCAGGGCACCGCGCTCAGCGTCGGCGCCGTCCTCGGCACCGGCGTGATCTCGATGCCCGCCCTCGCCGCCGACGTGGCCGGTCCGTCCTCGCTGGTCGCCTGGCTCGCGCTGATCGTGCTCTCGGCCCCGCTGGCCTGGACGTTCGCGGCGCTCGGCGCCCGCCACCCGGACTCGGGCGGGGTCTCGACGTACGTCCGGCTCGCCTTCGGCCCGCGGGCCGCGGCCGCCGTCGGCTGGTGCTTCTACTTCGCCGTGCCGCTCGGCGCGCCGGCCGCGGCCGCGTTCGCCGGCGGGTACGTGGCCGACGTGCTCGGCGGCGGCCGGGCCACAGTGCTCGGCACGTTCCTGGCCGTGGTCGGCACCGTCTTCGCGATGAACTGGTTCGGCCTGCGCGTCTCCGGCCGGGTCCAGCTGTGGCTGACCGGCGCGCTCGCCGCCCTGCTGGTGGTCACCGTGATCACCGCGCTGCCGCACGCCCGCTGGCACAACCTCACCCCGTTCGCGCCGCACGGCTGGACCGGGATCGGGGCGGCGGCGGCCGTGCTCGTCTGGGGCTTCGCCGGCTGGGAGGCGATCTCGTCGCTCTCCCCCGACTACCGCGACCCGCGGCGCGACGTGCCCCGGGCCACCGCCATCGCGGTCGTCGTGGTCGGCGTCCTCTACCTCGCCGTGGCGCTGACCAGCGTGCTCGTGCTCGGCCCGGCGCTCGGCGGCAGCGCGGCGCCGCTCGCCGACCTGCTCGCGGTCGGCGTCGGCGGCCCGGTGCGGGTGGTGACGGCGATCGTGGCGGTGCTGCTCACGATCGGGGCGGTCAACGCGTACCTGGCCGGCGCGTCCCGGCTCGGCGCGGCGCTGGCCCGCGACGGCGCGCTGCCCGCCCGGGTCTTCGGCACGCAGCGCAAGTCGCTGACGTTCGTGCTGTTCGCGAGCCTCGCCTCGGTGTCCCTGCCGTTCGCGCTGAAGACCTCGATGCTGCTGGTCACCGGCTGCTTCACGCTCGTCTACGTGCTCGGCACCGCGGCCGCCCTCCGGCTGCTGCCGGCCGGGCCGTCCCGGATCGGGGCCGGCGCCGCGTTCGTGGCGGTGCTCGGGCTGCTCCTGCTGACCGGGCCGCCGGCGCTGCTCAGCCTCGTGGTGGCGGCCGGGGCGATCAGCTATCAGGCGTGGCGGTCCAGGAGGCCGGCGAAGATCGCCATCCCCTCGCCGATCAGCGCGGGGTCGACGGCGCCGAACCCGAACACGAAGCCGGCGTGCGAGGTCGCATAGGCAGCCAGGTCCTCGATCGCCACTCCCCGCTTTGCCGCTGCCTTTACCACCGCCGCGGTGTCGCCCTCCCACAACGCCGTGACGTGCAGCCCCGCCGCCGACGGTATAAGCGACATTTCTGAAATGTCGCTCAAGGCGGCGGTTAGCGCGGCATGTCGCCGCGCGTACTCCTTGCCGGCGCGGCGGACGTGCCGGGCGAGCTGACCCTCGTCGATGAACCGGGCCAGGGCGGCCTGGAGCGCGGGCGGGCCGTAGCCGTCGCCGAGCTGACGAGCCGCGGCGACGGCGCCGCGCAGGCCGGGCGGCACCAGCAGGAAGCCGGTCCGGATCGACGGGATCATGCTCTTCGAGAACGTGCCGGCGTAGAGCACCCGCCCCGCCTCGTCCAGGCTGTGCAGCGGCTCGAGCGGGCGCGCCGAGAACCGGAACTCGCTGTCGTAGTCGTCCTCGACGATCGCCACCGGGCGCCGGCGGGCCCAGTCGAGCAGCTCGCGGCGCCGGGCCAGGCTCATCGGGCGGCCGAGCGGGAACTGGTGCGACGGGGTCGCGTACACGAGCCGGCACCCGGCCGGCAGCGCGGCGACCACCAGCCCCTCCTCGTCGACCGGCACCCCCGCCACCCGGCAGCCGATCGCCTCGAACAGCCGCCGCGCCGGCGGATAGCCCGGCTCCTCGACCGCCACCACGTCGCCCGGCCGCAGCAGCACCCGGGCCAGCAGGTCGAGCGCGTGCTGCGTGCCGTTGGTGACGACCACGTCGTCGGCGGAGGCCCGCACCGACCGCGCGTAGCCGAGGTAGCGGGCGATGGCCGAGCGCAGCGCGGGGTGCCCGGCCGGCGCCGGATAGGTGCCCGGCGTGTTCGCGCCCGCCCGCATCTCGGCGGTGACGAGCCGCCGCCAGGCGTCGAACGGGAACAGGGTCACGTCGGGGATGCCGGTGCGGAAGTCGTACCGCGGCTTCGGCTCGTCCCCGCTGGTCGGCGCCGGGCTGGTCGGCCAGCCGGCGCGTGGCCGCAACGGATCAGCGGCGGCCCGCGGCGCGTGCCGCCGCGCCGGCACCTCGGCGACGAACGTGCCCGAGCCGACCCGGGCCGACAGGTAGCCCTCGGCGACCAGGCGCTCGTACGCGGTGGCCACGCTGCCTCGCGAAACGCCCAGGTCGACGGCGAGCGCCCGGGTCGGCGGCAGGCGATGCCCGGCCGGCAGCCGTCCGTCCACGATCGCGTCGCGCAGCGCCCGGTAGACGAGAACGGTCTTCTCGCCGCCGCCGTCGTCGGTGATGACCAGATCCACCGACCCATTCTGATATGTCCAAACCGGTATGCAGGTCCGCCCCGACCGGCGAAATAAGCTCGTTCGCATGCGGAGCGGCGGCCGTCGCACCGACGCGCCACGAGCACGAAGACGGCCGCCGACCGACCGACGGAAGGGGAGATCGTGAAAAAGAAGGTCTCGCTGCTCTGAGCCGGCACCGTTGCGGAAATCGCGAGCAGTAAATATCTTGCGCTAGGTGACCGGGGTGCTACC
This sequence comes from Actinoplanes sp. NPDC051537, assembly GCF_055586105.1. Lineage (NCBI taxonomy): Bacteria > Bacillati > Actinomycetota > Actinomycetes > Micromonosporales > Micromonosporaceae > Actinoplanes > Actinoplanes sp. NPDC051537. Next base: position 22,033 of record NZ_JBVJIU010000011.1, read on the forward strand.
GAGCGGAGTTCGCGGGTGAGCGCCCTGTGGCGCAACCGGGAGTTCACGCTCCTCTGGACGAGCCAGTCGCTGTCCGACCTCGGCGGCGCGATCGCCCAGCTCGCGGTGCCGCTGCTGGTGCTGGACCTGACCGGGTCGCCGGTGCGGGCCGGCGTCGTGGGCACCTGCGCCCTGATCGCGAAGCTCGCCACCCGGCTGCCGGCCGGGGTGCTCGCCGACCGGGTCGACCGCCGCCGGGCCATGCTGATCTGCGACGTGATCCGGCTGATCGCCGGCATCGGACTCGGCATCGCCGTCGCCACCGGCCGCGCCACCCTCGCCCTGATCATCACGGTCGCCGTCCTCGACGCCGCCTGCACGGCACTGTTCAACACGATCGAGCACGCGTCGCTGCGCAGCATCGTCCCCGCCGCCCAGCTGCCGGCCGCGGTGGCCCGCAACGAGGCCCGCACGTACGGCACCTCGCTGGCCGGCCCGCCGCTGGGTGGCCTGCTCTTCGGCATCACCCACGCCCTGCCGTTCTTCGGCAACGCCCTGTCCTACCTGGCCTCGTTCGCCGGGGTGGCCCTGATCCGGCGGCCGCTGCAGGCCGAGCAGTCCGAGCCGCCGCCCGGGCACGCCACCGCCCTGGCCGAGGGGCTGCGCTTCGTCTTCGGCAACCCGTTCCTGCGTGCCGTGCTGATCATCGCGGCGCCGCTGAACTTCGCTCTGACCGGCGTGCTGTTCACGATCGTGGTCACGCTCCAGCGGCACGGCGTGACCCCGGGCGTGATCGGGCTGACCGAGACGATCGTCGGCATCGGCGGGCTGACCGGCGCGTTCGTGGCGCCGCTCCTGCAGCGCTGGCTTCCGTTCGCCGGGCTGATCCGGGCGATCTGCTGGGCCGCGACCGGGGTGCTGGTGGCGAGCGCGTGGCTGACCACGAGCGTGCTGGCGGCGGTGCCGGTGGCGCTGGCCGTCTTCCTCGGTCCGTCCTGCAACGCGGCCCTGTTCGGCTACCAGGCCGCCATCACGCCCGACCGCCTCCAGGGCCGGGTGCTGAGCGTGATCTTCCTGGCCGCGATGTCGGCGTCGGCCGCGGCGCCGCTGCTGGCCGGCGTCTTCGTGACGGCCTGGGGCGGGCCGCGCACGATCCTGCTCTTCGCCGCGTCGGTGCTGGTGGCGGCCGTGACCGCGTCGCTCGCGGCCGGCATCCGGACGATGCGGCCGCTGGAGGAGACCGCGCCTACGTGAGCAGCCGGGCGGCCAGGGTCTCGCGATCGATGAAGCACTCGGGGCCCACTTCGCGCGTACAGGCGAAGGCACCCGCGAGCAACGCCGAGCGCAGGCAGGAGTCGTCGCTCTCGCCCGCCAGACATCCCGCCAGGAAGGCGGCGGCGAACGCGTCGCCGGCGCCGTTGGTGTCCACGATCGGCGCGCCCGGATCGGCCGCCGCGCAATGCCGGGCGCCCTCCTTCGTGTGCAGCGTGGCGCCCTCTCCGCCGTGCGTGACCAGCACCCGCGAGGCCTTCCCCTCGGTCAGGATCCGTTCGGGCGCGCCCTCGGCCAGCTGCACCCCGCTCACGAAGACGAGGTCGGCATTCAGGGCGAAATCGAGGTGGTACGGGTTGACGCCGTCCCAGTCGTGCAGATCGGTGGAGATCGTCAGGCCCGCCGCGCGCAGCTCGGGCACCAGATGCCGAGCCCAATCCATGATCGTCACGTGCGCGTGCCGGCCGGTCGCCTGCGCCAGGATCTCCGCCGGGAACCGGTATCCGGCCACGTCCCGGCCGTCGTAAATCGAGAGACGCCGGCCGTCCGGGCTCATCAGGTTGACCGCGCGCCGGGTGCCGGCCGGCGCCGCCGCCGCGTGCAGCGGGATGCCCCACGCCGCGAACGCCGAGGTCACCCGCCTGCCGGCGTCATCGTCGCCGACCGTGTCGGCCAGGGCGACCGGCACGCCGAGCGCGCGCAGGGCCAGCGCCACGCAGGTGCCGGTGTGCGACACCTCGTCGCGGATCGGTCCGACCGGGCGGGCCGAGTCGGCGCCCAGCACCGGCAGGCCCGCCACCGGCACCACCGTGTCCACACCAGTCCCGCCCAGGACAATCACGCTCATGCTTCGCGACGTTACCGGCGGGTCGGTCGATAGAATCGGACCCGGGGCCCGGTACTGGCCTCCTGGCCGACCTTTCAATACCCTGCGGTATTCCGCTGGTCAGCGCGTGATCGCGACCATCGGGGAACAAGCGCGGCCTGACCAGGGAAAATGTCGGACAGTTGTGCGCGCGCGACCGATTGACAGTCGCCTAAACAGTCCGCGGCTAGTCGGATGAAGAGCCGGATTGAGGATTTAACCAAACGTAAAGAAACTGTCTCGGTGAGTGAAATGATCGCCGCGTACGAGCGGTTTCTCAGGGCATCGGGGGCCTCACCACACACAGTGGACTGCCGATGCCGCGTCCTCCGGAAATTGCACAACGACCTGCCGTTCGGGCTGGCGTACGCCAGTACCGACGAACTCGAGGACTGGCTGCAGCACGACGACAGCTGGTCGGGCTGGACGCTCCACACCTACGCCGGGCACATCCTCGGCTTCTACGGCTGGGCCGCCGGCCGCTACCTGCTCGGCAACCCGGCCGCCGACATGGCCAAGCCGAGCTCGCCGGCCGGCGTGCCGCGGCCGGTCACCGACGAAGAATTCGAGATCGCGGCCAGCCGGTCGCGAGATCCGTGGCGCACCGCAATACACCTCGCCTCCTACGCCGGGCTGCGGGTGGAGGAGATGTGCGGCGTGTACCGGCAGCACGTGACCGAGGAAAACATCTATGTGGTGCGGTCGAAGGGCGGGTCGCCGGCCTACGTCGACACGCACCCGGTGGTGTGGGAGCTGGTGCGGGGCCGGCCGCCGGGGCCGGTGCTCGTGCGCGGCCGCGGCGTGCCGGTGACGCCTCGGTGGATCGGCACCCACGGCCGGGAGCACTTCGACTCGCTCGGCCTGGAGGGCGTGACGATGCACCGGTTTCGCCACCTGTTCGCTACCCGACTGCTGAACGAGACGAACAATCTGGAGCTGGTCCGGGACGCCCTGCGACATAAGAGCATCACCAGCACCCAGGGATACACGAAGGTGGCAAGCAGGCAGCGCCGACTCGCGATCAGATCGCTGCCCGCCCCCACCCAGCCCCCAGCAGGTAACTAGGCACATTCAGTATCCACGAGACAACGCGGGCCGCACCCAGACGGGTGCGGCCCGCACCTTTTGTCAGCCGTCCTCGGCACCTTCGGCCGTGAGATTCGGCCGATTCGCGCTTATCCACGCCTCGACGTCCGTAGACCGCCAGACCTTCCCCCGCGCGAGCTCGCGCCACGGCGCCGGGAAGTCCCGCCGGCCGATGATGATGTATGCCCGCTGCCGGGAGATGCCCAGGCGCTGCCGGATCTCTTCCGGCCCCATCGGGAACACGTCCTCCGCCACACCCGAGAACGTAGACTCTAAGTGATCTTGACGTGACGTAAACCGTACATTACCTCTTGCATGTGGGGGTTACGCGACGTAACCTCCGTCGGCAGGAGGGGCGGGCCCGGGAACGCCCCCGGCAGGGTCCCGAGACCTGCCCGCCCTTCCGTCCACCACTGCCGGGGAGGACGACCCATGGACCAGCCACACAAGCGCGGCGAGCGCATCACGGTGTTCTGGCCGGGCGGACCGTACGACTTCGTGATCCGGTTCGACTACGCCGAAGAGATGAACGTGACCGGCTGGGAAGGCTGGTTTGTCATCCACGGCCTGGTCGTCGAGCCCGAGGGCCCGGGGCACCGAATGATGCGCGGCTTCTACGTGCACCCGGTCGACGACGGCTACGCGCTGATTCCCAAGCGGCCCTAGTCCGCGAGGATCTTCTCCGCGGCGCGGGTCATCTTGTCCAGCGGGGAGCCGGCCACAACGCCGGCGTTGGGCGCGTCGAGCTGGTCGCCCACGAAGAAGCCCCTGAGGTTCGACAGGTCGTTATCGTTCTGGCCGCGCGTGCGGTTCGGGTGCCCCTCGTTGCCGATCTTGTCGTTGAGCCCTACTACCTGCGCGAGTACGCGGGCCTCGGACGCCTTGATCATGTCGTCGATCTTCTTCAGGTCGGTGGCGGTCATGCTCACGGGGACCTCCTCGAGGTGGAAGCTGGCGGTGTTCTGCTCGAGCGCCGGCAGGTCGTCGGCGCTCACGTGGGCGTGCCCGGTGTGCGGGTCGGTGCCTTCGTACGGCCGCGGGTTCCAGCCGTGCGACGCGGACCAGATCCGCCGGTTGAAGATGATGTAGGTCAGCCGGCGGTCCTTGCGGCCGACGAGGTGGTCGACGAACGCCTGCATCGAGGCGCCCTCGCCGAGCTGGGTGTCGACGTCGATCGCGTGGACCAGGCCGCGAGCGTCGGGGTTGTGGTCGGAGCTGCGGGCGGCGTGCGCGGCGTCGCCAATCCAGCCGTCCGAGCTCCGATCGCGATCCGGGAACAGGGCGTCGAATTCGCCGCGCAGCGCGACCAGGCACGGCACGAGGGCGGCCATCAGCGGATCGCCCCCTGCGCGCGCAGCGCGGCCAGGGCGCGCGCGGCGCCGGTCTCGGCGGCTTCTTCCATCGCGGCCGCGATCCGGCCGTCCAGGTCGCCGTTGACCCGCTTCGCGACGGTCTCAAGGATCGGGGTCTGCGCGGCCGTCTCGGCGTGTACGTCTTCGACTCGTCCGGCGACCGCGCCGCCAACCGCGGCGCCGCCGCCGATGCCGCCGAGGATGCCGAGCACGCCGAGGATCGCTGCGGGATCCCAGTGCGCCAGGGTGGCCAGCGCGACCGCGACGCCGGCGAGCACGGCGATCAGCCCGACGGCCGGCCAGCTGAGTTTGTTCATCGGGGGTCTCCTTCGGTCAGATGAGCCGGTCGACGCGCAGGACCGTGGCCCGGCCGCCGCCGTTGCCGTACTTGAGCGTGCCGGTGCCGGTTTGCCGTTGTCCGGTGAGAGTGAAGGTCTTCGCCCCGGTCGCCGTCGCCGTGTACCGGGCTTGTGCCATCGTCGGGAATCCGAACGTGGACGTCGTCGGGATGTAGATCTGCGGCCCCATCATCTGGACGCCGGCCGCGTTGTCCTGACGGACGCGGGCGAAAGCCAGGTCGCCGGCGACGGTGGACGACAGGCCGGCCACGTACAGGGTGATCACGTAGAACTGGCCGTTGATCAACCCTGCGCACACGCAGTCGAGCACCCCGATTTCGGTGGTCGTGAACGTGCTCGAGTCGACGGTGAGCTGCGCGAAGCCGACGTTTTCGGCGATGTCGGACGCGCTGATCGGATCGCCGGCGTTGGGCATTTAGTAGCCTCCCATCGAGTAGCGGGCGGGGTTCGCCAGGTGGATTTCCGCGCCGCCGGTCTGGGCCTTGACGACGCCGTTGACCGAGCGGGTCACGGTGGCTGTCTGCAGGAACGGGCCCGTCCCGCTGGGTGCGCCCATCGCGGTCACGGTCATCCGCTCGCCGGCGATCGCCACGTCGTACGGCACGTTCGACGTCGACCACAGCTCCTTGGAGACCTGCGTCGAGAACACGACCGACGTCGCCGTCGACGTCACACCCGACCCGAGCGTCGTCGAGCTCGAGTCGTACTTCAGGCCGGCGTCGTTGTACCGGCCGGTGAAGTACAGGTCCGCGGGGACGCAGTTGAACGTCGCGAAATGCGCGAACGCGCCGCCCTGCCGGGTCATGTTGATCACCAGGAGGCGCACCTGATCAGGCTCGAGACCGTCGATCGTGATGATGTGCCCAGGCTTGGTCTGGTTGACGGCGTTGCGGTACGACGGGAACTTGAGCAGGTCGATGGTGACCGACTGATATCGGGCCCGGGCCAGGGTGCCGTTAGTCAGCTCCCAATTCGCCCGGTCGATCTGCTGGCTGATCCCGGCCGCGTTGACGTTGATCGTCTTCTTGTAGCGGCCGACGCCCGCCGGCGGCGGCGACGTCGACAACGGCCCGGACGTCTGTTCCTGATGCACCTTCGTGCCGTCGGCGTTCTCCACGGTGATGTCGTTGATCACGCCGACGTCGTCGATGGTCTTGTCCAGCGGCGGGGAGACGTCGACGCCGTAGGTCAGCGCGATCGTCGGTGTCTGGTTGATCAGGTCGTTGTAGAGGCGGAACAGGATGCCCAACGCGATCGGCTCATCGGTCAACAGGCCGCCGTCGGTTTCCGCGCACTCCTGGATGAGGTCAAGCAGCCGGCCGGGCTTCTGCCGCCCCATCGGCGCCGACTTCGACACGTCCCCGCCGATCCAGAACGTCTGCCCCTGCTCGTTCATGAGCCGGCTAAACCGGTCGCCGGCGCGCTCGGCCAGGTAGCCGTTGAACGCCGCGGCCGCCTGGGTGGTGGTGAGGTCGACGACCGTGTCGGAGGTGGCGAACACGGTGGTGTAGGCGGCGCCGTCGGTCCACGCGTTGCCCCGCACGTACCACTGCGACGGCCTGGCCGCGGTGCTGCCGGCGAACGTCATCGTTCCGCCGGTGATCACGAGGGAGTCCTGCGGGTACCAGGCCGGCTCGAGGGTGATCGTGCCCGCGGCCTGGGTGCACTTCATCCGGTAGCGGATCCACTTGTTGGGTGGGATCGACCCGAACGCCGTCGTCGAGAGCACGGACCCGTCAGCGTCGGTGACCGTGACCACGAACTGTGTCGAGTTGACGCCCCACGTCCAGTTGCGGCCGAGCGTGTCGGACATGTTCGCGAACGTCAGCGTCGTCCCCGACGACGGCACGGCCGCCAGTTTCATCGCGAACACCCACTGCCACCCGTTGCCGGTGGTCCGCAGGAAGTTCCCGCCGACGAACCCGTCCGAGCCGAGCACGAGGCACTTGTCGGAGCCGCCGGCGCCATCGTCGCCCTGCAGCGTCACGGTGCCGCTGTAGGCGCCCGGGGAGGCCCCGGAGACGCGCTGCTCGAGCTGGGCCGCGCCGGCCGGGTCCTCGAGCGGCCAATGGCCGAGCAAGCTCGAGTAGCCGGACGTCTGCCGGGTCATCGGCGAGTCGAGCTGGTCTTCCCAGCGGCCCAGCCGGCGCAGCACGCCCTCGGCGGTCAGCGTGATCGACGACCGGCCGCGGCCGGCGCCGGGCGAGTGCTCAACGGTGCGTTCCGGCTTCCACGACGACGCCTCGGCGACGAACATGCCGATGCCGTGGATCACCATCTTCACCGGGGTGTTGCGGCCGATCTTCCCGAACAGCGGCGACGCGACGTTCGCCGGGTCCATCGAGTAGTCGTCGTTGGCCAGCGTCAGGCTGATCAGGTTGGGTTGCGGCCCCGATTCGACGTCGGGCCCGCAGCGGACGGTGAAGCCTTCCTCGGAGTACGCCGGATAGGTGGTCCAGGCGCCGTCGACGAACAGCTGCACCTGCAGATCGAGGGCGGCCATCAGATGATCCGGATGCCCAGCTGGGCGGCGCGGCCGCCGCGGGCCCCGACCCGGGCCGCGATCATCGTCGTGAGCTGATCGATCAGGGCGTCACCGCGCACGGCCACCCAGCCGCCGCCGTCGCCGGAGCTGCCCACCGAGCCGATTTTCTCGCCGGCCTGCAGCAGCGCGACGGTGGGCGTGCCGACCACGCCGGGCACGATGCCGCCGGCGTGGAAGTGCGGCAGGTTCGGGACGTCGATCGACGCGCCGCCGATGCCGGGCACCCACGATGGGATCGTGAAGTGCAGCCGCCCGATCGTGTTGTTCCAGGCGTCAGCGATCAGGTTGAACGCGGTGCGGTACGGCCACAAGATGATGTTGACCAGGCCGGAGAACGCCCGCTTGATGATGCCCGGGATCGCCTTGAACATGCCGCCGATCCGGTCGCCCACACCCTTGATCCACGGCCACAGCGTGCCGGTGAACCAGCGGCCCACCGCGAGCGCCGCGGCCTTGATGCCGTTCCAGGTGCCGATCACGATGCTGCGGAATGTCGCGGAGTGCTTCCACGCGATCACGAAGATGGCGACCAGGGCGACGATGGCGGCGATGACCAGGCCGATCGGGTTCGCGGTCAGCGCCGCGTTCAGCAGCCATTGCGTGCCCGCCCACACCTTCGCGCCCAGCGAGGCGACCTTCTGCGCCGCGGCCTGCGCAAGCGTGGCCACCTTGGTCTGCGCCAGGTACTCGGCCATCGGCGCGATACCGCCCGCCAGGTCGGCCCAGCCCTGCAGGTACGCGACGATGCCCTGCTTCCCCGGGCCCTGCATGATCGTCGCGGTGCCGTCGATGACGTCGTGCACCCCGATGATGTTGCGCTCGGCGTTGTCCGCCGACCCGCCGACCTTTTCCAGCCCGTTCGCGTGTTCGTCGAGCTGGCGTGCCGTCGAGCCGACGCTGTCGCCCATCCTCTTCGCCGAGCCGCCGACCCGGTCGAACGAGTCGGTGAGCGGCTTTTCCTCGCCGGCGAACGTCAATGTCACCTGGTTGGGCATCAGGTCACCTCAAGGCCGGCCGAGCGAGCAAGCTCGGTCAGCGCGGCGCTCATTTTGTCGGTGATCTGCTCCCGGTTGACCTCCAGCCCCTTGTAGACGTACCGGCCGCCCTTGATGAACTCCCGCTTCGGGGGCCGGCCCTTCACCCGGCCCTGCCCGCCGAAGTCGAGCCACGGCGCGTACGGGGCTCGGCCGCCACCCAGCGCGACCCGGGCCGCGCGCTGCGACGAGCGAGCCTTCAGCGACGCCGCGGCCCGGCCTGACTTACGCGGGAACCGCGGCCGGGCGTAGTCGATGACCACGCCGGACGCCTCGTTCAGCGCCACCCGCATCTGCTTCGGCAGAGCAGCGTCCATCGACCGGAGGGCGCGCTGGAACTCGCGTAGACCCTGCACTTCGATCTTCGCGGCCATCTCAGCCTCCCACCATCTTGTGCTGCAGCTCCTGGGCCTGCGCCTTGCGGGCATAGAACCGGGTCCACACCACGAACTCGTCGTTGCCCATCGACGCCCTCAGCTCGGCGACGGTCCGGCCGAGCTTCTGGGCGAGGTAGAACTCGAACTCCAGGTCCGGGTCTTCCTCAAGCGCCAGGTACGCCGCTTTTCCCGGCGCCCTGCTTGAGGCCGGACAGCTCGGCGATCGCCTCGCTGACCGCGACCAGGTCGCCGGCGTCGCCCTCGGCGGCCCACGCGGCCACGTCGTCGACCGACAGCTTCGGGTTGGTCAGGCCGGTGGCGATGATGAAGTTGTCCCGGTCGGCGAGCTCGCGCAGATCCTGCGACTCCAGCACCTCGTCACGGGTCAGCGCGCGGATCGCGACGGTGCTGCCGTCCGGCAGGGTCGCCGTGCCCTTGCCGGTCTTGCGGGCCAGGATCTGCTCGCGAGTCAGATTCGTCATCCGAAGGCCTTCCCTACGGCAGCGCGGTCGTGGTGACCGCGCCGGAAATCTCGATCTCGGCCGACCACGTCACCATGTCGTCGACCGGGTTGGTCTCCTCGTACTTGGTCAGCACCCCGGAGAACGCGTCGTTGGGCTTGCCCGTGCCGAGGCCTTCCACGTTGCGCACGACCGAGACCGACGTGCCCAGCAGCGACCGCAGCGCGTTACGCGGCCCCGTCGACGCGGTGTTGTCGTAGCTGCCAGACATGACGAACTTGCCGTCGAGCAGACCGCCGGCCTTCGTCTTACGGCCTCCGGTCGGGTTGTAGCCCGTCGTGTCGTGGAAGTCGGCTTCCTCGGTGAACGTCGACGTCTTGATGTAAGGACTGATGTCCTTGGTCGCGACGGTGACCTTGGTGAACTGACCGTGAACGAATGCCATCAGGTGCCCTTTCCTATGACGTCGAGGTGGAATTCGGCGGCCAGATAATCGATACCGGCGACCGTCGCGGCCGGGAAGCCGACCCACTTGACGTCCACGAGGTCGCACGCCACCCACGAACCGGCCCGGGACATGATCTTGGCCGGGATGGACCGGGCGCCCGTCTCGGCGACGTACTCACCGAGCCGCTTGGCCGAGACCCGCTCGGACGCCTTGCCGCACAGCACGAGCACCGGCAGATCCGGGATCCGCGTCTGCTTGCGTTGATAGGTGCCGACGTAATCGGCACGTTCCGGCCACCCGACCATCGCCGCCGGCGAGGCCACACTGCGGGACGCCCAGGTCGCATTGCGCAGACCAGTGATCGTGTGGACCAGGGTGCTGATCTCGTCCATCACCGCGTACACGTCCACGTCAGCCCACTTTCCGGCGCCGGGACAGGCCGGCCAGGGTCGTGGCCACGTCCGGGTCGAGCCGAGCCAGCAGCCGCATCTCCGAGTTGTTGTCCGGGGACCCCGCGATCCCGTACGGGCTGTCCCGGCGGGCGTTCCACCGCGAGCACTGCAACTTGCACGCGGCGATCACCTGCGTCGGCACAGCCGTCCACCCCCACCGGGCGGTGATCGTGTACGAGATCGGCACGCCCGGGCCCGGCATGATCGGCGGGGCGATGAGACCGAGCCGCTCCCACGGGACGCCGTCGGCGGGTGCGTTGTCGGGCAGCAGCGTGGCCCCGGAGCTCGCGTACGCGACGCCGTTGACCAGCATGCCGGTCACGTCCTGGACGTCGTCGATCTCGAGCAGCCACATACCCGTCGACGGGTCGTAGGCCGGCGGCCGCCGGTAGACCCGGGCGGCCGGCGCGGCCAGCTGCCCGAACTGCCGGTTGGTCTTCTTGTCGACCGCGCGGGACGCGGCCGTGACCCAGTTGCCCATCTCGACGTCATCGACCGTGTCGTCGACGCGCAGGAACGCCGTGGCTTGCGACACGGTGATGTAGTCGGGCTTCCAGGGCACGGCCAGGCCCTAGTCGAGGTCGACGTCGTCGGGCTGGGCCGGCTCGAAACCGCCCAGCTTTGTATCGGCGGCCGGGCCGTTGATGCCCGGCGTGCCGGCCACGGCCGGGTCGATCGCGCCGCGCTTGACCGACGGGTACACGAAGTCGACGCCGGCCACGCCCGGGCCGGTGCGAGTCGGCAGCGTGCCCGGGTCAACCCGGGTCCCCGCCGGCGCCTCGGCGATCTGCACGCCGGACTGGTCGTTGTTTCCGGACGCGTCCGGGCCGGTCTTCGCGAGCTCGGCGAGGACCTCTTCGCGGGTCCACATGCGGCCGCCGATGTTGACCACGCCGCGGATCTCGAGCTCCTGCCGGTCGCCCTCCGACAGCTGGAACCGCTGGGCCGGCGCGTACGCCCGGCCGGCGCCGGCGGACGCGAGCTGACCGCGCAGCTGCTCGTTCTCCGCCTGCAGCCGATCGCGCTCCGCGGCGATCTCGTCTTTCGTCTCGGACATCGGATCTCCTTACGTAGCAACGGATTCGAGGGGATAGGGGCGGCCCGGGGCGTGAGTGGCCCCGGGCCTGTGATCCCTATACCGGGTCGTAGACCAGCTCGCGGGTGCGGGTGAAGTCGGTGATCGCGAGGGCCTTGTAGCCCCAGATGCCGATGTCGACCCAGGCGACGCGCCATTCGAGGTCGAGGCGCTGCGGGGTGGACAGCCAGACGCCGACGACGTCGGGGTCCATCATCCAGCTGGACGCGGCGACGGAGCCGGTGGCCGCGGTCGCCCAGGCCGGCGCGAACGTCTTGCCGCGGACGTTGAGGTAGTTCTGCTCCGGGCCCATCTGCCCGGACGCGTTCATCGCCCCGAGCGTCGGGTACAACGGGCGGTTCGTCGTGTCGACCGCCTTGGCCAGCTTCTGGTAGAGGTCGATCTGGGTGAACACCCGCGAGTAGCGGTCTCCGCCGCGGATGTACTGCAGCGCGGTGATCGCAGTCGCGAGGGCCTGATCCATGACCGCGTCGGTGACCGCCACGCCGAGGTTGATGTCGGGGATGCTGGCCGCGTTCGCGACGAAGAACGCCTGGATCGCGGCCTCGATGCCCTCGTACCAGCCGCGGACCATCTGCCGCCAGATCAGCCCGGAGGCCTGCGGGTTGCCGCCCTGGTCGAGGACCTCGCGCGTCATCTCGACTTTGCCGGAAAGCGGCGACGGGGTGATGGTCTGCGCGGTCGCGGTGAACGCGCCCGGGGTCGGCTCGGTGCCGGTGACGTGGTCGGCGACCAGGCCGGAACTCGCGTTGAACTTGGGCAGCACGAACGGCGTGACCGTGTCGAGGGTGCCCTTGTTGAACGCCTGGTACATCGGGTAGAGGTAGTCGAGCTGGTCGACGTACATCTCCGGATGGTTCTGCGGGTAGTTGAGGTTGACCACGTTCGCCGGGGTGATCGCGAACTGCTGCTGCGCGGCGTTGCCGGGCGGGTCGAGGCGGCCGAGGTCCGGCGCCTGCGGGTCGAACGCGTGCTTGAGCCAGGCCTCGATGCGGCCCTGCGCGGTCACCGGGTCGAGCTCGCCGCGGTACTTCGGGTTGTAGGCCGCCGAGATGTCCGAGCTGAAATCGTGGGTGCCGTCGCGCAGGTTGCCCTTGCGGTCGTAGCGGTAAGGCAACGGCTCAACCACCTGGACCGACCCGTGGTTCGGGTTGACCGCCGTCGGCGGCTCGGCCGGCAGCGCGGGCGCCGGCGGAGCCGCGGCCGGCTGCGTCTGTAGCCAGGCGTGGAACTGCTCGAGCGTCGGGGCGGCCGCCGGCGTGGGCGGGGCGGCCGGGGGCGGGTCGGTGCGCAGCTGCGCAGCGAACGTCGCGCAGGCGATGCCGGGCGCGTGCGCGAGCCCGCAGTGGGGGCACTTCATGGTTCCTCCTGTCAGGCTCGCGGCCACCTTGGTCACGCGGGCATCGTCGAAAGCGGGCAGGTACGTGGTCGACGTCTCGCGCCAGGTCGCGCGGACGACGTTGTAGGTGCCGTCGTCGCCGATCTCGACGTCGCCGTCCTCGGGGTCGATGCTGAAGTCGACGCCGATCGACAGGCCGCTGTAGAGGCCGTGCGCGGCGTCGTAGAGCAGCTGATCCCGCTCGGCCTTGGCCGGGCTACCGTCCGGGCCGTCCAGGACCGCCAGCTCCACCACAGGCCCGTCAGCGGAGTCCTTGACGGAGCGATGGAAACCGACCGGCGTCGTGTGGTCCTTCAGGTGCGCCATCCGCGCCGGGTCGGAGTACTCGAGCGAGCCGGGCTTGAACGAGTAGCGGAGCCCGAACTTGTTGGCCACGGCGTTGTAGGGCACGGCCAGGCCGGTGATCGTGCGGGCCGCCTCGTCGACGGTCGGCGCCGGCGGCGGCGCCGCGAAGTCGGTGGCGTGGAACCGGAACGCGGGGCCGTCACCGTCGAATCGGCCGAGCTGCGACGAGACGCGGACCGGAGGAAGCGCGTTCTGGGTCGGCGCCGGCGCGGCCGCCGGCGTCGCCTTCGGGGGTGGCCCGGACAGCCCGGCCCAGCCGCGGATCTCCGCCTCGTCGGTCACACCCATGTCCTTGAGCCCTTTCCAGTAGTCGACCTGGCCCTGCGGGTCCGGCTTGAGGTAGTCGGTCAGGTCGAACTGCACCGTGTAGCCGCGGCGGATGACGTCGCCCATCGACAGCCGGTCGGTGATCGCGCGCATATACGGCGCGTACATCCGGTTGATCTTGTCGCGGCGGCGGGCGTCCTCGTTCTGGTACGTGCGCGAGGTGGTCGACACGCCGATGTCCTCCGGGTCGACCCCCAGCCCGTTCGCGATCGCGATCATCACCTGCTGCTGCAGGTCGACAAGGGTGAAGTCCTTCGGCGACGGCACACCGCCCTCGACACGCTTGACCGAGCTCGGGATCCACCCGAACGGTCGCTGCTGCCGCATCGCCCCGTACTCCGACAGGAACGCGTCGATCTCGTCGTCTTCCATCGGATCGACCGACGGGTCATCGGCGTCGGTGAAGTACTCCCGCAGCGCCGGGTTGTTCGCGTACATCTCGGTGAGCTCGTCCAGCCGCTGAGCGATCCGGATCGCGCGGGCGTTGGCCTTGAGGATGCCGGGGTTCGGCGAGTCGAAACGGATCATCAGGGCCGCCGACACCTGCCGCCACGCCTTGTCATCCTCGGTGCGGATCCACACCCACCGGGCATCGCCCGGCCGCGGCGGCCCGTCCGGCCGCTTGAGCCGCACCCGGCACGGCTCGATCCGGTGCACGGCGACCGGGTAGCCGTCGAAGTCCTGGCCGGTGACCTCCCACCACGCGATCCGCTCGAGCACGAGGTCTTCCACGGTCATGGCCAGGTGCACGACGTTCGGGACGTCGAGGTCGAACTGGCGGAACAGCGGCGACGGGACGACGTCCAGGCCGCGGTAGAGGCGCAGCGGCAGCGTCGCGATCGAGCAGAGCTCGTTGCGGCCGCGCTGGACGGCGGCCACCGACATGGCCTGGTCGCGGGTGACCGGGCCGGCGCCGGTGCGCATCGCGGTGAGCAGCCGGTCGACCGGCTGCGGGGCGAGGTCGAACGTGTGCAGCGGCTGCAGGTCGAGCGTGATGGGGCGCGGCAGCCCGACCAGCTGCCGCGCCTGCTCGAGGGCCGCGGACCACCATCCCATGATCGGGAGTGTAGGCCGCGATCCGAACTTTCTTCGGCTGGCGCGCGATCTACCGAATTTCGTTCGGTCAGGTCGCGGCCCGGGCTCGGCGAGACACCGTCCGGGCGCGCGGCAGAGTGCGGGCGAGGTGGACGGCGCCGGCGGCCGCGTACACCGCATCTACCTGGCCGACGCCGCGGCGCGTGAACACCCACCGCTCGCCCGGCACGTACAGCTTCTCCGCCTGCTCGATCTGCGTGTCGAGCAGCTGCTGCCCGGACTGCGCGATCTGGTGCTGGCCGACCAGCGCGGCGAACCCCATGCACACCGCCGGCGTATCGGCCTTGATCTCGGCGACGTCGACGCCGCGCGGCGGCCAGCTGTAGCGGCCGGCCTTACGCCGGTCGCGCAGGTCGGCGTCCAGGGTGGCGGCCGGGCCGCCCGGATACCAGCCGAGCGACCGCGGCCGCACCCGAGCGACCCACGCCGGGAGCTCGGCGCGGAGCCTGGCGAGCGTGTCGGGCCCGTCCCACGCGGCGATCGTCTCGACTCGGGCCCGGCCGTCCTCGAGCATCTGCGCGGCGGAGAGGGTGGCGTGCTGCAGGTTCGGGGAGAGATCGACACACGCGGCCAGGCCGCCGCGGTCGTCGACGTCCAGCGGCGCCCGGTCCAGGCACGCCGCCCACGCGGCCGCGTCGACCGCCGGGTCGAGCTGGTCGACCGCCATGCACAGCGACTCGGTCAGGAAGCCGGCCAGGTCGCCCGGGTCGGCGCCGGGCTTCGCCACGCGTAGCGCGGCACCGCGGATCGTGTCGATGTCCATCGCCGACACGCCGGCGCGGAAGCGGCCCAGCTGCGGGTTGGCCGCGGCCCACCCGCCCGTGTCCATCGGGTGCGTGCCGGGCGGCGCCGACCACTCGAGCAGACCGAGCCGCGGATCGGTGCCGGCCAGCGCCGCCGTACGCAGCGAGTTGAGCACGACCGACCGGGCGTCGCCCTGGTTGGTGATGTAGACCGCCTGCGCGTACGGCCGGGCGTTCATCGCGTAGGCGGCCGCGTTGTACGCCTCCCAATCGTGCTGCTCGCGCAGCTCGTCGCCGATCTGCCGGTCGATGCTGTCACCGCGGCCGCCCTTCGCGTCCGACGCGCCGATCGTGTAGCAGCAGTCGTCGACGGTGCAGAACATCTCCTGCCCGTTCGCGACCCGCGGTTTCAGGCAGCGGCCGCGCAGCGCCCGGTTCCGCTGGGCCGTGCGGATCGCGAGCCGCCACGCCTTCTTCGCCTGCTCGAGCTTGGTCGACGTGCCGAACGTCAGCGGCCACCGCTCGACGAACATCCAGTACAGCGCGAGCACCTTGCACAGGTGCGTCTTGCCGTTCTGCCGGGCCACCAGGATGAGCACCTGCCGGAAGCGGGGCCGGCCATCCTCCAGCAGCTCGCCGAGGTGAATGACCGCCCACTGCTGCCACGGGTCGAGCGGCTCGCGCAGCACGACGGCCGCGAACCATATGACCCGGAAGCCGTAGCTAGTCGCCGGCGTCAGCGGCCGTAACGGCCGGGTCCACAGCCGCGGCGTAATCGACCCCAGCGGTACCGGCGGCGGCGTCGGCTCGGAGTCCGTGGAGGGCAGCAGATGCAGGGTCACCGCCGGCCTCCTCCGGAGCTCGCGCCGCCGGCCGCGCGCCGGGGCTCATCCCCAGACGATCGAGGGTGGCTTCCAGCATGCGGGCGAAATCCTTGTACGACGCGACCGCCCGGCGGTACGCGAGCGAGTTTTCGACCGGGTCGAGCTCGGCCAAGGCCGTGGCGACGACGTCGAGCTGCCGAGCGTGGGCGAGCGCGAGCTCCACAGTGGCGGCGTCCCGGTCCATGCGGGGCGTCGACCGGAGCGCGGCGCGCACGCGGGTCAGCATCGTCACGGATAGTTACCGGTCGCTCGGAAAAGTTTTTTGCTGGGCCGGGGAGGGAGAAAGACAGGGCGCGGGTGTCCCGGCACCCCCGTTCTCGGAAAAAACGCGGCGGCGATCGACGATCACGAACCCATCGCGCTTCTCAACGACCGTGACCGGCCGCCACTCGCCCTCCTCGAGTCGCAGGATCTCTCCGTGCAACGGCGAGTCGAAGCCCATCACCACTTGGTCACTCCCTCGTTCGGTGGGTCGGCGCCCTGCGCAGGGTCACCGATGTACAGGTTGCAGGCGCTGCAGCTGGCCACCAGGTAGCGCGGATCATCGCCCGTGACCGCCTTCCCCCTGGTGTGATGCGCGCACGACGGAACTGTCGTACACGCGTGCGATGATGCGCGGTTCGCTCGAGCGCACCAACCCTCATCGTGCGCACGACAACCCCATCCATCGCGCCGATCACGGGCGAGCACCAGAGCGCGCGTCGTACGCCACGCCCTGGTGCTGCCCCCGGCCCAGGTCTTACTCACGGCGCAAGCACCGCGGGCAGCGATCGGCGGCCGGCTGATCGCGGCTCTTCGGTACGCGCTTCCACCCTGACTTGAGGTATCTGGCGCGCGCCTCCTTACTGGATGCGTAGGAGCCACCCCAGTTCCCGCAGGTGTCACAGCTGAGCGCGTACGTCTTAACGAGCATGGTTTTCACCTCCTTCTAGGTAATGATGGTTCCGGGCCCGACGCCCGCCCCGGCGGCCGCGCCGCGCCGATCCGGACCTACCCGCATTACCGTCCCGACCCGGGTTTCTGTCCGCCGGATGCCCCCGATCCAGAAGATCTGCAGATCCGACCTGCAGATCTTCGACACGCTCGGCCGCGTCGTCGCCGTCGGAGGCGCCTGCGCTGGCCGGGCGTGGAGCACCTGATGGAGCGTCGCCGGGCCCGGCTGCGCTCGCTTCTGGTGCTGCGGAAGGGACGATGTGGCCGTGTTCGGCCAACAGGCGGACGGTCAGGTCGCCGTAGTGCGGTGAGGCCGGCGCGGGGCGCAAGGGCCAGGCGTCGGGGTCGATGTCGGCGCCGCGCTGGCTGTTGCAGCCCGCGCAGCACACGACGAGGTCATCGGGGAACAGGGCGGCCGTTCCGGGCCGCCGGTGGTCGTAGGTGCCCGCGCGGTTGCCGCGGCGCGCGTTCCACTGGACGATGCGGCCGCAGTAGCGGCAGGCATCGCCGTCACGCAGCCGGACGGGCACAACCAGCCGCGGATTCGAGATATCGCGCTTGCGGGCGCGTTCCCACTCGATCTCGGCCTTCTTGCGGATGTGGAACAGGTGTTCGGCGTCGTCGAGCAGCGTCCACCCGTCCGCGGTGGCGTTGCGGGTCCAGTAGCCGGCCCGGGCGGCCTGCTCCGCCCGGGTCAGCCAGTTCGGGCCCGCGATCTCGGCCACCACGTTGTCGAGCACCTCGTAATCGCGCTCGTACTGCGCTGCCCGGGTCGCGCAGCGCAGCACGATCCCGAACAGCACGTTGCACAGGTCGTAGCCCTCGACGGCGTCGAGGTGCTCGGCCGACCACGTCAGCGGTCCGGATACGACGGGGTGTGAGGCGGCCGTGTCGGAGATCTTCACCCAGGTCACTCGGTAGGCCGCCTTCGCTCGAAGTAGGTGTGGAGGTCGTGGTCGGGGCAGTAGTAGGTGCCGTCGGCGCGGCAGCGCAGGCAGATCGCCGCAACGAGCCACACGCCGGCGCGGGGGCACAGCGAGCCGGGCCGGTGCTGGAATCTGCACACGGCGCAGCTCCATTCGCGTTGCTTGCCTGACGCGTCGACGACGGCCCATGCCGGTCTAGGCACCTCCCCCGCCGGGCACGACCGGGACGGCCGGGCGCAGAGGGACGGGGCGCAGCGCGAGCCGGACGTCGAGCAGCACGTCGAACGGGACCGGGCCGCCCTTGTAGTCGCCGAGGGCGGTCACGATCACCGCCTCGGCGTGCTTGACCCGGGTCTGCAGGTCGCCCAGGGCGAACTCGGCCGGGGTCAGCTTCTCGGCCTCCTCCGCCGGCGTCTCGGCCGACGTCTCCCAGGGCCACCAGCTGGGCGCCATCACTTGCTCCCGCGCAGGTAGATCGGCTTCGCCTGGTGGGTCTCCGGGGTGTGGCCGTTGCGGGAGACCTGGCCGGCCACGATGTAGAAGCAGTGCGGGCCGAGGCGGCCGACCAGGATCGCCACGCCCGTTTCGCGATCGCGGGCGTAGAGCGCGCGTAGCTTGCCCGGCCGCTTGCAGCGGCCACACAGCGCGTCGGCGGTCACTGGTCACCGACCGCGCTGATCCGGATGGTGAGCATCTCGGGGAAGCCACCCTCGGCCAGGCGGCCGAGCGCGGCCTTGTCGACGTAGATTTGGTCGACGGCCGGCGCGGCCGTGTCGATCGCCTCGTACTTGACCACGTGCTTGCACACGCGCGCGAGCTGCAGGTCGACGGCGATCACGCGAGCTCCTTCAGCTTGTTGACGACCTTGACCAGCTGCTCATCGGTCGGCGACGTACACGCCCGGATCAGCGCGCCGGCGTCGTCCGGGAGCGGCGGCACCTCGGCGACCGGCTGAAGCGGGGGCGGCGGCTGCTGCCACGCGTCGAGCACCGCGTCAATCGGGGGCGGGCCGGCCATGGTGGGCAGCTGCTTCCACGCCTCGTACACCGCGGCCGCGCCGCGCAGCTGCGGGTCCTCCGGGTAGTTCAGGCTCGCGTACGAGAGTGCGGAGCCGAGGAAGCTGAGCGGGACCGACGCGATCGACACGCCGCCCACCCACTTCGCGGTGGCGCCCATCCGCTCGAGCGCCGAGCGGGCCTCGGCGATCTCGTCGGTGCTGAATTCGGGCATGACGAAACATCCCTTCATCGGGCAGTTGGTTGGGAAGAGCCGGCGGGACACGCGGCGCGCGTGGGGGGCCACTGCGCGTCTACGGGGGGCGCGTGGCCCGCCGGCGGATCTGGCCCGATCCCCGCTGTCACGCCGTAGCGATCGGTGGGACGCCGCGAGGATCGGGGGCCTACTTGGGCCGCGGCCCGTACGGCGGGGTACCGAGCGGACGCGCGTTGTTGGGACGGGTAGGGGGCTTCGGGCCCGCGGGAGGCGGCGGAGTCGCCGGCGGTTTGCTCATGACGGCGACGGCACGGCGAGCATCCGCTCCACCTCGGCGCGAGGGACGCGGATCAGCCGCCCGGGCAGGCGGATGGCCTCGATCTCTCCCGTGCGGGCCCAGCGGTGGACGGTCGTGACGTCGACGCGCAGCGCTTCCGCTACCTCGCGAGCAGTAAGAAGTTCTGGCAGCGGTGTCATGTACTGAAGCATGGGCGCGGGCGCGAGTAGTGTCAAGTACTAGTTTCAAAGCTTGGCACGCTTCGCATGTGTCCGCACTCGTATAGTGCTTCCCATGACCGATTTGAAGAGGGCGCCGGCATCGGGGTGGGTGCCGGACCTGTCGACGTTCGGCGCACGGCTGGCTCTCGTCCGCCAGCGCATGGGCTGGACGAACATCAAGGAGGCCGCCGAGTCGTGCGCGATCGCGCCGCAGACCTGGCGGCAATGGGAAGCCGGCAAGTTCGAGCCGCGGCAGCTGCTGAACGCCTGCATGAAGATCGCCGGCGTCACGGGGGTCGACTACCGCTGGCTCGCGCTAGGGCCCGTCGCCGAGATTCCGGCCTCTATTGTTGGGGAACGCGTTGGCGATACCCTGCGGTAACAACCGCGTTACCTCCCCCCTTTCCTAAGGCGGCGCCTGATGGCTCTCGACGTTCCTTACCGGTCGATCCCCGACATGTTCTTCAAGCGCGTGGCGGCGACTCCGAACGGTCAGGCGTTCGCGACGCCCAATGCCGACGACACCGGCATGGTCTGGCACACCTGGGCCGAGGTCGGCGAGCGCGCCACCGCGATCGCGGCCGGGCTGCGCACGCTGGGCGTCGGCCTCGAGGACCGGGTCGCGATCCTCTCCGGCACCAGCTACGAGTGGGTGCTCGCCGACCTCGGCATCAACTGCGCCGGCGCCGCGACCACGACGGTCTACCCGACCACCGAGCCCGAGGACGCGAGCTTCATCGTGTCGAACTCGGGGTCCAAGGTGCTGATCGCGGAAAACCCGAAGCAGGCGCTCAAGATCTCTGGCGTCGAGGCCGGCGTGACCCACGTCGTGCTGCTCGGCGGACAGGCCGACGCCGGCGCCACCCCGCCGCAGCTCACGCTGGCCGAGCTCGAGGAGCGCGGCAAGGCGGCGCTGCGCGACAACCCGCGGATGATCGAGCAGGTGGTCGAGAGCATCGGCCCCGACCACCTCGCCACGCTCATCTACACCTCGGGCACCACCGGGCGTCCCAAGGGCGTGCAGCTGCTGCACGGCGGCTGGACCTGGGAGGGCGTCGCCCAGCAGGACCTCGGCCTGTTCGAGTCGACCGACCTGCAGTACCTCTGGCTCCCGCTGTCGCACTCGTTCGGCAAGACGCTGCTCTGCGGCATCCTGCACGTGGGCGTCCCGACCTACGTCGACGGCCGGGTCGACAAGCTGGTCGACATGCTCTCGGTGGTCAAGCCGACGCTGATGTGCGCGGCGCCCCGCATCTTCGAGAAGGTCTACAACAAGACCGTCACCACCGCGCTCGACGCCGGCGGGGCCAAGGCCAAGATCTTCGGCTGGGCGGTCGGCGTCGGCAAGCAGAAGGTCGCGCTCGAGCAGGCCCGCAAGCCGCTGCCGGCCGGCCTCAAGATCAAGTACGCGCTGGCCGAGAAGCTGGTCTTCTCGAAGCTGCAGACCCGGCTCGGCGGCCGGCTCCGGGTGCTGGTCAGCGGTTCCGCGCCGCTCAGCCGCGACATCGCCGAGTTCTTCGCGGCCGCGAACCTTCCGATCATGGAGGGGTACGGGATGACCGAGAGCAGCGCGGCCAACTTCGTGAACCGGGCCGGGCGGCTCAAGATCGGCACCGTCGGCGTGGCGATCGGCGACCTCGAGTGCAAGATCGACTCGGACGGCGAGGTGCTGCTGCGCGGCAAGCCGGTCATGCGCGGCTACCACGACCTGCCCAAGGAGACGGCCGAGGCGTTCACCGAGGACGGCTGGCTGCGCACCGGCGACATCGGCGAGCTCGACGACGAGGGCTACCTGCGCATCACCGACCGCAAGAAAGACCTGGTCAAGACGTCCGGCGGCAAATACATCGCGCCCAGCGCCATCGAGGGCATGTTCAAGGCGGTCTGCCCCTACACGTCGCAGGCGGTCATCATCGGCCAGGCCCGCAACTACGTGACCATGCTGATCTCGCTCGACGAGGACGCGATCGTCTCCTGGGCCAAGGGCGGACCGCTCGACGGCAAGGAGTACGCCGAGATCGTCGCCGCGGCCGAGACCCAGGCGCTGATCGACGGCTACGTCAAGGAGCTCAACAGCAAGCTCAACCGCTGGGAGACGGTGAAGAAGTTCGCGATCCTCCCCCGCGACCTGAGCATCGAGGCCGGCGAGGTCACCCCGTCCATGAAGATCAAGCGGCGAAGCGTCGAGACCAACTTCGCCGCCGAGATCGACAAGATGTACGAGGGATCCCTCGCGCAGATCTAGAGGAACTCGATTTCCAGGACGGTCAGCGTCGCCGGGTCGGCAATCTGCTCGATGCCGGTGACGTGGCCGTCCTCGGAGACCGTGAAGGCGAACGCCACCTTGGGCTCGCCGCGCACCGCCCAGACCAGCCCGGCGACGCCGTCGATGAGCGCCGTCCGCAGCGCCTTGGCCCGCCCGTTGAACATTCCGGCCACGCCCTCCTGGCCGCTGACCGTCGCGCTCACGCCCATCGCGACCGCCGCCTCGTCGGCCCGCAGCACCACCGACGGATCGAGCAGCTCGAGCAGCGCGGCGAAGTTGCCCCCGCGGGCCGCCGCGAGGAACGCGTCAACAATCTCCCGCTGGCGCGATTTATCGGGGTTATCCGGATTTATGCCTTGGATCCGGCGCCGCGCGCGGCTGGCGAGCTGGCGGGCCACCGCCGGCGACGCCCCGATGATCTCCGCGATCTCCGGGAAGGGCACCGCGAACATGTCGTGCAGCACGAAGGCGAGCCGCTCCCGCGGCCCGAGCGTGTCGAGCACCAGCATCAGCGCCGGCCCGAGCGAGTCGGCCATCACCGCCTCGCCCTCGGGGTCGGCGCCCTCGTCGACCACCACCGGCAGCTCGGCCACGTCCTCGCGGCGGGCCTGGCGGGAACGCAGCATGTCGAGGCAGACGCGCGACACGACGGTGGTGAGCCAGCCCGTGAGGTTGCCGACCTCGGCCGTGTCCGAGCGGCTGAGCCGGACCCAGGCCTCCTGCACGGCGTCGTCGGCCTCGTGGGGCGAGCCCAGGATCCGCTGGGCGACCTGGCGCAGATGCGGGCGGTCCTCTTCGAACCGTGCGGCCAGAATCTCGAGTTCGCTCATCGTCACACTCTCTGTTCGGCGTCCGTCATAGCCTTTGACGGACCGCAGCGGTCCGCTGTGACAAACGGAGGATCCCATGGCTATTCGCACCATCACCGTCCCGGTCAAGGACCTGGAGGCGGCCACCGCGCTCTACGCCAAGCTGCTCGGCGTCGACCCGTACATGTCGTCGCCCTACTACGTGGGCTTCCGCCCCGAGGGCTCGCCCGAGATCGGCCTCAACCCCCACGGTGACCTGGCGGCCGGCCCGATCACGTACTTCCACGTCGACGACATCAACGCGATGGTCGCCGAGCTCGCGGCCGCGGGCGCGACCGTCGAGCAGGAGCCGCGCGACATCGGCGGCGGCGGCCTCACCGCCCACCTGCGCGACGGCGACGGCAACCTGGTCGGACTGTTCCAGGGAAACAATGCCTGAGCAGCCCCGCTCCCTCTCGCAGCGCAAGGCCGACGCGCTCGTCCGGCTCGCCGCGCCGGTGGCCGACTGCTTCGTGGCGACCGCTTCCGCCGACGGCGTGCCCTACCTGGTGCCGCTCACCATGGCCTGGCACGACGAGCGGATCATCCTGGCCACGTCCCGGACCTCGCCCACCGCGCGCAACCTCGCCGCGAACGGGCGGGCCCGGGTCGGGCTGGGCCCCACCCGCGACGTGGTCATGATCGACGCCGTGCTCGACGAGACGATCCCGGTCGCTTCCGCCGGCGCGGTGGGTTCGGCGTACGCCGAGCAGAGCGACTGGGACCCCCGGTCGGCCGGCGAGTCGTATGTCTTCCTCGTGCTGCGACCTCATCTCGTGCAGGCCTGGCGCGAGGTCGACGAGCTCCCGGGCCGTACCGTGATGAAGAACGGCGCCTGGGTCACGCGATGACGGCGGGCGTGCGCCATGCGGGCCGGGCCGCCCGGTCCAGGTCGTAGCGCACGGACGCGATTCGCCGTACGGCCTCGGTGAGGGTTTCCGCGTCGAGGGCGAACGGCAGCCGCAGGAAACGCTCGAGCGTGCCGTCGAGGCCGAAGCGGGGTCCGGGAGCGAGCCGGACGTCCACGTCCTCGGCGGCGCGGCCGAGCGCGCTGGAGATCGGGCCGTCGAGCTCGGCCCAGAGCATCACCCCGCCGGACGGCACCGTGAAGCTCCATTCGGGCAGGTGGTCGCGCAGGGCGAGAATCAGGGCGTCGCGGCGGGCGCGGAGCTGGGCGCGACGGGCGGCGATGATCTGCGGGGCCTGGGCCAGCAGCCGTACGGCCACCAGCTGCTCCAGCACCGGGCTGGCCATGTCGACGCCCACCCGGATCGCGGCCAGCCGCTGCACGAGTGGCGCCGAGGCCCGTACCCAGCCGATCCGCAGGCCACCCCAGTAGCCCTTGCTCATCCCGCCGATCGACACCACCCGCGAGTGCCGGTCGAAGACGGCGACCGGCGGCGGCATCTCGGCGCCGTCCAGGGCGAGGTCGACGAACGACTCGTCGACGATCAGCTCGGTGCCGGCCGGGTGGGCGGTGGCGACCAGGCGCTCGCGCAGGGCGGCGTCCATCAGGTGGCCGGTCGGGTTGTGGAACTCCGGGATCACGTACGCGACCCGCGGCCGTCCCTGGCGCAGAGCGCCGAGCAGCATCTCCCCGTCCCAGCCGGTCGCCGCGTCGAGGCCGTGCGTGTTGATCCGCGCGCGGCGGGCGGAGAGCGCGGCCAGCGCGTTGGGATAGGTCGGCGACTCGACCAGCACCGGCGCGCCGGCCGGGACCGAGAGCCGCAGCACCAGGTCGAGCGCCTGCTGGGTGCCGGCCGTGATCAGGATCTGCTCGGCCGAGGTGGCCACCCCGCGGGCCGTGTACCCGGCCGCGACCGCCTCGCGCAGCTCGACCAGGCCGGTCGGGTGGTACCCGGCGCTGCCCAAGTAGCGCGGCAGGTCGTCGGCGGCGGCGCGGGCGGCGGTCACCAGCTCGTCCGGCGCCGGCGAGGCGGCCACGCCGAGGTCGATGACGTCGCTCTCGTCGCCGGCCGCCCACAGGCCCGAGGTCGCCACGCGGTGGCCATGCGGGAGGGTGGTCCAGCTCCCGGCGCCACGCCGGCTGGTGAGGTGGCCGGTCTCCCGGAGGGCGCGGTACGCGGCGCTGACCGTCGTGCGGCTGACCCCGAGCGCCTCGGCCAGTTCCCGCTCCGCGGGAAGTCGCACGCCGAGCGGCAGGCGCCCGTCGGAGAGTAGTCCCCGGACGGCGGCGGCCAGAGCGGCGTAATCCGGGCTGCGGTGGCGGCCCGGCAATGCGTGCCACTGACCGAGCAGGCGAGCCAGTTGGGCCCCTCTGACCGAGCTCGTCACAGCCACCTCCCGCAAATTGGCTCTTCAGCGATGCCGAATTGGCCTTCAGAGTGGCATCTATGAGTCTCATTGGCAACGGAGATCGCCGTCTCACCCGGCGCCTGGTCCAGCTTTTCACGGGCCTCGTGCTCTACGGGGTGAGCATGGCGTTCATGGTGAAGTCCGACCTCGGTCTCAATCCGTGGGACGTCTTTCACCAGGGGCTGTCGGAGGCGACCGGCATCAGCTTCGGCTGGGTCGTGATCCTGCTCGGCATCCCTATCTTGTTGCTGTGGATCCCGCTGCGCCAGCGGCCCGGCTTCGGCACGATCGCCAACCTGGTCGTGATCGGCTTCGTGGTCGACTTCGCGCTGGCCGTGCTGCCGGCCGGCGGGACGATTCCCGGCCGCGTCGGCTATCTGGTCGCCGGCATCCTCGTGAACGCGCTCGCCACCGGTCTGTACATCGGCGCCCGCATGGGCCCGGGACCGCGTGACGGCCTGATGACCGGGATCGTGCACCGCTTCCCGCGGCTGTCCATCCGCCTCGTCCGTACCACGATCGAGTTGTCAGTCCTCGGGGTCGGCTTCCTCCTGGGCGGCACCGTCGGCATCGGCACGATCGCCTACGCCCTGTGCATTGGACCCCTGGTTCACGTCTTTTTGCCCCTGTGCACCGTGCCGGAATCGCGCAACTTGCACGTGTCCCGGGTGGACTGACACAAGTCGGTGATCATCCGGCCACAATTGCTTCCCCGGCGTGGTCGGAGCGCGGCATCATTGCGCCATGGGGGCTGGCGACTGGCAGTGGAACGACGCTTGGATCTTCGTGTCCGCGGTCATCGCCGAGCGCCTCGAGCGCGACCGGGCCATGCACGCCTCGCTGCCCGTTACCGGGGCCGGCCTGGCCGACGTGCTGGCGGCTGCCGACTTCCTGCACCACGCCGTGCCGAGCCGCGAGGAGCTGGAGGAGTCCGTACGCCGCCTGGCCGGCGCCGGCCTGCTGGTGATCGAGGACGACCTGCTGGAGATCGCCCCCGCCGGCGAGCAGCTGTGGCGCACCCGCCCGTTCAGCGGCCTGTCGTCGGCCGTGATGACCCTCCAGGCCCAGCTCAACCGGGCAAGCGCCCCCGGCGACTTCGACTGGACGCTGGACGAGCAGACCTACAACGCCGCCGTCCGCGAGTACTCGATGCGCCTGGCCGACGGTCGCTGAGCCGGTGGACTCGCGCCCGAAATTGTCGTACCCGGCTGTTTAACTCCACCCCCACCCAACAGGGCGGGGGTGGCCCTCAGCGCACCGGGTTGCCGGCCGCCCGCAGGCTGTCCTTGACCTCGCCGATGCTGAGGTCTCCGAAGTGGAAGACGCTCGCCGCGAGCACCGCGTCGGCCCCCGCCGCCACCGCCGGCGGGAAGTGCTCGACCGCGCCCGCTCCCCCGCTCGCGATCACCGGGATGTCGACCACGGCCCGCACCGCCTGGATCAGCTCGAGGTCGAACCCGGCCTTGGTGCCGTCGGCGTCCATCGAGTTGAGCAGAATCTCGCCGGCGCCGAGCGACGCCACCGTGCGCGCCCACTCGATCGCGTCGAGCCCCGCGCTGCGCCGGCCGCCGTGGGTGGTGACCTCCCACCCGCTGGGCTGCTCGGCCGACCGCCGCACGTCGAGCGAGAGCACGAGCACCTGGTTGCCGAAGCGCTCGGCGATCTCGGAGATCAGCGCCGGCCGCGCGATCGCCGCCGTGTTGACGCCCACCTTGTCGGCGCCGGCCCGCAGCAGCACGTCCACGTCCTGGACCGACCGCACGCCGCCGCCGACGGTGAGCGGGATGAACACGCTCTCGGCCGTCCGCCGCACGACGTCGAGCATCGTGCCCCGGTCGTCGGAGGAGGCGGTCACGTCGAGGAACGTCAGCTCGTCGGCCCCCGCCGCGTCATAGGCCGCGGCCAGCTCGACCGGGTCGCCGGCGTCGCGCAGATCGACGAAGTTGACGCCCTTGACCACCCGCCCGGCGTCGACGTCGAGACAAGGGATAACGCGCACCGCGACCGTCATGCCCCAACCCTAACGGTCGCTCCGTTCCGGACGTCCTTTGCTCTGCTCACCTATACGCGCGCCCGGCCCCGCGGACCGGCGTCGGACGCTCTGCTCACCTATACGCGCGAGCGGCCCCGCGGACCGGCGTCGGACGCTCTGCTCACCTATACGCGCGAGCGGCCCCGCGGACCGGCGTCGGACGCTCTGCTCACCTATACGCGCGGCCCGGCCCCGGGGACCGGCGTCGGACGCTCTGCTCACCTATACGCGCGGGTCAGAACGGAATCGCGCGCGGCGGAGGGCGGAACGGCGGGCGAGGGCGAGGCCGGCCGCCGGCGGACGAGGCCGAGCAGGATGCCGCCGATCACCAGCGCGCCACCGATCACGTCGATCGGGCGGATCGCCTCGCCCAGCACGAGCGCCGCCGACGCCATGCCGAAGAAGGGCACGAGCAGCGAGAACGGTGCGACGGTGCTCGCCCCGTACCGTCGCAGCAAGAAGCCCCAGGCCGCGAAACCCGCAAGCGTCGAGATGAGCGCGACGTAAAGCACCGCCAGGACGGCTCGGCCGTCGATCGCGCGCAGCGCGGCGAGGTCGGCCGCCGGACCGTCCACCGCGAGCGTGAGCAGGATCAGCGGGCCGCTCGCGACGGCCGAGACCCACACCATGAAACGCAGCGTGTCGGGCGGGGCCGCCTTGCGGGTGACGATGTTGGACAGGCCCCACGCCGCCGCGGCCCCGATGATCAGGAGGAACGCGCCGAAGCCCGTGCTCATGCCGGCGGCGACCACCACGATCCCGGCCGCCGCCACCGCGAGCCCGGCGATCTGCACCGGGCGCGGGCGCTCGCGCAGCAGCAGCGCCGCGAAGATCACGGTGAAGACGGCCTGGCTCTGGAGCACCAGCGAGCTGAGGCCGGCCGGCATCCCGGCCGCCATCCCGGCGAAGAGCATCGTGAACTTGACGACGCCGAGAATCAGGCCGGTCGCCACGATCCAGCGCCACGGCACCTGCGGGCGGCCGGCGAAGAACAGCGCCGGGAACGCGGCGAGGGTGAAGCGCAGCGCGTTGAACAGCAGCGGCGGGAAGTGGTCGAGGCCGGTCTCGATGGCGACGAAGTTGACGCCCCAGATCGCCATGACCGCGATGGCGAGCGCGATGTCACGAGGTCTCACGATCGCAAGCCTCGCGCGGCGGACCGTTAAGCACCATCGAATACTGCTGAAGCGACGATGTAGGGTCGCTTCATGATTGACCTGGGTCGCCTGCGCGCCCTGCACGCCGTGGCCAGCTACAAGACGGTCCTGGCCGCCGGCGAGGCGCTGCACTGCACGCCGTCCGCCGTGTCACAGCAGCTCGCCAAGCTCGAGCGCGAGACTGGCACCACACTGGTCGAGAAGGACGGGCGCGGGCTGCGGCTCACCGAGGCCGGCCAGGTGCTGGCCCGGCACGCCGAGCGGGTGCTCGCCACGGTCGACGAGGCCGAGGCCGCGCTGGCCGCCCATCGCGACACGGTGGTCGGGCGCCTGACCGTGGTCGCGTTCGCCACCGCGTGCCGGGCGCTGCTGCCGTGGGCCCTGCACCGGCTGGCCGGCGAGCATCCTCAGCTGTCCACCGGGCTGATCGAGGCCAACCCGCACGAGGGCCTCGAGGCGCTGCACCGCGGGCACGTCGATCTGGCGGTGCTCGACGACTGGCCCGAGGTGGCGCTGCACTACCCGGCGGGCATCGCGCACGTGGCCCTCGGCTGGGACGTGGCCGACCTGATCGTGCCGAGCGGTCACCGGCTGAGCGGCACGACGACGCTCGGCAAGCTGCGCGACGAGCGGTGGATCTCGGCCCCGGCCGGCGACGTCTGCAACCAGTGGCTCATGCGGGTGCTGCCGAGCGTGCAGCCGGATTTCCACGTCGGCGAGTTCGAGACGCAGCTGACCCTGATCGCGGCCGGTCTCGGGGTGGCGATCATCCCCCGGCTGGCCAGGCCGGCCGTCCTGCCCGAGGGCGTGCGCGTCGTCGGGATCAATCCGGCGCCGCGACGCCGGGTCGTGGTCGCCTGGCGCGAGGCCGCCGCGGCCCGCCCGGCGATCAAGGCCGCCGAGCGGGCGCTGCGCGAGTCGTGGAGTCAGGCCAGCGCGGCCAGGGCCTCGGCCACGGTGAACGCCCCGGCGTAAAGGGCCTTCCCGGCGATCACGCCCTCGACCCCGATCGGCTCGAGCGTGGCCAGCGCCCGCAGGTCGTCCAGCGTGGACACGCCGCCGCTGGCGATGACCGGCTTGTCGGTGGCCGCGCACACCTCGCGGAGCAGATCCAGGTTCGGCCCGCGCATCGTGCCGTCCTTGGTGATGTCGGTGACGACGTACCGGGCCGCGCCCGCCTTGTCGAGGCGGGCCAGCACCTCGTACAGGTCGCCGCCGTCGCGGGTCCAGCCGCGCGCCGACAGCGTGCGGCCGCGCACGTCGAGCCCGATCGCCACCCGGTCGCCGTACTCGCCGCACACCCGGTCGCACCACTCCGGGTCCTCGAGGGCGGCCGTGCCGATGTTGACCCGGGCCGCGCCGGTGGCCAGCGCCCGGGTCAGCGACGCGTCGTCCCGGATGCCGCCGGAGAGCTCCACCTTGACGTCGAGCCGCCGCACCACGTCGGCGAGCAGCTCCGCGTTCGAGCCGCGCCCGAAGGCCGCGTCGAGGTCGACCAGATGCACCCACTCGGCCCCGTCGTTCTGCCAGGCGAGCGCGGCCTCGATGGGGTCGCCGTAGGCGGTCTCCGAGCCGGCGGCGCCCTGCACGAGGCGGACGGCCTGGCCGTCGGCGACGTCGACGGCGGGCAGCAGAGCGAGGGTCACGATGTCTCCTTCTAGTTCTTTCCGCCCAGGATGGCGACGACGAGGGCGGGCAGGGCCATAACGATCACGACGGTGAGCACGATGCGCAGGCCGAGATCGGGCACGAACAGCCAGACCGCGATCGCCGCGAGCAGCGGGACGAGCACGATGCCGATGCGCTGGCCGCGGCTGCGGCGATAGAGACGCCCGGACCGCCCGACCCGCGGGGTCAGCTTCTTGACGAGGGTGCGGCGGCGCTGCCGGCGGGCCACCTTGCGGGCGCGGACGGCCTTCTCCCGCTCCAGCACGGCGAGCCGCTCGGCGCGTCGCTTCGCGCGCTCCTTGGACACCGTCCGCTACAGCCCGGCGACCCAGTTGCGCAGCAGCGCATAGCCGGCGTCGGCGGACTTCTCCGGATGGAACTGGGCGACCGCGATCGGGCCGAGCTCGACGGCGGCGGCAAAAGGCTCGTCGTGGCTCGCGGTGGTCACCTTGGCGCCGGCTTGGAGCAGAACATCAAGATCCGAGGCGGCGTACGAGTGAACGAAGTAGAACCTCGCGCTGGCACTGACGTCCGCGAACAAAGCCGAGTCGCGCGCGACCTCCACGGTATTCCACCCCATGTGCGGGATGCGGACCGCCGTCAACTTGGACACGACCCCCGGCAGCAGGCCCAGTCCCTTGGTCTCCACGCCGTGCTCGACGCCCGAGTCGAAGAAGATCTGCATGCCCACGCAGACGCCCAGCACCGGTTTTCCGGCCGCCACCCGGTCGGCGATCATCGGCCCGGCGCCCAGCTCCTCGATGCCGGCCATGCACGCCGCGTAGGCGCCGACACCCGGCACCATGAGCCCGTCGGCCTCGGCGGCGACCGTCAGGTCGCTGGTCACCGTGACGTCGGCCCCGGTGCGGGCGACGGCACGCTCGGCCGACCGCAGGTTGCCCGACCCGTAGTCGAGCACGACCACCTTCTTGGTCATCATCCATCCCCGGGGATCAGCCAGGCCACGCCGCCGGCGACGGCCAGCGCCGCGAGCACGCCGACCAGGGCGACGCTGAACTTGGTCGCGCCCGAGCGCGCCAGCTGGACCACGCCGCCGACCAGGAAGCCGGCCACGATGAACAGGACGATCGCCATCAGAGCACGCCCTTCGTCGAGGGCAGCGCGCCGGCGTTGCGCGGGTCGATCTCGACGGCCTCGCGCAGCGCCCGGGAGAACGCCTTGAACTGCGCCTCGACCACGTGGTGGGCATCGGGCTTGCCGCCGTCGCGGGCCGCCCGCAGCACGCTCACATGCAGGGTGACCTTGGCGGCGAAGCCGAACGACTCGAAGATGTGCCGGGTCATGCTGGTCGGGTAGACCGGGCCGATGTACGGCGCCAGCTCGGGCTCGTCGTGCACCACGTAGGGGCGGCCGGAGAGATCGACGGCGGCGCGGCAGAGCACCTCGTCCATCGGGATGGTGGCCGACCCGTACCGCCGAATGCCGGCCTTGTCACCCAGCGCGCGCGAGAAGGCCTCACCGAGCGCGATGGCCGTGTCTTCCATGGTGTGATGCGCGTCGATCTCGAGGTCACCCTCGGTGCGCACGGTGAGGTCGAAGCCGCCGTGCTTGGCGAGCTGGTTGAGCATGTGGTCGTAGAAGCCGACCCCGGTGGCCAGGTCGCCCTTGCCGGTGCCGTCGAGGTCGATCTCGATCAGCACCTTGGTCTCGTTGGTGACGCGCTCGACCTTGGCGGTACGACTCATTTAACGGCCTCCCATTTCATGGCCTCCAGGAACGCATCCGTCTCGGCCTCGGTGCCGGCGGTGACCCGCAGCCAGCCCGGCAGGCCGACGTCGCGGATCAGCACACCGCGGTCGAGCAGCCGCTGCCACACGATTTTCTGGTCGCCGCCGACCTCGAACAGCACGAAGTTGGCGTCGCTGTCCGCAACCCGGTGACCGCGCTCGCGCAGCGTCACCACGATGCGGTCACGCTGCTGCTTGATCGCCTCGACCGTCGCGAGCAGGGCGTCGCGCTGGGCGATCGCGGCGCGGGCGGCGGCCTGGGTGAGCGAGCTCAGGTGGTACGGCAGGCGGACCAGCTGGACGGCGTCGACCACGGCCGGGTGCGCCGCGAAGTAGCCGAGCCGGCCGCCGGCGAACCCGAACGCCTTGCTCATCGTGCGGCTCACCACGAGGCGCGGGTGATCGGCGATCAGCGCCAGCGCCGTCGGGGTGCCGGGGCGGGCGAACTCCGCGTACGCCTCGTCGACCACCACCATGCCGCGCGCCTTGTCGAGAACCGCCGTGATCACCTCGGGGTCCAGCGCCGTGCCGGTCGGGTTGTTCGGCGAGCAGAGGAAGACCAGGTCGGGGTCGTGCAACTCGAGCTGCTCGACCGCGCTGTCGACCGGCAGGCCGAAGTCGGGGTCGCGCAGGGCGCCGATCCAGCGGGTGCCGGTGCCCTGGGCGAGCAGCGGATGCATCGAATAGGAAGGTCCGAAGCCGAGCGCCGTACGGCCGGGGCCGGCGAACGCCTGGAGCAGTTGCTGCTGCACCTCGTTCGACCCGTTGGCGGCCCAGAGGTGGGCGGTGGTGAGCCCGTGCCCGAGGTAGTCGGCGAGATCGGTGCGCAGCGCCACCGCGTCCCGGTCGGGGTAGCGGTTGAGGTCGCGCAACTCGGCCTGCAGCGCCTTGCCGATCGCGTCGGTCACCTCGTCGGGCAGCGAGTACGAGTTCTCGTTGGTGTTCAGCCGGACCGCGACGTCGAGCTGTGGCGCACCGTACGGCGACTTGCCCCGCAGATCGTCCCGGATCGGCAGATCGTCGATGTTCATCCTCGGAACCTCCCGTCCGACCGCCCCTGATCGGACTGAAGGCGAACCTTGACGGCATCGCCGTGAGCCGGCAGGTCCTCGGCGTTGGCCAAGGCCACCACGTGATCGGCCGCGTCGCGCAACGCGGCCTGGTCGTACTCCACGACGTGGATGCCGCGCAGGAAGGACTGCACGGACAGGCCGGAGGAGTGGCGCGCGCAGCCGGCGGTCGGCAGCACGTGGTTGGAGCCGGCCATGTAGTCACCGAGCGACACCGGCGACCAGGCGCCCACGAAGATCGCGCCGGCGTTGCGGACCCGCATGGCCCACTGCCGCGCGTCACGCGTCTGAATCTCCAGGTGCTCGGCCGCGTACGCGTCGACGACGCGCAACCCCTGCTCGAGGTCGCCGACCAGCACGACGCCGGACTGCTCCCCGGTCAGCGCGGCGAGCACCCGCTGCTCGTGCTTGGTCGCGGCCACCTGCCGGGTGAGCTCGGCCTCGACCCGGGCCACCAGCTCCTCGGAGTCGGTCACCAGCACGCTCGCCGCCAGCGGGTCGTGCTCGGCCTGGCTGATCAGGTCGGCCGCCACGTGCCGCGGGTCGGCCGTCTCGTCGGCCAGGATCGCGATCTCGGTCGGGCCCGCCTCGGCGTCGATGCCGACGACCCCGCGCAGCAGCCGCTTGGCCGCCGTCACCCAGATGTTGCCGGGCCCGGTGATGATGTCGACCGGCTCGCAGCGGTCGCCCTCGTCGACGCCGTCGGAGCCGTAGCCGAGCATGGCGATCGCCTGGGCGCCGCCGACCCCGTAGACCTCGTCGACGCCGAGCAGCGCGCAGGCGGCCAGCACCCGCGCGTCGGGCAGGCCGCCGTTCTCCTTCTGCGGCGGCGACGCGACGACGAGACCCTCGACGCCGGCCTCCTGGGCCGGCACCACGCTCATGACCACGGTGGACGGATAGAGCGCGAGGCCACCCGGCACGTAGAGCCCGACGCGGGTCACCGGCACCCACCGCTCGGTGACCGTGCCGCCGGCGACCACCTGGGTCGTCACGTCGTGGCGGCGCTGGTCGGCGTGCACCTTGCGGGTCCGCCGGATCGCCTCGAGCAGCGCGTCGCGTACCTGCGGATCGAGGGTCTCGGCCGCCGCCGCGATCGCCGCCTTGGGCACGCGCAGTCGCTCGAGGGTGACGCCGTCGAACCGGGTGGTCGCCTCCGCGATCGCGGAGAAGCCATGCTGATGGACCGCCTCGACGGTCGGACGGATCCGCTCGACGGCCTCGGAGACGTCGAGCCGGGCACGGGGCAGCAGGCCGCGCGGGTCACGGAGGGAGCCGCGCAGGTCGGTCCGGTTCAGCACGCCGCCAATTCTAGGCGGGGGGTGTGACCATGCCTTTCGCGCCACGTCGTGGCCCAGGGCTTGAGACGGGTTGACCATGGTGGGGTGGCCGATAGGCTGAGCTGGTGAGCGAGCGGCTGCCGGTGTTCCCGCTGGGTACGGTGCTGTTTCCCGGGCTTGTGCTGCCCCTGCACATCTTCGAGGAGCGATACCGCACGCTGGTACGCGAGCTCGTCGCCAGCCCGGTCGACGGCCCGCACGAGTTCGGCGTGGTAACTCTGCGCCGCGGCGCCGAGGCGCCCAGTCCCGAGGCCGAGGACGATCCGGAGCCGGAGCCCGCCGCCGTGCAGGCGAGCGATCTCTACCCGGTCGGGTGCACGGCCGAGCTGCGCCAGGTGACCGAGCTGCCCGACGGCCGCTTCGACATCATGACCGTGGGCCGCCGCCGCTTCCAGATACTCGACGTCGACAAGGGCGACGAGCCCTACCTGACGGCCAAGATCGAGTGGCTTCCCGACGAGGCCGCCGACGAGGTCGCGGCAATGCTGGCCCCGCGCGCCCTGGCCGCCTTCCGCACCTACCTGGACCTGCTGCGCCCCGACTCCGAGGTGCTCGACGCGGTGCCCGCCGACCCGACGGTCCTCTCCCACCTGATCGCCGCCACCGCCCAGCTGACCACCGACGAGCGCCAGCTGCTGCTGTCCGCCCCCGACACGGCAAGCCGCCTGCGCGCCGAGCTGAAGCTGCTCAACCGCGAGGCCGGCCTGCTGGCCCGGGTGCGCGCGGTCCCGGTGCCGCTTTCCGATCTGGCCCGCCCCGCCAGCCCGAACTGACCCTGCCCGGCTGACCGCGCGGGTCAGGCGCGGGGCGGCTCGGCACCGGTCAGGCGCGAGGCGGCTCGACACCGGTCAGGCGCGGGGGCGGCTCGGCGCCGGTCAGGCGCGGGGGCGGCTCGGCACCAGTCAGGCGCGGGGGCGGCTCGAAACCGGTCAGGCGCGGGGGCGGCTCGGCACCGGTCAGGCGCGGGGCGGCTCGGCGGACGTCTGCGGGTGGTGAGCCGCCTCGACGGCCTCGGGGCCGGGCTCCGCGGACTGATAGTCGCCGGGCCACGGGCCGGCGGCAACGGTGTTCGGTCCGTAGCCGGGTCTCGCGCCCGGGTTCTCCAGGTCGGGATCGTTCGACCAGCCGGCCAGCAGCGTCAGCACGATGGCGGCCGCGAACGCCGGCACCAGCATCGGCCCGGTCGAGTGCACCTCGGGCGGCGCCATGAAGGTCGCGCCGCGGGTGGCCGAGTCCTGCCACTGCTCGTAGGCGCTCTTCCCGATCATCTCCCCGACCCACGGCGCCACCAGATAGCCCGCCCCCAGCGTGCCCGCGACGACGCCGAGCAGCAGGAACGGCCCACGGTCCCGGCGCAGCAGCAGCCAGGCGACGACCGCGACGAGCAGCCCGAAGCCGAGCCCGAGGATCGTGAACCACCCGTCGGCCGCGATGTATTCTTCCGGCGACGGATCGTTGACGACGATGTTCTGCCCCGTGGCAATGACCGGTACGCTCGGCGCGATCCACGCCCAGAGCAGCCCGAGCGGCCCG
Source organism: Actinoplanes sp. NPDC051537 (assembly GCF_055586105.1). Lineage (NCBI taxonomy): Bacteria > Bacillati > Actinomycetota > Actinomycetes > Micromonosporales > Micromonosporaceae > Actinoplanes > Actinoplanes sp. NPDC051537. Next base: position 57,699 of record NZ_JBVJIU010000011.1, read on the forward strand.
CCGAGCGCCGTCACCACGGCCGCGCTCAAGACGGTGACCATCACGGTCCGCCGCCACGGCCGCCGCGTGGCCGGCCGCAGCCCCCACCACCGGCTGCCACCTTCGGGCCCGCTGGGATGGGCAAGCCCATAGCCGACGCCCTCGCCCCCGAACCCCGGCTGCCCGGCCCCGTCCCCCGCGCCGTAGAACTCACCGCCACCGGAAGCGCCCGCCGAGCCGTAAGACCCGCCCGCCCCGAACGGCTCGCCACCGGAAGCGCCCGCGCCGTAAGAGCCACCCGCGCCAAACGGCTCGCCGCCACCCGAAACGCCCGCCGAACCGCCCGCAGGCGCGGTCGCGTCGGCGCCGAACAGCCCGCCACCCGCAACCCCGTCCGGCCCACCTCCGCCGAAGGGCGCCGCGCCGCTGCCCGGCGACCCCAGCCCACCTGGCGACCTCGGCCCACCTGGCGACCCCGGCCCACCTGGCGACCCCGGCCCACCTGGCGACCCCGGCCCACCCGGCGACCCCGGCCCACCCGGCGACGGCGGCCCACCCGGCGACGGCGGCCCACCCGGCGACGGCGGCCCACCCGGAGATGCCGGCCCACCCGGAGATGCCGGCGGCCCGGAAGGGCCGTAGGCGGCGGGGTCGGCCGTCGGATCGACCGGCGGCCGGCCGGTGGGCTGGGGCTGCGCCGGCTCCTGGCTCGGGGCCGACTCCTGGCTCGGGTTCACCCTACGATCCTGCCAGGTCCCGCCGCGGACTGTCGGTCGTGCCCCGGACCGCCGTCATCACCAGGGCCTCAGGCCACCGCGGACGGGCCGAGGATCATCTTGAGGTCGGCGCGCAGGGCGGGCGTCGGCGCCACCCGCACGGCGCCCAGCCGCAGGACCGTCGTACGGCTGCCGTTCTGCAGGTGGACGTGCACCTCGGAGTCGCCCGGGTGGCTGGTCAGGATCTCCTTCAGCTCCGACACCAGCGGCGGCGTGCAGCGGGTGATCGGCATGGTCAGCGTGACCGGCTTGCTGTCGGGGTTGTGGCTGATGTCGGGCAGCGACATGTCCATCGCCATGATGCGCGGGGTGTCGTCGCGCCGGTCGACCCGGCCCTTCACCACCACGATCGCGTCCTCGGCGATGTACTGGCCGATCACCTCATACGTATTCGGGAAGAACAGCGTCTCCACGCCACCGGCCAGGTCTTCGAGGGTGGCCGACGCCCACGCCCGCCCCTGCTTGGTGATCCGCCGCTGCACGCCGGTGAGGATGCCGGCGAGCGTGACGACCTGCCCGTCCGGCACCGAACCCTCCTCGTTCAGCGAGGCGATCGAGGTGTCGGCCGAGTTGGCCAGCAGCTGCTCGAGGCCTGCCAGCGGGTGGTCGGAGACGTAGAGGCCGAGCATCTCCCGCTCGAAGGCCAGCTTGTCGCGCTTGTCCCACTCGCTGTCGCCGATCGTCGGCATCGCCACCGTGGCCGACGAGCCGCCCTCCGCGGTGTCGGCGAACGCCCCGAAAAGATCAAATTGCCCGGCCGCCTCGTTGCGCTTCACATCCGCGTACGCGTCGATCGCCTCGGCGTGCACGGCGAGCAGCCCCTTGCGGGTGTGCCCCATCGAGTCGAACGCGCCGGCCTTGATCAAAGACTCGATCGTCTTCTTGTTGCAGGCGACCGCGTCCACCTTGGAGAGGAAGTCGTAGAAGTCGAGGTACTCGCTCTTCTCCTTGCGGCACCGGGCGATCGCCTCGACCACGTTGTGCCCGACGTTGCGGACCGCGGCGAGACCGAACCGGATGTCCTTGCCGACCGGGGTGAACGGGCCGGCGGACTGGTTGACGTCGGGCGGGAGGACCTGGATGCCCATGCGCCGGCACTCGGCCAGGTACATCGCCATCTTGTCCTTGTCGTCGCCGACGCTGGTGAGCAGTCCGCCCATGTACTCGGCCGGGTAGTGCGCCTTGAGGTACGCCGTCCAGTAGGACACCAGCCCGTACGCCGCGGAGTGCGCCTTGTTGAACGCGTAGCCCGCGAACGGGACCAGCACGTCCCACACCGCCTGGATCGCCTCCTTGGAGTAGCCGCGCTCCATGCAACCCTGCTGGAACGGGCCGAACTCCTTGTCGAGGATCTCCTTCTTCTTCTTGCCCATCGCCCGGCGGAGCAGGTCGGCCTGGCCGAGGCTGTAGCCGGCGAGGATCTGCGCGGCGCGCTGCACCTGCTCCTGGTAGACGATCAGGCCGTACGTCGGCTCGAGGATCTCGCGCAGCGGCGCCTCGAGCTCGGGGTGGATCGGCGTGATGTCCTGCAGGTTGTTCTTGCGGAGCGCGTAGTTGGTGTGCGAGTCGACGCCCATCGGGCCGGGCCGGTACAGCGCCAGGACGGCCGAGATGTCCTCGAAGTTGTCCGGCTTCATCAGCCGCAGCAGCGACCGCATCGGGCCGCCGTCGAGCTGGAACACGCCCAGGGTGTCGCCGCGGGAGAGCAACTCGTACGCCGCCGGGTCGTCCAGCGGCACCTTCAGCAGGTCGAGGTCGAGCTCGTGGTTGAGCTTGATGTTCTTGACGGCGTCGTCGAGGATCGTCAGGTTTCGCAGGCCCAGGAAGTCCATCTTGAGCAGGCCGAGCGTCTCGCAGGTCGGGTAGTCGAACTGCGTGATGATCACGCCGTCCGAGGCCCGGCGCATCAGCGGGATGTGGTCGATGATCGGCTCGGCCGACATGATCACGCCGGCCGCGTGCACGCCCGTCTGCCGGATCAGGCCCTCGATGCCCCGCGCGGTGTCGATCACCTTTTTCACGTCGGGGTCCTGCTCGTACATCGTGCGGATCTCGCCCGCCTCGCTGTACCGCTTGTGCTCCTTGTCGAAGATGCCGGAGAGCGGGATGCCCTTGCCCATCACATCCGGCGGCATGGCCTTGGTGATCCGGTCGCCGACCGCGAACGGGAAGCCGAGCACCCGGGCCGCGTCCTTGATCGCGGCCTTGGCCTTGATCGTGCCGAAGGTGGCGATCTGCGCGACCTTGTCCTCGCCCCAGCGGTCGGTCACGTACTTGATGACCTCGCCCCGCCGGCGCTCGTCGAAGTCGATGTCGACATCGGGCATCGAGATGCGCTCGGGGTTGAGGAACCGCTCGAAGATCAGGCCGTGCGGCAGCGGGTCGAGGTCGGTGATGCCCATCGCGTACGCCACCAGGGAGCCCGCCGCCGAGCCGCGGCCGGGGCCGACCGCGATGCCGTTGCGCTTGGACCACTGGATGAAGTCGGCGACCACGAGGAAGTACGACGGGAAGCCCATCTGGATGATGACGCCGAGCTCGTACTCCGCCTGCTTGACGTGCGTGTCGGGGATGCCGTCGGGGAAACGGCGGCGCAGTCCCTCGTACGCCACCTCGCGGAAGTACTCCTCCTCGGTGCGGCCCTCAGGGATCGGGAACCGGGGCATGAGGTTCTTGAAGGTGAACATGCCGTCGGTGTCGACCTTCTCGGCCACCAGCAGCGTGGTGCGGCAGCCCTCCTGCCACGCGTCGGAGGAGTCGACCGCGCGCATCTGGTCGGCCGACTTCACGAAGTAGCCGTTGCCGTCGAACCGGAACCGGTTGGGGTCGGCCACGTTGCTGCCGGTCTGCACGCACAGCAGCACGTCGTGGGCCTCGGACTGGGCCTCGTGCGTGTAGTGGGAGTCGTTGGTGACCAGCGGCTTGATGCCGAGCTTCTGGCCGATCTCGAGGAGCCCGTCGCGGACCCGCTTCTCGATCGAGAGGCCGTGGTCCATGATCTCGAGGAAGTAGTTGTCCTTGCCCAGCGCCTCTTGGTATTTCGCGGCCGACTTGAGCGCCTCGTCGAACTGGCCGAGCCGCAGCCGGGTCTGCACGGCGCCGGACGGGCAGCCGGTGGTGCCCATGATGCCCTCGGCGTGCTCGGCGATGATGTCGAAATCCATCCGCGGGTACTTGCCGAGCTGGCCCTCCATCGACGCCCGCGAGTTGAGGCGGAAGAGGTTCTTCAGGCCGACCGCGTTGCGCGCCCACATCGTCATGTGCGTGTAGGCGCCGTTGCCGGAGACGTCGTCGCTCTTCTGCTCGGGACGGCCCCACTTCACGCGCGCCTTGTCGAGGCGGGACTCGGGCGCCACGTACGCCTCGACGCCGATCACCGGAATGATCTCGGCGGCCTTGGCCTGGGTGTAGAAGTCGTACGCCCCGTGCATGTTGCCGTGGTCGGTGATCGCCGCCGCCGGCATGCCCAGCCGCTTGGCCTCGGCCAACAGCTCCCTGACCCGGGCCGCCCCGTCGAGCATCGAATACTCGGTGTGCACGTGGAGATGCACGAACGAGTCAGACACCCGGGGCCCCCTTAAGTTGTGTGGACCCCGCGACTCTAGTCCGCCCCTACGACACTTTCGAGGGCCACACGCGGATCACTCGGCGAACGGCTCGACCATCATCGAGGCGGCCCGCAGCCACGCCTGCCGGGTCTCCGGCTGGAGGTCCTGGTACTCGATCGAGGACCCGACCTCGAGAGACGGGTCGTAGGGCACGATCGCCACCCCGCGCGTCCGGGTGGCGAAGTGCTTGGCGAAGTCGTCGAGCATCGGCAGCGGTCCCGGCGACGGGCACGAGATCAACGTCACCGCGTTCGAGACCAGGTCGCCCATGCCGCTCTCGTCGAGCACGTCGAGCATCCAGTCGGCGGTGAACGCGGCGTCCTCGCGCGGCACCGTGGTGATCACCAGCTGGTCGGCCTGGCGCATCACCGTCTGCCAGTTGACGCTCTCCACGTTGTTGCCGGTGTCGACGCAGATCACGTCGTGGGTGCGGCGCAGCAGGTCCATCACGCGACGGACCGTGTCCTGGTCGAGGCGGGCGGCGAAGCGCGGGTTCTCCTCGCCGGCGAGCACGTCGTACGACCCGTCGGAGGCGTGCCGCAGGTAGCTGTCGAGCTCGCTGAGCAGCCCGTCGCCGTGCAGCCCCTCGATCGTCATGAGGTCGGCCAGCAGGTGCTTGATCGTGCGGGCGTGCCGGGCGCTGCCGGCCCGCAGGCCGAGCGTGCCGCGCAGCTCGTTGTCGTCCCAGGCGAGCACGCCGCGGCCGCGGACGCTGCCGATGGTGGCCGCGGCCAGCACGGTCGCCGTGGTCTTGTGGACGCCGCCCTTGGGGTTGGCGAAGGCCAGCACGCGGGGCTTGCCGAGCTTGCGGCGCAGCACCGCGACGGCCCGGCCGAGCTCGTCGTCGGGCGCGGTCTGCCGCCACTCGATGCGGGCGCCGGCCGGCGAGGTGGGCGCCGGTGCGGGCGCGGGCGCCGGCGGCCGGACGGGCGCGGCCGCGGAGGCGCGGATCTGCGGGTAGTCGCGCGGCGCGGGCGGCGGGGGCGGCGCCACCGGCGTCGAGCGGGCGGGCGGCGCCGGGCTGAAGAAGCTGTGCGGCTGCTGCGCCGGGGCCTGGGGCGGGGCCGGGGCGGGAGCCGGAGCGGCGGCCTGCCGCGCCTGGTGACGGGGGTCGAGCGGGTTGATCGGAGGGCGCGGCGGCATCTGCCGGCGCGGCTCGTACGGCTGCTCGGGCGCCCGCTGCTCGAAGCCGTTCGCCGGCTGCTCGTACCCGCGCGGCTCCAGCGGGTTGTAGGGCCGGCGGCTCGGCAACGGCTGCCCGAACTGCTGCGGCGGGGCCTGCTGCGGTTCCGGCTCGGCCTCGGCCGGCTGCTCCTCGGCGTTGCGGGCACCATGCCGGGCGCGGTCGAGCAGCGCCCGCCAACGCGGGGCAGGTTCCGCAGGCCGGCCCCAGCCGGTCTCGGTCCCATCCACGGCTCGTCCTCCCTGCGCATTCAATCCCGGTGATACCCCGCCCATGACAGCCCATGACAGGCTACGGAGCGAAACCTGTTCGGGCCACTGCCCGACCGACCATCCCCGGTCATTCTCCTCGATCGAACCCCAGCGCCACGGTCGTGATCGACTGGCCATCCGTACGTTTCGCGGACGAGGGATCTAACGTGCGGACCGCGCTCGAGGTGCTGCCGATCATGAACTCGGCGGCCCTTGAGCAGCGCTCGCGAATGTGGCTGAAGGCACTGCAGGGCGTTCCTCGGGTGCCGGGACAGAGGGATCGGGCAGGGGGCGGATGCTCGCCGGTGAGTCGGATGTCACAGGGAGCCCGGACGAAGACAGTATCGGCGGGGGCCTCCGCGAGGCAATGGCTGAACCGTCGTTTGGCACAGGAATCGGAGATCCGCTCGGTTCCGCCGGGATCGTCCCGTCCTGCTCCGGCAGCGGCGGCCGGAACTCGGCCCGGTCGAGCTGCCGCACCTCGGGCGCGGGATCGACGGCTCTCACTCCGGGACGGTCCGCGACACCCTGCAACGCGGCGGGGGCGGCGCGGACCACGGCCGCGAAGACACAGGCGCAACCGCTGCGGTACGCGTCGGCCTCCGTCCCCGCCGTGCGAGCGGCCGACTCGTACGCCTTCCGGGCCCGCGCCGCGTTCGCGTCGTCCCCGCCGATCCGGCGGCCGAGCTGGAGGTACTCGGCCTTCTCCTGGTCGCGCTGGAGGGCCGCGTCGAGCATGCCCGACATGACGTCGGCCGGCAGCCGGTAGACCGGGATCCGCACCACCTGGGTGTGCTTCCCGGCGACCGGCACCCGGGTGTAGACCTGCGCGACCGCGGCGCCGTCGAACATCCGCGGCAGCGCCCCCGGCGGGACGTAGTCGTCGAGGCTCACCAGCGCCCAGGTGTCGCCGGCCGGCGGCGCCGACGGGTTCGTGAGGGCGGCCAGCTCGGAGCGGGAGGACCGGAGGTAGCCGGTGACCGACTGGCCCTGCACGACGCCGACCCGGATGACGTCGCCGGGGATGCCGGGGACGTCGTGGTCCCGCCGGCTCGCCCAGACGATGGCCAGCAACAGCACGGCGGCCGAGACGATCGCGAGCCCGATCATGGCCCGCAGCGTGACCGCGCTCATCATCGGCTCCCGCATCCGTTCCGCGGGACCCACGTGTTGCTCCCCGAGATCAGCTCGCGTCCTGAAGCACGTCCAACGCGTACTTCAGGTCATCAGGGTAGTCGCTGACGAACCGAACCTCATCGTGCGTTCGGGGGTGGAGGAACCCCAATTCTCGGGCGTGCAGCCACTGCCGGCTCAGCTTGAGGCGGGCCGCGAGCGTGGGGTCGGCGCCGTAGGTGAGGTCACCGACGCAGGGGTGCCGCATGGCCGAGAAGTGCACCCGGATCTGGTGGGTACGGCCGGTCTCGAGCTTCACGTCGACCAGGCTGGCGGCGCGGAACGCCTCGAGCGTGTCGTAGTGGGTGACGCTCGGCTTGCCGGTGGACATCACCGCGTACTTGTAGTCGGCGGTGGGGTGCCGGTCGATCGGCGCGTCGATGGTGCCGCGCAGCGGGTCGAGGTGGCCCTGCACGACCGCGTGGTACCGCTTGTCGACCTCGCGCTCCTTGAAGGCGCGCTTGAGCACGCTGTACGCGATCTCGCTCTTGGCCACCACCATCAGCCCCGTGGTGCCGACGTCGAGCCGGTGCACGATGCCCTGCCGCTCGGCGGCGCCGCTGGTCGCGACGTTCTGCCCCATCGCCGCCAGGCCGCCGATCACGGTCGGACCGGTCCAGCCGGGGCTCGGGTGGGCGGCCACGCCGACCGGCTTGTCGACCACGACGATGTCGTCGTCGCTGTAGACGATGGTCAGCCCGGTCACCGGCTCGGCCACGACCACGGGCGCGCTCACCGGGGCGGGCAGGGTCACCTCGAGCCACGAGCCGGCCGCGACCTTGTCCGACTTGGGCCGGGGGTAGCCGTCGACCAGCGCGTCGCCGGCCTCGACCAGGCTGGCGGCGGCCGTGCGGGACAGCCCGAAGAGCCGGGAGACCGCCTGGTCGAGTCGCATGCCGTCCAACCCGTCGGGCACCGGCAGGGAGCGCTGGGTCACGACGCCGGTTCCGCCTTCTTCCGTACGGCCTTCCGGCCGTCCCGCTGCCGGCCGGTGAGCTCGAGCACGACCGCGAGCGCGACGCCCACCGAGAGGCAGCTGTCGGCGATGTTGAAGACGGCGAACTTCTCCGCGTACGGCGCGAAGAGGCTGATCATGTCGACCACGTGGCCGCGGAACGGGCCGGGGGCGCGGAACAGCCGGTCGGCGAGGTTGCCGAACGCGCCGCCGAGCACCAGCCCGAGCGAGATCGCCCAGGGCAGGGAGCGCAGCCGCGTCGCCATGTAGACGATCCAGCCGATGACCACCAGCGTGATCACCGGGAACACCCAGGTGTGCTGGCTGCCCATGCTGAACGCCGCCCCGCTGTTGCGCAGCAGCGACAGGTAGACCAAGCCACCGAGGATGCGCACCGGCTCGCCCTCGGTCAGGTGCTCGGTGCACAGCCACTTCACCCACTGGTCGAGCGCCACGGCGAGCACGGCCGTGATGCCGAGCACCGCCACGGCACGGCCACTGAACCGGGGCCGTGCCTCCGGCTCGGGCCGCACCGCGGTCACGCCCTCCGCCTCGTCAGCGTTCAGCGTCGTTCCTCCAACTGCTTGCAAGCCACACAGAGAGTCGCGGACGGGAACGCCGCCAGTCGCTCGACCGGGATCGGGTTGCCGCACCGCTCGCACCAACCGTAGTTCCCCTCGCCGAGGCGGTCGATGGCGCGTTCCACCTGTGTGATCCGCTCGAGCAGATTGTTGGCGAGAGTGATCTCCTGCTCGCGCTCGAACGTCTTGGTCCCGGTGTCGGCCTGGTCGTCCCCGGCCGAGTCGGCGAGCCGCTCGCGCTGGAGGTCGGAGATCTCGGTGAGCGACTGGTCGTACTCGGACTGCAGCTCGTCGCGGCGTTCGGTCAACGCCACCCGGATCTTCTCCGTCTCGGCGGCGCTGCGGGTCCGCTTCGTGGCGGCCTTGGCGGTCGTGGCGGTCCTGGTCTCGGTTGCCTTGGCCATAGTCGCTCCCTCGGCCGCACCCCCCGGCGCGGCGATCAGCGTTCGTCGGGACGGGCGAGCGTGCTGCCCGCCTGTCCCCTTTGTCGTGCCGGAGAAGCGCCCGGCAGTCGGCGCCGCGAGCCCGACGCCGCCGTAGATCTTGCCCCACCTGCACAAACGGCGCGGCTGAACCGTCAGCCGCGCACTCCGGAGGGTGGCAAGGATACGGAACGTATCGGGGAGCGACAACACGGGCACCCGATCTTGGCCCGACAAAGGTCGTAAATCTCCCAGTCGGATACCCGACCGTTCCCGATTCGATGCCGGACCGCCTCATCGAGCCGGTTCTTCCCGCCCCTCCTCGCCGAACCAGCGGGCCAGCCGGCCGCGCCGGCTCACCGCCCGCAGCCGCCGCTCGGCCACGTCGCGCACGGCCGCCGTGGTCACGATGAGCAGGGCGTCCCCGGTCCGCAGCCGGGTGTCGGGACCGGGCACGAAGCCGGCGCCGTCCCGCACCACCAGCGTCACCGAGGCCCCGACCGGCAGCCGCAGCTCGTCGATGTAGACCCCGGCCAGCCGGGAGCCGGGCGCCACGTCGAGCTGGAGCAGGTCGGCGTGCATGTTCTCGAGCGGCGCCGTCTCCACATGGATCTCGGCGGGCTCGTCCGGCGCGGTCACCCCGAGCAGCCGGGAGGCCGGGCCGAGGGTGCTCGCCTGCACCAGCGTGAAGATGATGACCAGCAGGAAGACGGCGTCGAACAGCCCGTCCGCCCCGGCGGTGCCGGCCGAGAGCGGAATGGTGGCGAGCACGATCGGCACCGCGCCGCGCAGCCCGGCCCAGGAGAGGAACGCGGTGCCGCGCCAGCCGACGCGGTTGCCGGGACGGCGGGGGCCACGCACCGGGCGGGCCAGCACCGCCGCCACGATCACCGACAGCGGCCGGGCCAGCAGCACCAGCGCCAGGCCCACGACCAGGGCCGGCACCAGCGCGCCGCTCAGCCGCTCGGGCGAGGCGAGCAGGCCGAGCAGCACGAACAGGCCGATCTGGGCGAGCCAGGCGAGCCCGTCGGCGAAGCCGAGGACGGCCCGGCGGTGCGGCAGGCGGCCGTTGCCGAGCACCACCCCGGCCGCGTAGACGGCGAGGAAGCCGGAGGCGTGCGCCACCGCCCCGGCCGCGTACGCGAGCACGGTGAGCCCGACCGCGGCGATCGGGTAGAGCCCGGCCGAGGGCAGCGCGGCGTGCCGGAGCGTCCAGCGGCCGGCCGCGCCCACGGCCAGCCCGATCGCGGCCCCGGCGGCCAGCTCGTAGATCACCAGCAGCACCTCGTACCACCAGGGATGCCCGACCTCGGCCGTAGCGCTCAGCAGGACCACCAGGATCACCACCGGGGCGTCGTTGAGTCCCGACTCGGCCTCGAGGGTGGCCACCAGCCGCGGCGGAAGGCGCAGGCGGCGCAGGGTGGCGAAGACGGCGGCGGCGTCGGTCGAGGACAGCACGGCGCCGTAAAGCAGCGCCAACTGCCAATTCAGACCAAGGATCAGATGTACGCAGAGGCCGACCACCGCGATGCTGACCAGCACCCCGACGGTCGCCAGCGACGCGCTCAGGCCGAGCACCGGACGCAGCGTGCTCCACCGGGCGGTCAGGCCACCCTCGGCGATGATCAGGATGAGCGCGCAGAAGCCGAGCGTGCGGGTCAGCTCGGCGTCGTCGAAGCGGATGCCGAAGCCGGACTCGCCGATGATCATGCCGAGCAGCAGGTAGACGAGCAGGCTGGGGAGGCCGACCCGGGTCGAGAGACGCACCGCGGCCACCGCCACCAGCAGCACCGCCGCCCCGATGAGCAGCGCGAGGTCGAGGTTTCCCGTCACGGGGCTCCGGCGCCGTCGCGCAGCTCGGCCAGGCGGGCCTGGATCTCGTCGCCGGCCGGCACCGTGAAGACCTTGTCCCGGCTCGTCGCGCCGACCCGCAGCGTCACGTCCCCGGCCCGCACCGCCAGGGCGCCGGCGAGCGCCCGGCGCACCGCCTCGGTGGCCTTGCCGTCGACGGCGGGCGCGCTCACCGCCACGATCAGCGCGGGACCGTGCGGGCCGTCGTAGCGCCCGCCGACCCGGTTGCGCCCCGCGCCGGGACGAACGCGGACGGCGACGGAAAGACCTCCGGAAACCATGCCCCATTGTGCCGATCACCGGGTGCGGCGAGGCACCCCCACCACCCCCACGATCCCCACCCTCGTCACTGGGTGGGGCCGAGACTAGAACCCGGCTACGACATTTCCCCCACGTTGTCCCCAGCCGGGCAACTCAGTGGCGAACGGCGGCGGCGACCAGCCGGTCGACCGGGCGGCACAGGCCGCAGGGGCTGAAGCCGAGTTCGACCGCCTCGTTCACCGGGATCGGCTCGGTGAGCCGGCCGAGCAGGTGCGGGCAATCGGAGAGGTGATAGCGGGGCCGTCCGTCGACGACCAGCACCTCGGCGTCGAGGCGGGCCACCCGCACGGCGTCGGACGGGCTGACCGACTGCGGCAGCGGCTCGTCCGCGGGGTCGTCGTCGTCCGCCTCGGCGAACTCGTCCTCCTCCTCCGCGACCGGCTCGTCGAACGCGGGCTCGGCGTGCGTCCGCCACGGCGGCTCGTCGTCGGAGAAGTCGTCCTCGGCCCGGGCCGCGTTGATCGCGTCGGCAGCGCGGTCGTAGTCGGGCTCGGCGGCAAGGTCGTCGTCGCGGCGCGCACCCGGGGCGCCGGCCATGCCCGCGGCGGCCATTCCGGCGGCGGCGTCGCGGCGGCCGGCCTCGAAGGCCTCGCGCTCGGCGGCGTACGGGTCGTCGTCAAGATTTTCGTTGCGAAGATTTTCGTCGAGTCGATCATCGACCGCGTCGAGGCGGACGGTTTCCCGTCTATCTGACAAATCGGACTCGGCCGATTCGGCGGCGAACACGGGCTCGGGCCCGGCAAAATCGTCGGTGCCGGCGGACTCCGCGGCGAACTCGGGAGCGGCGGGTCCGGCCTCGCCGGCGGCCGCGCGGCGACCGGCGTTCTGGCGCGCGCCGATGACCAGGGCGACCGCGGCCAGCAGGCTGGCCACGATCGAACTGATCAGGAGGGTGCTCGATCCGCCGGTGAGGCCCAGCGCGAGCAGCGTCACCGCGACGAGGATGAGCAGCAGGCTAACAACGATCATGGCTCATCCTCGTCGTGGCGCCGGAGGGAAGATCAGCGTCCGGACTCGATGGCGCCGGTACGGCTGCCGCCGTACGACCCGGCGAGACCGGCCGCCGCGAGACCGCCGGAACCGCCGACCGCCCGGCTCGAGTCGGCACGCGACATCTCGGCCTCGAGGCCCTGGCCCCGGCCGTCGAGATCGCGCAGCTGGCTCTCCAGGTAGGCCTTCAGCCGCGTGCGGTACTCCCGCTCGAACTGCTTCAGCTCCTCGATGTGCTTCTGCAGCGCGGTCCGCTTCGCGTCCAGGCCGCCCATGGCTTCCTGGTGACGCTGGCGGGCGTCGCGCTCGAGGGCATCGGCCTTCGCGCGGGCCTCGCGGGTGACCTCCTCGGCCTTGGAGCGGGCGTCGGAGAGAAGCTTGTCGGCTTCGCGGCGGGCGTCGGCGACGTGGTCGTCGGCGGTGCGCTGGGCCATCATGAGCACCCGCAGCGCCTGCTGCTCGCCGTCGCCGGTGCCACCGGCGGGAGCGCCGACCGGGCCCTGGGCCCGGACCTGCTCCAGCTCGGCCTGCATCTGGCGCGCCGCCTGCTCGGCCTGAGCCTTGTCCCGCTGCACACGGTCGAGCTGGGCCTTGACGTCGTTGAGCTCGGCCGCGAGACGGGGGTCGGCGCCCGAGACGGCTGGCGCGCCGCCTCGTCCACCGCGCTCCACCTGGGCGCGCAGCTCGTTGTTCTCCTCGATCAGACGGGCGAGCTCGCGCTCGACCTCATCCAGGAAGGCGTCGACCTCCTCCTCGTCGTACCCCCGCTTGCCGATCGGGGGCTTCTTGAAGGCGACGTTGTGCACGTCGGCCGGGGTCAGCGGCATCGAAACTCCTCGGGTCAGTTGCGGCCGCGGTGGGGCTGCTGTCTAGCTGTACGCGATGATCAGGCTTTGAAGCACGAATGTCATGAGCACGAACAGGATAACCAGCAGCACGATGAAAGCCAGGTCCAAGCTCACGTTACCAATGCGCAGCGGTGGGATCACACGCCTCAACGCCTTGAGAGGCGGATCGGTGACGGTCCACACCGTTTCGAGTGCCGCCGAGGCGCCCCGGCCGGGCTGCCACCGCCGTCCGTACTGGAGCACCGCCGACAGGACGAACCTGGCCAGCAGGACCAGAAAGAAAAGGTAGACGATGAGATAAAGGATCTGGAAAAGGATCGACAGCACGTCTGAGTGTCCCCCGGTCGGGTCAGATCTGCCGGGTCAGCTCTGGTTGAAGAACCCACCCTCGGCGATCTTGGCCTTGTCCTCCGCGGTGACCTGGACATTTGCCGGCGAGAGCAGGAAAACCCGGTTGGTCACGCGCTCGATCGTACCGCGAAGACCGAACGCCAGACCGGCCGCGAAGTCGACTAGCCGCCGGGCGTCTCCTTCATCCATCTCGGTGAGATTGATGATGACCGGAACGCCGTCCCGGAAGTGCTCGCCGATGGTCCGCGCTTCCCGGTATGTGGTCGGGTGAAGCGTGGTGATCTGGTACCGCTGCTCCTCCTCGACCGGCCGCGCCTGGGGCTGGGGAGTGTGCACCTGCTGCGGCGCCAGGGCGAGATTGTCGCGGGTCGCGTAGCTCAGCGGAGTCGCCGCATCGCTCGACGTGGTCGACCGCGTGATGGAACGCACCCGGGCCCGATCCCCGGTTTCCACCCGATCGTGGTCGTCCAGATCGGCCCGGGAGAGCCGCTCGGAGATTCGCGCCCGGTCGCTGCGGGCGCGCGGCACCGACCGCTCCTCCTCGACGTCGTCCTCCTCGTCGGCGAACTCGTCGGCGTAGCGGTCGGACGAGTACCGGTCGCGATCCCGATCACGGTCGCGGTCGCGGTCACGGTCGCGGTACGAGGTCTCGCGGTAGCCGCGGTCGTCGTAGCCGCGGTCGTCGTCCTCCTCGACGAGGCCCAGCCAGACGCCCGCCTTCCGAAGCGCGCTCATGCCCCCACCTCATTCCGCACCTGGGCGAAAGTGCCGACCCGACCAGCCATGTCCCCCACCTTTGTCCGCTGCGCGGCCCGCACCCCCTCGGCGTACCGCAGTCCCCCCTTGCACGAGCCGGCAGTCCGAAACGGACTGAGGCGACCCGCGGTGTTAAATAACACCTATGTAGTTTGCTGCCCGCCGCAAGGCTACCGCAGCGGGTTTCGCATTCCGAGCAAAGAAGTGCCGATCCGGACGTGTGTCGCGCCGTGCCGGACGGCCGCCTCGAGGTCGCCGCTCATCCCGGCCGACAGCGCGGTCGCGGCCGGATGCGTCGCCACCAGCCGCGCCGACAGCGCGGCAAGCTGCTCGAACGCCCGGTCCGCGTCCCATTCCAGGGGAGCGACCGCCATCAGTCCGCCCAGACGCAGCGCCGCCGACCCGGCCACCGCGTCGGATATCCGCCAGAGATCGTCGCCGATCGCTCCGCCCCGGGACGGATCGCCGTCGATGCTCACCTGGATCAGAATTTCCAGTTGTTTCGACCGCTCGGCCGCGGCCTTCTCGAGTGCCTCCGCGAGCCGGACCGAGTCGACCGACTCGACCACGTCGGCGTACTCGGCCACCGACCTCGCCTTGTTCCGCTGCAACTGGCCGATGAAATGCCACCGCGGCTTCGCGCCCTCGGCCCGGACCTCGGCGGCCTTGGGCGCGGCCTCCTGGTCCCGGTTCTCCCCGACGTCGGTGACGCCGAGTCCGGCCAGCAACACGACGTCGCTGGCCGGATAGGTCTTGGTCACGGCGACCAGGGTGACCTCCTCCGCCGGCCGCCCCGCGGCCGAACAGGCGCGGGTGATCCGCTCACGAACCTCGGCAAGCGAGGCGGCGAGCTCGTCGCGGCGACCGGCGGCGGCGGTCACGATCCGTTCTTGAGGAAGTCCGGCACGTCCACATCGTCGAAGAGCACCCGGCGCGGCGTCTGCACCGGCGCGGCCGGCACCGTCGTCGTGTGCACCGGGGCCGTGCTGGCCGCGGCCGGGGTCGCGGCCGGCTGCGCCGGCGCCGAGACCTTCCGGGACGGCTCGGCCGGCTTGTACGACGGGGTGCCGCCGTCGAACCCGGCCGCGATCACGGTGACCCGCACCTCGTCGCCGAGGGCGTCGTCGATGACCGCGCCGAAGATGATGTTCGCGTCCGGGTGGGCCGCGTCGGTGACCAGCTGGGCCGCGTCGTTGATCTCGAACAGGCCGAGGTCGGACCCGCCGGCGATGGAGAGCAGCACGCCGCGCGCGCCGTCCATGCTCTGCTCGAGCAGCGGGCTGGAGATCGCCTTCTCGGCCGCCTCGACCGCGCGGTTGTCGCCGCGGGCCGAGCCGATGCCCATGAGCGCGCTGCCGGCGCCGCTCATGACGCTCTTGACGTCGGCGAAGTCCAGGTTGATCAGACCCGGCGTGGTGATCAGGTCGGTGATGCCCTGCACGCCGGAGAGCAGCACCTGGTCGGCCTGGCGGAACGCGTCCATCATGCTGATGCCGCGGTCGCCGAGCGCGAGCAGCCGGTCGTTCGGGATCACGATGAGGGTGTCGCACTGGTTGCGAAGCTCGTCGATGCCCGACTCGGCCTGGACCTGGCGCCGCTTGCCCTCGAACGAGAACGGCCGGGTGACCACCCCGATGGTGAGCGCGCCGAGCTTGCGGGCGATGTTCGCCACCACGGGCGCGCCGCCGGTGCCGGTGCCGCCGCCCTCGCCGCACGTCACGAAGACCATGTCGGCGCCCTTGAGCACCTCTTCGATCTCGTCGCGGTGGTCCTCGGCGGCGTTCTTGCCGACCTCGGGCTGGGCGCCGGCGCCGAGTCCGCGGGTGAGCTCCCGGCCGACGTCGAGCTTCACGTCGGCATCACTCATCAACAGCGCCTGGGCGTCGGTGTTGATCGCGATGAACTCGACACCCTTGAGCCCCACCTCGATCATGCGGTTCACGGCGTTGACGCCGCCGCCGCCGATCCCGACGACCTTGATGACCGCCAGGTAGTTGTGTGGAGGTGTCATCAGGGCTCAGCCTTCCCTTCCGGGGTTGGCGGATGTCGTGGGCCCCGTGCGGTCCGGCCAGGAACCGCAGCTCGACATCCGCTGCCGTGCAAGGGAGGGCGAGGAAACCCTCACCCTCTACTAGAGGCTTAGGGTTATGTCAACCATTCAACCTCTGGAGGCAACGTAAGCGGCGGACAGGCGTCAACCAAGGACCGGCGCGGCGTGTCGAGGCCCGCGTGCGTGGCGAATATCCGACGCGGCCGTAACCTCTGACAAAATACGCCGTTCCTGCCCTTATGTCCGAAAAATCCGTTATCGGATCGTGACGACCGTGGGCGCGCTGACGTCGATCTCCTTACCCGCCTTCTTGAGCAGCGCGGTCGCGACCTGGCTCTTCGTGTCGCTCGCGGTATCGTCGCCCCAGACCACCGTGCGGTCCTTGCTCAGCTCGAGCTTGATCTGCGCGGGAGCGGCGGCCGAGACCGCCACCAGCTGCTCGCGCAGGTCGGGGCTGAGCGCCGTGAGCACCTTGAGGGCCGATCTCGTGTTCACGTCGGACGGACCGGGCGTGGCCAGGCGCATCAGCGGGAGGCCGTCGGGCTTCTTGGCGACTTCCCGGTACGCCACCCCGGTCCCGTCGATCAGCTGGAGCTTGCCCGGGGCGGTCGGCACGGCCGCGACCGGCGTGCGCTCGACCACCTCGATCACGACCGTGGACGGCCAGCCGCGCTTGACGGTCACCCGGTCGACCGCGGGGATGGCCCGCACCCGGGAGCGGACGCCGTCGAGGTCGACCCGGGCCAGCGGCTCGTCGGCCGGCACCGCCGCCGCGTCCTGCACCTGCACCGGGCTGATCAGCTGGACGCCGACCACCTTGACGTCGCGCACGCCGAGCACCGACGTCCCGTAGACCAGCCAGGTCAGCGCGCCGGCGATCACCAGCACGCCGGCCGCCGCCGCCCACGGGACGGCGGCCTTGAGCCGGCGCTGACGGGCGCGCGCCATGAACCGCCGGGCCGAGGACGGCACCGCGTCGGTGTTCGCCCGGACCAGCCGCCAGTTGCGCCCGCCGCCCCCGCTCATGCCGTCACTCCTCCTGCGCGTCCTCGCCCGAGAGCGCGTCCTCGCCCGAGAGCGCGTCCTCGCCCGAGAGCGCGTCCTCGCCCGCGAGCGCGGCCAGCAACTCGTCGCCCATCAGCGAGATCGGCGGCGCCCCCATGGTCACGACCACGTCGCCCGGCCGGCTGCGGCGCACGACCTCGGCCGGCACGTCCTCCCAGTCGGGCACGAAGACCTTCTGCCCCGCCGGCAGGTCGATGGCCGCGGTCAGCGCGACCCCGCCCTCGCCCGGCTGGCGCACCTCACCCGGCCCGAAGACCTCCATGACGATGGTCTGGTCGGCGATCGACAGCGCCTCGGCCAGCTCGGCCTGCAGGTCGCGGGTGCGATAGACGCGGTACGGCTGGAACACCACCAGCAGCTTGCCGTCGCCGGCCACCTCGCGCAGGGTCAGCAGCGCCGCCTTGACCGAGGTCGGGTGGTACGCGTACTCGTCGTAGACCCGCACGCCGGCCGCGATGCCCTTGCGCTCGAAGCGGCGCCGGACGCCGGGGAACGACGCCAGCGCCTCGGTGATCTTGTCGAGCGGGATGCCCAGGCGCAGCGCGGTGAGGACGGCCGCCGCGCTGTTGAGGCCCATGTGCCGGCCGGGCAGCGCCAGCTTGATCTCGCCGAGCGGGGCACCGTCCAGGAACGCCTGGTAGCGCACGCCGCTCACGGTCGACACGACGTCGGAAACCCGCAGATCGGCCGACGGGCTTTCGCCGTACGTGTAAACCGTTCGTCCGGAGGCGCGCAGCGCGGCGATCAGCTCCACCGTCCCCGGATCGTCGGCACAGGTGACGACGAAGCCGGAGTCGTCGGTCAGATTGGCGAACTGGAGGAAGCCCGCCTTCAGGCCGTCCAGGTCGCCCCAGTTGTTGAGGTGGTCGGCCTCGATGTTCGTGATGATCGCGACGTGCGGCCGGTAGATCAGGAACGACTTGTCGCTCTCGTCGGCCTCGGCCACGAAGTGCGGCCCGGTGCCGTGGTGACCGTTCGAACCGGCCTCGGAGATCTCGCCGCCGATCACGAACGACGGGTCCTGGCCGGCGTGCTGGAGGATCACCGTCATGATCGACGTGGTGGTGGTCTTGCCGTGGGTGCCGGCCACCGCGATCGTCTGCCGGTTGGTCATGGCGGCCGCGAGCGCCTCGGAGCGGTGCATGATCCGCAGGCCGCGGCGGCGGGCCTCGACCAGCTCGAGGTGGTCGTGCGGGATCGCGGTCGAGTAGACCACCGTGTCGACGCCGTCCAGGTTCTCCGCGACGTGCGACATGTGCACGGTGCCGCCGAGCGCGCGCAGGGCGGCCAGCGCCGGCCACTCGCGCAGCTCGCTGCCGGAGACCGGAACGCCGCGGGTGAGCAGCAGGCGGGCGAGGCCGCCCATGCCGACGCCGCCGATGCCGATGAGGTGCACGCTGCCCAGGTCCTCGGCGGTCAACTCGCCGGCCGGGGTGAGCTCCGCGGTGTTCACTGGTGAATCCCCTTCATCGCTTGGCCACCGCTTCCAGGACGAACTCCAACAGGGCCTCGTCACCGTCGCGGCGTCCGTACCGCGATGCGGCCGCGCCCATCATCGCGAGCCGCTGCCGGTCGCGTGCCAACGGGATGATGTGCTGCTCGATCCACTCGGGGGTGAGCTCGCTGTTGTCGACCAGGACGCCGCCGCCCGCCTCGACCACGGGCAACGCGTTGCGCCGCTGCTCCTGGTTGCTGTGCGGGTAGGGCACGTAGACCGCGGGCACGCCGAGCGCGGTCGTCTCGGCCACCGTGATCGCGCCGCCCCGGCACAGCATGAGGTCGGCGGCCGCGTAGCCGAGCTGCATGTCGGAGAGGTACGGAATCACCACGTACGGGACCGGGAGATCGTTCGGCACCTCGAAGGGCTCGTTGCGCCCGCCCTGCACGTGCAGCACCTGGACGCCGGCGTGCGCGAGCCGCTTGGCCGCCGCCGCCACCGCCAGGTTGATGGTGCGCGCGCCGGACGAGCCGCCGGAGACGAACAGCACCGGCAGGTCGGGGCGCAGGCCGAACTGGTAGAGCGCCTGCGGGCGCAGCGCCGCGCGGTCGAGGTGCGAGATGGCCGTGCGCAGCGGCACGCCGACGACCCGGGCGTCGCGCAGGGACTCGGCCTGCTGCGGCTGCTGCGGGAAGCCGACCGCCACGTTCTTGGTGAACTTCATGCCCATCCGGTTGGCCACGCCCGGCGGCACGTTCACCTCGTGGATGACGATGGGCAGCTCGCGCCGCCACGCCGCCAGGTACGCCGGGACCGACACGTACCCGCCGAAGCCGACCACCACGTCGGCCTGCACCTCGTCGAGGATCCGGCCGGCCGCGTGCGCCGACTTCCACATCCGGTCGGGGGTGCGCAGCAGGTTCATGTTGATCGAGCGGGGCAGCTGGAACGCCGGGATCACGCGCAGGTCGTAACCGGCCGGCGGGATCAGCTCGTTCTCCATGCCCTTGGGGCTGCCCAGCGTCGTGATGCGCACGCCGGGGAAATGCCGCCGCAGCGCGTCGGCGAAGGCGAGCAGCGGGTAGATGTGACCGCCGGTGCCTCCCCCGGCGAGCACGACCGACCGCAGCGAGCTCATCACCGTCTCCTTCCGGCCCCCGCGCCCTCGGGCGTCCGGCCGGACTTCGGACCCGGCTGCCGTTGCGGGGGAAGCGGCGGCAGCGGGGCCCAGACTAGCCGTACCCACTTCGAGGGCGGACGGGCGTTCAGGGCCTTGGCCGCGTCCGGCTCGGCGCGGGCGAACGAGGCGAGCATGCCGATCGCCGCGAGGGTCACGACGAGGGCACTGCCACCAGCGGAGATGAACGGGAGCGGGACACCGGTGATGGGCAGCATCTTGGTGACGCCGCCGATGTTGATGACGGCCTGGGTGACCAGCCAGGTGGTGATCGCGGTGGCGGCCAGGCGGCGGAACGGGTCGGCCGAGCGGCGGGCGATCCGGAAGCCGGTGTACGCCAGCACCGAGAACAGCGCCAGGATCACCGAGCAGCCGACCACGCCCAGCTCCTCGGCCACCACGCCGAAGATGAAGTCGTTGGACGCCTCGGGCAGCCAGTTCCACTTGAGCACGCTCTTGCCGAGGCCGACGCCGAACCAGCCGCCCTCGAAGATCGCCGAGCGGGCCTGGATGATCTGGTAGCACTCGTCGGCGAGGTTGCACTTCTCGATCGGCTGCAGGAAGTTCGTGAGCCGGGCGAGCCGGTAGTTCTCCCCGCCGGCCGTGCCCGAGCCGGCGCCGCCCGAGGCCGCGGCGATCAGCAGGCCGACGCCGGCCAGGCCGAGCACCCCGAGCGCGGCGAAGACCCGCAGGCGTACGCCCGCCGCCCAGAGCAGGCCGACGATCAGCGCGAGCAGAACCAGCATGGTGCCCAGGTCGTTGTAGCCGACCAGCACGAACAGCAGGCCGACCACCGGGAACAGCGGGCGGGCCAGCTCGCGCCAGTGGCCGAGCGCCGGGCCCTTGCGGGCGATCACGTCGGCGCCCCACAGCACCATGCCGAGCTTGGCCAGCTCGGCCGGCTGGAGGCCGACCGGGCCGAAGTACAGCCAGAGCAGCTCGGCGTGCACCGGGCCGATCGCGGAGCGGCCGAGCACGCCGACCGAGTGCAGCGCGCCGAGCAGGTCGAGGAGGGCGAGCAGCACGACCGCCGCGCCGAGGATGTACTTGCCGAGGTCGCGCAGGGTGCCGGCGGGCAGGCGCTGGCAGATCCAGAAGGCCACGAGCCCGAGCAGCGCGTACACGGTCTGGTTGGCGATCGCCGAGAAGGCGTTCCCGTTCTCCTCGTACGCCTTCACGCTCGTCGCCGAGAAGACCATGGTGAGCCCGATCAGCAGCAGCAGGCCCGAGCAGGCGATCAGCAGGTAGTACGAGGAGAGGGGTCGCGCGAGCAGCCCGTGCACGGCGGGCAGGAGCTGCCTGCTGAGCGACGGGCGAGCCACCTTTTGTGTCCGGTCGTCCGCCATGGACACATCATCGTGCGGGCGACACGCCAGCCGTGGTCACGTCGCTGGCGTGTCGCGTCGCAATGTGACTCACCCCATGACGGCGAGGAAGTCCGAGTAGAACAACCCGAGGCCGATCGCCACGCAGATGCCGGCCACGATCCAGAACCGGACCACGATGTTGACCTCGCTCCACCCGGCCAGCTCGAAATGGTGCTGGAGGGGCGACATCCGGAACACCCGTTTACCGGTCGTCTTGAACGAGATGATCTGGATGACCACCGACATCGTGATGATCACGAAGAGGCCGCCGATGATGATCGACAGCAGCGTGGTGCGGGTCGCCACGGCCAGCCCGCCGATCAGGCCGCCGAGGCCGAGCGCGCCGGTGTCGCCCATGAAGATCCGGGCGGGCGAGGTGTTCCACCACAGGAAGCCCACGCAGGCGGCGGCCGCGGCGGCCGCGATCATGGCGATCTCCAGCGGGTCGCGCACCTGGTAGCAGTAGGCGTTGGCCAGCCGGTAGTCGGTGTCACCGCACCAGTGCCGGTACTGCCAGAAGCCGATCAGCGCGTACGCCCCGAGCACCAGGATCGAGGCGCCGGTGGCGAGGCCGTCGAGGCCGTCGGTGAGGTTCACGCCGTTCGACATCGCCATGATCACGAAGACGAACACGATCACCGAGCCGACCTTGCCGACGTCGAGCCAGCTGACGTCGCGGATGAACGAGATGTGCTCGCTGGCCACGGTCTGACCGTTGGTGCTGGCCACGTAGAGGGCGGCGATGCCGAAGCCGGCGCCGACGATCAGCTGGCCGAGCAGCTTGCCCTTGGCGCTGAGCCCGTCGGAGTTGCGGCGGCGCACCTTGAGGAAGTCGTCGAGGAAGCCGACCACGCCGCAGAAGACGAACAGCCCGAGCAGGACCAGGGCCGTCATGGTCGGCCCCTCCTGCGCGATCTGCCGCTCGGGCAGCGTGGTCAGGGCGACGTGCCCGGCCACGTACGCGAAGACGGTGGCGACGATGAACGCCACGCCGCCCATCGTCGGGGTGCCCTTCTTGCCCTGGTTGCTGGCCAGGCCGAGGCCACCGCGGATCGGCTGGCCGGCCTTGAGCGCGGTGAACACGCGGATGGCCACCGGGGTGCCGAACAGCGAGATGATGAACGCGACCGCGGCCGCGACGATGACTGCCCTCACGGGCGACCCTCCTCAGGACGCAGTCCATCGACCACGTCCCACGTGCGGTACCTGGAACCCTTCACGAGCACGACGTCGCCGGCCCGCAGTTCCCCCCGGACGATCTCGAGCGCGGCGGTCTGATCGTCCGCGAAGATCGCCTCACCGGTCCACCCCTCGACCGTCGCGGCCCCGTCCAGGATCGGACGGGCGTTCTCCGCCACCGCCACCAGCCGGTCGGTGCCGAGCTCGGCGGCCAGCCGGCCGACCTCCTCGTGCCCGGCCCGCTCGTGCTCGCCGAGCTCGGCCATGTAGCCGAGCACCGCGACGCGGCGTCCTTCCGTTCGCATCGCCGCGAGCGCGTGCAGCGCGGCCGCGGTCGACGACGGGTTCGCGTTGTAGGAGTCGTCGATGACCGTGACGCCGTCCGGGCGGGTGAAGACATCCATCCGCCGGCTCGACACGATCCCGATCTCCCCGAGGGCGTTCGCCACGTCGTCGATCTTCATGCCCAGCGACAACGCCACCCCGGCCGCCGCGAGCGTGTTCGCCACCTGGTGCCGCCCGGCCACCCCCAGCCGAACATTTCCGGTTTTTCCGGCAAATCCCAGGGTGTACGCCGCCCGGCCGCGCTCGTCGAGCGTGACCTCGGTGGCCCGGACCGCCGCCTCCGCCGACTCCCCGGTCAGCAGCACCCGCGCGCCCGTCCGCGACGCCATGCCGGCGACCAGCGGATCGTCCGCGTTCAGAATCGCCACCCCGGTCGCCGGCAGCGCCTCGACCAGCTCGCCCTTGGCCCGCGCCGTCCCCTCGACCGAGCCGAACTCGCCGATGTGCGCGGCGCCGACGTTGAGCACCACGCCGACCTCGGGCCGGGCGATCTCACACAGGTATTTGATGTGCCCGATCCCCCGGGCGCCCATCTCGAGCACCAGGAAGCGGGTCTCCTCGGTCGCCTGGAGCACCGTGTACGGGAAGCCCAGCTCGTTGTTGAGCGAGCCGGCCGGCGCGATGGTCGCCCCGAGCCGCCCGAGCAGCTGCCCGATGTAGTCCTTGGTCGTCGTCTTGCCGGACGAGCCGGTCAGCCCCACGATCGTCAGCCCCGGCAGCCGCTCGACGACGGTCCGGGCCAGCGAGGCCAGCGCCACGAGCGGCTCCTCGACCACGACGCCCGGCTCCCCGGTGTCGCGGGTGCTCAGCACGCCGGCCGCACCCTTCGTGACGGCGACCGACGCGTACTCGTGGCCGTCGACCTTCTCGCCCTCGAAGGCGACGAAGAGCCCACCCGGCCCGACCTTGCGGGAGTCGTACTCGACTCCGCCGGTCACCTCCGCCGACGGCGAGGCGTTGACGAGACGCCCGCCGGTCACCTTGGCGATCTCGTCCAGCGTCATGCGAATCAAGAGTCACTCCCCAGCGCGGCCGCGAGCTCGATGCGGTCGTCGAACGGCAGCATCTGCCCGTTCACCTCCTGGCCCCGCTCGTGCCCCTTGCCGAGCAACGCGATCACGTCGCCCGGCCCGGCGAGCCGGACCGCCTCGTCGATGGCGGCGCGCCGGCCGGCCACCTCGATCAATTTTGATGTGCCGCCCGCTTCCTCGGCGCCCCGCCGGACCGCCGCCCGGATCGCGGCCGGGTCCTCGGTGCGCGGGTTGTCATCAGTCACGATTACCAGGTCGGCGCCACGTGCCGCGGCCGCGCCCATCAGCGGCCGCTTGCCCTTGTCGCGGTCGCCACCGGCTCCGATCAGGCAGATCACCCGGCCGCCGCGCCCGGCCGCGAGCTCGCGCAGCGCGGCCAGCGCCGCCACGATCGCGTCCGGCTTGTGCGCGTAGTCGACCACGCCGAGCACCTCGCCCGGCGCCTCCACCCGCTCGAGCCGGCCGGGCACCCCGGGGCAGGCCGCGATGCCGCGGGCCGCCACCGCCGGGTCGACGCCGACCGCCACCAGGGACGCCAGGGCGAGCAGCGCGTTGGCCACGTTGTGCCGGCCGGGCAGCGCGACGCCGGCCTCGACCGTGATCCCGTCCGGGCCGTGCGCCACGAAGCGCTGGCCGAACGCCGACGGCCGCACGCCGGACGCCCACCAGGTGGCCGCGGTGTCGCCGGCCGCCGAATAGCTGATCGTCGACGGCTTGAACAGCGGCCGCAGCGCCGGGTCGTCGAAGTTGAGCACCTCGGCCCGGCTGCGCCCGTCGAACAGGCGCGCCTTGGCCGCGAAGTAGTCGTCGACGTCGGCGTGGAAGTCGAGGTGGTCGAGGCCGAAGTTGGTGTAGCCGCCGACCGCGAACCGCAGCCCGTTGACCCGGCCGATCGCGAGCGCGTGGCTGGACACCTCCATGACCACGGCGGTGACGTCGCGCTCGGCGGCCGCGGCCAGGATCGCCTGCAGGTCGGTCGCCTCCGGCGTCGTGCGCACGCTGGCCACCACCAGGTCGCCGAGGCGCGTCTCGACGGTGCCGATCAGGCCGGTGACCAGGCCCGCCGCCCGCAGTCCGGACTCCACGAGGTAGGCCGTCGAGGTCTTGCCGGCGGTGCCGGTGATGCCGATCATCGTGAGCCGGGCCGACGGGTCGCCGTAGATCGCCGCCGCGGCCGCGCCGAGCACCGCCCGGGGGTCGTCCGCCACCAGCACCGGCAGCCCGGCCGCCAGCGCCCGCTCGCGGCCCGCCTCGTCGGTGAGCACCGCCACCGCGCCGGCGGCGGCCGCGCCCGCGGCGAACTCGGCGCCGTGCCGGTTCGCGCCGGCCAGCGCCGCGTACAGATCGCCGGGGCGAACCTCCTGGCTGCTGTGCGTGATGCCGGTGACCTCGGCGTCACCGCCGGTCAGCACCGCCGGCAACAGCTCGGCCAGGCGCGCCAGTGGTAGCGGCGCGACGGTCTCGGGACGGGGAATGCCGGGCACGGCGTCAGACCCTACCCCGTGCCCGGCAATCGACCGAAAACGCCATGCTGCGTACGCTCATGGATGGATCTTGAAAGTAGGCGCCTTGGTGGCCGACGGCGGCACCCGGTTCTGCAGCAGCGCGAACGACATCATCTTGCTGAACGCCGGCGCCGCCACATCGCCACCGGCGCCGTGCGGCACCTCGGCCGAGACCGCGATGACGAAGCGCGGGTTCTCGGCCGGCGCCATGCCGATGAACGAGCCGTAGTTGCTGCTCGTGTACTGGCCGTCGATCAGCCGCTTGCCGGTGCCGGTCTTGCCCGCCACCCGGTAGCCGTTGACCCGCGCCTGGGTGCCGGTCGCGTCCTGCTCGTCGACCACGGCCTCCATCATCGTGCGCAGCTCCGAGGCCACCTCCGGGCGCAGCACCCGGTGCGTCTGCGGCTGGGCGCCGGGGGTGACCTTGCCGTCCTTGCCCGAGATCATCGCCTTGATCAGGTGCGGCTGGACGTACATGCCGTCGTTCGCGATCGCGGCGTAGGCGGCCGCGATCTGGATCAGCGTGACGTCCATGCTCATGCCGACCGGCACCGAGCCCGACGCCGAGGCGCTCCACTGGTCCGGCGTGAGGATCTTGCCGGGCTGCTCGCCGGCGACGCCCTCGTTGGTCGCCTTCCCGAGGCCGAACTTCTGCTGGTAGTCGTACACCCGCTGCTTGCCCAGCTGGTCCGCGATCATGATGGTGCCGACGTTCGAGGAGAGCGCGAGCAGGCCGGGCATCGTCATCAGCGTGCCCTTCTTCTGCGGGTGGCTGTCCACGAACGGGTAGCCGCCACGCATCAGCCCCGGGCCGATGGCCAGCGTCGACTGCGGCGTGATGATGCCCTCCTGGAGGGCCGCGCCGAAGATGATCGCCTTGTGCACCGAGCCGACGTCGGCCACGACCGCGCTCGGCACGTCCATCCGGTTCTCCGGCGTGTAGTTCTCCGGCTTGGTCGCGTCGTAGGGCGGGAAGCTCGCCTGCGCCAGCACCTCGCCCGTCTTCACGTCGAGCACGACGGCGCCGCCGATCGACGCCTTCCACTCGCGCAGCTGGTCACCCAGGATGCGCTGCACCTCGTACTGGAGATCGGCGTCGATGGTCAGCTCGAGCGACGCGCCCGGCTGCGGCGCCACGTAGCGCTGGTAGCCGCCCGGGATCGGCGAGTTCAGGTCGCCCTTGCCGACCTCGTACTCCTGCTCGCCCGGCGTGCCGCGCAGCAGGGAGTCGTAGCGTGCCTCGAGCCCCTCGAGACCGGAGTTGTCGGCGCCGGTGAAGCCGATCAGGTTGGCGGCCAGGTCGACGCCCGGCACGTCCCGCCGCTCGTCCTGCCGCACCACGATGCCCGCGAGGTCCATCGAGCTGATCTTGTTGCCGACCGAGATGTCGACGCCGTGCGCCAGGAACTCGAAGTGCGACTCGCCGCCGCCCGGCCGCTTGTGCCGGGTCATCAGCGGGACCAGCTTGGACTGCGGGACGCCGATCAGCGGGGCCAGCGTGGCCGCGGTCTGCGTCGGGTTCGTGATCAGCGTCGGGTCGGCGCCGACGTAGCGCGCCTCGACGCTGTGCGCGAGCACGGTGCCGTCCCGGTCGATGATGCTGCCGCGCGGTGCGGGCAGGGTGATGTCGCTGATCCGGGTCGCGCGCAGCTCGATGAGCCGCTTGGCGTCGGCCGGCGACGAGGCGACCTGGAGGACGACCAGGCGAATGCCGATCATCACGAACAGCGAGAGGGCGAGCACGGTGCCCAGGCGCAACCGCCGGGTGGAATTGGCGAGCTTGGGCGGTTCGGGGGCGATGGTGCGAACAGCACGGCTTTTTCCCGTACGCGTATCCCGGCCGGCCCGCGGCCCGACCGGCTCCCGCGTCCGGGCGCCACGCGTCGTGGCCCGTTCCCGGGTCGCGTTTCGGTCCCGGGTCGTGGCCCGCTCCCGGGTCCCGGCCCGTTCCCGGGTCGCCGCCCGGTCCCGGGTCCCGGCCCGCTCCCGGCGGCGGGTCAGCTCGTCGACATCCCGGTCGTCCGGCTCCGGCCGGCGGCTGCGCGGCGGCTCGCGGCGCTCGTCCCGGTTCCGCGCCTTGGCCGCGGTCGTCCGGCTCGCCGCCTTGGGCTCCGGCTTGGACTCGGGCTCGGGCTTGTTCGGGGCCGGGTCGTTCCCGGCCGGGCGGCGCCCGCGCTGGGGACGGCCGCCGTCGAGCACCTGCAGCGCCGGGCGGAACGGGTCGCTGGTGCGGCCCGCGCGCGGCGAGCGGGTGCGCTGGTCGCGCTCGGCCACGGTGCGCCCGCGCGGGGTGTACGCCCGCGCGTCGCCGATGCCGCCGAAGCCGCGGCTCCGGCCGGTCCCGTTCTCGTCGTCCTCGGCGCCGTCGGCGGGGATGTCACGAGACGTGCCGCGCCGGGGCTGAGAGCCCCGGCGCGGTGTGTCGTCGGATCGCGGCGACATGTGGCTAGTGCCCGTCGCCCGTGGCGCCGGTCGCCTTCCCGGCGCCCTTGGTGGCGGCGTCGCCGGCGGTCACGGCCGGCTTGCCGTTCGCCGGCGTGAGCACGCCGATGATCTTGCCGTCGGGCAGCGTGAACAGCGCCGGGTTGTCCGCCTTGACCAGGCCGAGGCGGCGCGCCGCCGCGTCCAGGTTGCCGATGCTGGACACCTCGACCAGCTGGTTGTCCAGATCCTGCCGCTGGGTGTCCAGCTGGGCGTCCTGCTTCTGCAGGTCGGCGATGCGGAACGAGTTCTCGTTGGTCTTGGTGTTGATCAGCAGGATGCCGAGCACCCCGACGATCACCACGCCGATCACCGAGGCCACGAACGGCGCCCGCGGCGCGCTGATCGGCGCCGGCGGCGCGACCCGCAGCCGAGGCGCGCGCGTCTCCTCGCCGGTCTTCAGCGGCTCGGCCTTCGGCTTCGCCACCTTGAGCGGCTCGGCCCTGGCCACGTCGAGGTCGATGAAGGCCTCGGGCTTGAGCGCGGCGGTGCCGTCGACGGGAGCGTCGAACACCGGCCGGCGGCCACCGGCCCGTACGTCCCGCTTGTTCTCGCGCGTCTTGTTCTCGCGCGACTTGCCCTCTCGGCCCTCTCGGCCTTCTCGGTCCGGCGTGGACGTGCGGCTCCGGCCGATCATCGGCTCCGGCCGGCGGCCCTTGCCCCGCGCCAGGTCCGAGCCGCGCGGCATCTTCGCCTCGCCGCCCTCGTCCCGCGCGACCCGCCCGGTCCCTGACTGGCGCGTGTCGTCCGTGAAGTGGCGCGCCCCCCGGGCGTCACTTCGGGCGTCCGCATCGCGTGCCGGCATCGTCCCGCGCTGATCCGTGACCCGGCCCCCCGGCCGCGGCGCGCGCGTGCGCTCGCTCATGCTTTCCCCTCCCCCTCGTCGCGTTCCCCCGGGCGTAACCGCCCTCGTCCCCCGTGCGTTGACATGCGGGGCTGCCGTTCGCGTTCGGCGCCCGATGCCTGGTCCTGCCGGCCGAGGCGTTCCACCGCGCGCAGCTTCACCGAAGCCGCTCGCGGGTTCGCCTCGACCTCCTCGTCGGTGGGCGGCTCGGACCCCTTTGTCAGCAGCCGCAATGTCGGTCCGGTTCCGGGCAGCTCGACCGGCAGGTCGATCGGCCCGGTGCTGCGCGTCCTCGCGACGAGGGCGCGCTTGACGATCCGGTCCTCCAACGATTGGTAGCTCATCACCACAAGTCGGCCTTTAGGCGCCAAGGCGTCCAAAGCGGCCGGTAGTGCCGACTCCAGGGCGGCGAGCTCCCCATTTACCTCAATACGTAACGCCTGAAACGTTCTTTTCGCGGGATTTCCACCCGTTCGTCGCGCGGCGGCCGGGATCGCCTCCTTGACCAGCTCGGCCAGCCGGGCCGTGGAGGTGATCCGCCCCTTCGCCCGCTCCCGCACGATCGCCGAGACGACGCGCGGGGCGAACTTCTCCTCGCCGTACTGCCGCAGGATCCGGACCAGTTCGCCCGGCTCGTACGTGTTGACGACCTCCTCGGCGGTGACCCCGGCGGTCTGGTCCATCCGCATGTCGAGAGGGGCGTCCTGGGCGTACGCGAACCCGCGATCCGCCTCGTCCAGCTGCAACGACGAGACGCCCAGGTCGAACAGGCCACTGTGGATCCGCTCGTACCCGAGGTCGGCGAGCACCTGCGGGAGCTCGTCGTAGACCGCGTGCACGAGATGGGTCCGGGCGCGGAACGGCGCCAGCCGCTGCCGGGCGTGCGCGAGCGCTTCGGTGTCCCGGTCGAGTCCGATGAGGACCACGTCCGGGAAGCGCTCGAGAACGGCCTCGGCGTGCCCACCCAGCCCGAGCGTGAAGTCGACGTGGACGGCGCCGGGCATGTCGAGCGCGGGAGTGAGCAGCTCGAGACAGCGCTCGAGCAGCACGGGCACATGCGTGCCACGAGGCTCCCCCATGTCGACCCCCCTTTGCCACCCCGGCCGTCCTCCATCGCCGCGCATCGGCCCGGACGTCGTCCGTACCGCCAGATCCCCATCCGCTCGTGTCCGTCGGGCGGCCCGTTGCCGGCGGGCCGTTCCTCTCGGACACGCGCCTGGCGCCGGGGAAGAGGCGCCAGGTGCGGGAGCGGCTGGAGATCTCGCAGTACGGCGGCAGTGACGTCCAGGGCCGCAACCGGCCCGGCAGGGTGCCACGCCCTACAGTCCGCCGGGCAGCACCCCCTCCTCGATGTCGGCGAACTCGTCTTCGCTCGCCGCGAGGTAGTCGTCCCAGGACTGCTTGTCCCAGATCTCCACCCGGGTGCTGGCCCCGATCACCACGAGGTCGCGGTCGAGAGCCGCGTATTCCCTCAGGTGCGCCGGGATCGTCACCCGCCCTTGCTTGTCCGGCACCTCGTCATGCGCGCTGGCGAAGAACACCCGGCTGTATGCCCGGGCGGACTTGTTGGTCACCGGCGCCTCACGAAGCTGGCCCGCGATGCGCTGGAACTCCGGCATCGGGAACACGTACAAGCAGCGTTCCTGCCCCTTGGTGATCACGACACCTCCCGCCAGCTCATCTCGGAACTTGGCCGGAAGAATCAGCCGCCCCTTGTCATCGAGGCGCGGGGTATGGGTGCCGAGGAACATCGGCTGTCCACCCCCCTGCCCCAGCGGTTCGCGGTCCGCCTGTCAACTCGGGCCGGCAGGCCTCCCAGGTCCAGTCCCCCTCGACCCTGCCACTGCGCTCCACTCTACTCCACTTCCCTCCACCCGCAAGCGGAATGCGAGCCCCGCCCCGTTGTCAACTAGCGAGAATGCCCAGCTCACCGCGTTGCCCCCGGAGTGGAGCGCATCCCCATGATCATCCCCGTCACGTTCCCGACACCCGCGCTCCAGACCACCCCATACCACCGCAAAATGTCGGATTTCTCCCGCTCCCACGCCCTGTCAACCCCTCCCCGGGAGGAAAGTGGGGCCCCCAGGTGGAGCAAAGTGGAGCCCTCCGCCCCACCAAGCGACACCACCACCCCGCCTCGCGCCGGGCCGCTCCCAAGCAAGCGCCGGCACCCTCCGCCGCCCTGGCCGCAGGCCCCCCGCGCCACGTTGTCGCCGCGCCGCCTCTCCGGCGATCTTGATGACTTCCCGCACCAAGCGAACGGCAAGTCATCAGCGCTCCGCCCGCCCGCCACCCGCGCGCCCACCACCGCCGCGATCTTGATGAGTTGCCGCACGTCTGGAACGGCAAGTCATCAGCCCTTCCGGGTGCTCGCCCGGCGATATCCACAGCGCCGGAGCGCGTGGCGCGCTGGATGGGGCAAGGTCCTCGGGTGCTACCGATTCCGGGCTCCGACGCCGACGAACTCGCCTGGCTGCTGTTCGAACAGGCGGGCGTGCTGACGACCGCGCAGGCCGAGCGGCTCCTCCGGCCGGGGATCGTGCGTTCGCACATTCGTCAGGGGCGGTGGCGCCGGCTGTGCCGTGGCGTTCTGCTCGCCGAGAACGGACTGCTCCGCCACGAGCAGCAACTCTGGGTCGCGGTGCTGGTGTCCGGCCGGGACGCGCACCTGGCCGGCACGACGGCCGCCACCGAGGGCGGCGCGCAGGGGCTCCGGGCGGGCCCGATCCAGGTGATCGTGCCGGCCGATCGGTGCCGGAGCGTACGGCTGCCACGGCTTCCCGGCGACATGCCGGGCGTTCGGGTCCGGCGGACCACGGTGTTCCCCGAGTGGCATCGCCGGCCCGCTCGTCCACCGCGCACCACCATGGCGCGGGCGGTGATCGACGGCGCGTCCTGGGCAGCGAGCGACCACGAGGTGCGCGACCTGATCGCACGGTCCCGCCAGCAGGGTCTGGTCACCGTCGCGGAGTTGCGCGAGGTGCTCGGCCACTTCCCGGCACTTCGCCGCCGGCAGTTGATCAGGACGACGATCGACGACATCGACGGCGGGGCCGCCGCGCTCTCGGAGATCGACCTGTTGCGCCTCTGCCGGCGGTACCGGTTGCCGATGCCCGACCTCCAGCTTCGCCGCACCGACGAATCCGGCCGTAATCGCTTCGTCGATGCGCACTGGACGAGCGCACGCGTCCTGGTCGAGGTCGACGGCAGCCACCACATGGACGTTCAGCACTGGACGGCGGACATGCTCCGGCAGAACCAGATCTGGATAGCCGGCGACCGCATCCTGCGCTTTCCGGCCTGGCTCGTACGATCCGACCCGGCCTCGGTGGCCCGGCAGATCCGCGAGGCACTGCGGCAGCGGGCCGGGGACGCGAAACGGCCCGCCGCGGTGAGCGACGGGCCGTAGAGCGAGGACGGTCAGGCAGCGGCGGCGGCTTCGGCGGCGGCGCGGCGGCGGGCCGAGCGCTTCCAGCGCCACACGATGGTGGTGGTCAAGGTGAAACCGACCAGGGCCGGGGCCAGCGTCAGCGGGCTCATGCCGTGCGGGTTGGCGACCGCGGCCCCGATCACGGCGTAGCTCACGGCGGACGGGATGGAGGCCAGGAACGTGCCGAACAGGTAGCGCTTGCGGCAGACGCTGGTGGTGCCGTAGGCGTACCCGATCAGGCCGAACGGCGCCAGCGGCAGGAAGCGGACCAGGAGCACCGCGGAGAGGCCCCGCTTGTTCAGCCAGCCGTCCAGGCGGGCGAGACGGCCGCCGGACCGCGCGTGCAGCACGCCCCGGCCGGCCCAGCGGCCGGCGTAGTAGGTGGCGGTCGCGGCGATCACCGCGGCGGCCAGGGCCGTCACCGCGCCGGTGGCCGCGCCGAGCAGGGCGCCGCAGGCGATGGTGATGGCGGTGCGCGGGACCAGGACCGACAGCAGGAGGCCGCCGACCACGGCGATCGCGATCGGCGCGACGTGGCCGAGGGCCAGGATCGCGTCGCCGATCTCGCGCAGCGGCAGGAACGCCGCGGCGGCCGCGAGGCCACCCACGACGACACCGAGGACGCCGAACCGGGTCAGGCGGCGCTTCCAGCCCATGG
Organism: Actinoplanes sp. NPDC051537; assembly: GCF_055586105.1. Classification (NCBI taxonomy): domain Bacteria; kingdom Bacillati; phylum Actinomycetota; class Actinomycetes; order Micromonosporales; family Micromonosporaceae; genus Actinoplanes; species Actinoplanes sp. NPDC051537. The sequence continues at coordinate 90,314 of NZ_JBVJIU010000011.1, forward strand.
CCGCGGGAGCGGCCGGCACGGGCACGGCGGGAGCGGAGACGGCCGGAGCCGGGAGAGCGAACAGGGTGTCAGTCATGCAGGCGTACCGCCAACCTTGTCGTCGGTTCCATGATCGGTCATGCGCTCGCCGCGGCGAGCCTTTCGGCGCGAAGCCGGTCCGTCCAGGTGTCGTCAACGGGAGGAAGACTATCCGCGCCGATCGCCCAACGCAGTAGCAGATCGGCTATAGCTGGGTTGCGAGCCAGCGCGGGCCCATGGGAGTACGTGCCCAGGATCTTCCCGTGCCATGCGCCCTCGGTCTGCCCGTCGTTGCCGATGCCGGCCGTGACCCGGGCCAGCGGCGAGACGCCGGGGCCCAGGTGGGTGCGGCCGCCGTGGTTCTCGAAGCCGGTGAGCGCCGGCAGCCCCAGCCGCGGGTCGATGTCGCCGCGGATCTCGCCCACGGCCCGGGTCTCGCCGCGGTCGGAGTGCAGGTCGAGCAGCCCGAGCCCGGGGCATTTCGCCCCTTTTGCGAAGAACGAGTGCCCGAACAGCTGGTAACCGGCGCAGATGGCCAGCACGGCGGCGCCCTGGTTGACGGCGCGGTGCACGCCGCCGTCGGCGATCAGGCGCTGCGAGGCGAGGGCCTGCGGCCCGTCCTCACCGCCGCCGATCAAATAGATGTCGGCGCTGGACGGCATCGGCTGGTCCGAGCGGATCTCGTAGGCCTCGACGGGGATGCCCCGCATCGCGGCCCGGCGCGCCAGGATGAGCATGTTGCCGCGGTCGCCGTACGTCGAGAGCAGGTCTGGATAGATCCAGACGATGCGCAGCGTGCTCTCAGTTGACACGGTCCAACTCCGCTCGAATGTCCTGGAACGCCGTGTAGTTGGCGATCACCTCGAGGCGACCGGGCGGAACCGACCGGATGACCTCGTCAAAACTATTCACGTGCCGGAAAGGCACTCCGTTCACCTCGAGACGAACGGCCAGGTCGTACGCGCGATCGCCGGTGATCAGCACGGGCCGGTCCCGCAGCGGCGAGAAGTCGACGTCGTACAGCCACGAGGTGTCGAGACCGTCGGGGTCCCGGGCGTTGACGGAGAGCAGCGTGGGGGCGAGCTCCGCCATGTCGAACGCCTCCAACCAGCTTGCCGGGTTTTTCGCCAGCAGCAAACGGACGTTTCGTCCGTCCCGGTCGACCTGCGCATAACGACCGGCGACGGACGACACAGTCGCGAGTCGCGGCAGAGCCTCTATCGGGCGCACCCCGAACTCGGCCGCCACCGCCAGGGCGGTCGCGGCGTTACCCAGGTTGACCTGCCCGGGGAGCTGGAGCTTGACGAGGTGCCAGTCGCCGCGCGGGTCGATGACACCCTCGTCCTCGACGTGCCACTGGGCCCGCGGGCGGCGCAACGGGCAGCCGGTGCACCACCAGTCGCCGCCGTTGCGCTCGATCGGGTGGCCGCTCTGCGGGCAGACGAAGGAGTCGTCGTGCCAGCGCTGGCCGGCGCTGAACCAGGTGACCTGCCCGCTGCTCCCCTCGGCGGCCCAGACCACCATCGGGTCGTCGGCGTTGGCGACCACGCGCACCTCGGGGTGGCCGGCGAGGGCGTCGCGCCACAGCTGCGCCATCATCGCCACCTCCTTGGCCCGGTCGAGCTGGTCGCGGGAGAGGTTGAGCAGCGCCACCACGCGCGGGCTGGTCGCGTCGATCACCCGGGCCAGGTAGTGCTCGTCGACCTCGAGGACCGCGAACGGCGTGGTGCCGGCCTTGGCGAGGGCCGAGGTGTGGCCGGTCGGCATGTTGGCGCCGAACGAGTTGGTGGCGACCCGGCCCAGCACCTCGAGCGCGGCCGCGGTGAGCCGCGTCGTGGTGGTCTTGCCGTTGGTGCCCGAGACCAGCGCGACCGCGCGGCCGGAGGCCAGGTGGGCGAGGAGATCTGGGTCGATCTTGAGGCCGATCCATCCGCCGATGACCGAGCCGTCGCCGCGTCCCGCGGCCCGAGAAAGCGCGGCCGCGGTCTTCGACACGCCGGTCGCGACCTTGGCCCGCAGGGGCATCTTGCCGTCCGTCACGGGAGCGAGGGTACCGGAGTCGGCTGTTACGTCGAGTTGCGGCGGACAAGAGGCGGACAGGACGAAACGAAATCGCCCTGACCTGGGGAAGCACTATTTATGTGTTCTGTTTCACCCGTAACCTTCGACAAGCCGTGATCCCCCCGGCACGACGCGTCACGGCATTTGTCTCGCGGACGTAACAAATTGGACAGCCACCAATGTGCCAACCACGGAGCGTGACGAAACCGCTCCCGCCGATCATGCGGAATTTCAGGTAGCAAGGTTCTGCCGATCCGAATGGAACGGCTCGCGACGATCCGGTTCACGCCGAGCCCTGCCCCGGGCCGATCGTCACGACCACCGAACTCGTACAACCACAAAGGCATACGGGGGCAGGGACGGGGGACCCACAGCTTCTCGAGAGAGACAGCCGGTCCGCTCCGCGCCACCCGCTCCGGTGGCGGGCAACGGGGCAACCTCGGGGTGAAGTCGGCCTCCACGGCGACCGGGCAACCTTCCCGCCCGAACCCGACAGCTAACCTCGCAGGCGTGCCGGAGGGATTTCCTTACCGTGCACGAGCACACCTCGAGCCGGCGTCGACGGCTGTCCGTCGGCACCGGTACTGCCGCGCTGTCCCTGGGACTCTGCCTCTGCGCAGGTCAGCTGATCTCGACGCCGGCGGCCAGCGCCGCCACGCCGGTGGCGGCGGTCCAGGCCGCGGCCAAGCCAAAGCCCACCAACCTGACCAACGTCAGTACCCGGACCCTCACTTCCGGCCAGCAGGTTCGCATCACCGTCCGGTACTACAACCCGAAGACGGGCAAGCGGATCACGTCCGGCAAGGTCCAGCTCCAGGGCAACCGGGGCGGCAAGTGGGCCGCAGTGGGCACCGTCCGGGTCGGCAAGAACGGCATCACCAACCTCTACACGCGGCCGAGCACCAGCGTGAACCTCCGCGCCGTCTTCTACGGGAACGGCTCGTACCAGGCGTACTGGGGCAGCTCGATCCGCATCACGGTGCGCAGCAACGCCGGGGCCAGGGTGCTGGCCGAGGCGAAGTCGCACACCGGCGCGCTGTACAAGTTCGCGGCCGCCGGGCCGAAGCGGTTCGACTGCTCCGGCTTCACCATGTACGTCTTCAAGAAGGCGGCCGGCAAGAGCCTGCCGCACAAGGCGAACTCGCAGCAGAGGTACGGCAAGGCCGTCGCCAAGAAGTCGGTCAAGGTCGGTGACCTGATCGTCTTCCGCTCGGGCTCGTACGGGTACCACGCCGGCATCTACGCCGGCAACGGCTACATGTACGACTCGCCGCACACCGGCGCGCGCGTCGGCAAGCACAAGATGTACGGCAGCAACTACGTCGTACGCCGTCTGGTCGCGTAACAAAAGGAACAAAGGCGAGACGAAAGGGCGCCGCGCGGTTCGCGCGGCGCCCTTTGCCATGGAGATCAGACGACGACGCTGACCAACCGGCCGGGCACCACGATCACCTTCTTGGGCGTGCGATCCCCGAGCGCCTCGGCCACCGCGGCCAGAGCTTCATCCCGTACGGAATCCTCGGAAGCCGAAGGGGAAACCGAGATCCGCCCCCGCACCTTGCCGTTGATCTGCACCGGATAGGTGATCGACTCGGCCTTCAGCTGCGCCGGGTCGGCGACCGGGAAGTCCGCGTAGGCCAGCGTGCCCGCGTGCCCCAGCTTGTTCCACAGCTCCTCGGCCAGGTGCGGCGCGAACGGCGACACCATCAGCACCAGCGGCTCGATCGCCTCCCGGGACGCGACCGGCAGCGGGGTCAGCGTGTTGGTCAGCTCGATCAGCTTGGCGATCGCGGTGTTGAACCGCAGCTCGTCCAGGTCTTCCCGGACGCCGGCGATGGTGCGGTGCAGGTGCTTGCGGACGGCCGGCTCCAGCGGCTCGTCGGAGACCCGCAGCGCGCCCGTCTCCTCGTCGACCACCAGGCGCCACACCCGCTGCAGGAACCGCTGCGAGCCGATCACGGCCCGGGTCTCCCACGGGCGCGAGACGTCCAGCGGGCCCATCGCCATCTCGTACACCCGGAACGTGTCGGCGCCGTACTGCTCGCACATCTCGTCGGGCGTGACGACATTCTTCAGCGATTTGCCCATCTTGCCGTATTCGCGGAAGACCTCCTGGGAGGAGTGGAAGTACTTGCCGTCCCGCTCGACGACCTCCTCGGCCGGCACGATCACGCCGCGCGCGTCGCGGAACGCGTACGCCTGGATGTAGCCCTGGTTGAACAGCTTCCGGAACGGCTCGAAGGACGAGACGTGGCCCAGGTCGTACAGGACCTTGTGCCAGAAGCGGGCGTACAGCAGGTGCAGCACCGCGTGCTCGACGCCACCCACGTACAGGTCGACGCCGCCGGAGTCGCCGTCGCGCGCCGGGCCCATCCAGTAGGCCTCGTTGTCGGGGTCGACCAGCGCCTTGTCGTTGCGCGGGTCCAGGTAGCGCAGCTCGTACCAGCAGGAGCCGGCCCACTGCGGCATGGTGTTGGTCTCCCGGATGTACGACTTCGGGCCGTCACCCAGGTCCAGCTCGACGTTGACCCAGTCCTTCTTGCGGGACAGCGGCGTCTCCGGCTCGCTGTTCGCGTCGTCGGGGTCGAAGGTGCGCGGCGAGAAGTCGTCCACATCGGGCAGCACGACCGGCAGCATCGCCTCGGGCAGCGCGACCGGCAGGCCGGTCTCGTCGTACACGATCGGGAACGGCTCGCCCCAGTACCGCTGCCGGCTGAACAGCCAGTCGCGCAGGCGGTAGGTGGTGGCGCCACGCCCGTGCCCGTGCTGTTCCAGCCACGCGATCATCGCGGCCTTCGCCTCGGTGACACCCTTCCCGTCCAGCCAGTCACTGTTGATCGCGGGGCCGTCGCCGGTGAAAGCACCTTCAAAATCAACAGGCGCTTCGACCGTACGGATGATGGGCAGTTCGAAGTTCTCCGCGAACTCCCAGTCGCGCTCGTCCTGACCGGGCACCGCCATGATCGCGCCGGTGCCGTAGCCGGCCAGCACGTAGTCGGCGACGAAGACGGGAACCCGCTGCTCGTTGACCGGATTGATGGCGTACGCCCCGGTGAAGACGCCGGTCTTGACCTTGGATTCCGTGCGCTCCTCGTCGGTCTTGGCCGCGGCCTGCGCCCGGTAGGCCGCGATCGCCTCGCCGGGCGTGGCGAACTCCCCGGTCCACGTCCGGTTCGTACCGTCCGGCCACGACGCCGGCGCGATCTTGTCGACCAGCTCGTGCTCGGGCGCCAGCACCATGTAGGTCGCGCCGAACAGCGTGTCCGGGCGGGTGGTGAAGACCGTGATCACGTCGTCCCCGACCGGGAACTCGACGTGCGCCCCCCGCGACCGGCCGATCCAGTTGCGCTGCATCAGCTTGACCGGCTCGGGCCAGTCCAGCGTGTCCAGATCCTCGATCAGGCGGTCGCCGTACGCGGTGATCCGCATCATCCACTGCTTCAGCTTGCGCTGGAAGACCGGGTAGTTGCCGCGCTCGCTGCGCCCGTCCGGCGTGACCTCCTCGTTGGCCAGCACCGTGCCCAGGCCCGGGCACCAGTTGACCGGGGCCTCGCTGATGTAGGCCAGGCGGTGGTCGTCGACCAGCTTGCGCCGCTCGACGGCGGACATGGCGGCCCACGGCGTGCCCGGCGTCGGCCGGGTGCCGGCCTCGAACTCGGCGATCAGGGCCGGGATCGGTCGGGCCTTGTGGATCTTCTCGTCGTACCAGGAGTTGAAGACCTGCAGGAAGATCCACTGCGTCCACCGGTAGTAGTCCGGGTCGGTGGTCGCGAACGAGCGCCGCTCGTCGTAGGCCAGGCCCAGCCGCCGCAGCTGGCCCTTGTACCGCTCGACGTTCGCCGCCGTGGTGACCGCCGGGTGGGTGCCGGTCTGCACCGCGTACTGCTCGGCGGGCAGGCCGAACGCGTCGAAGCCCATCGGGTGCAGCACGTTGAAGCCGGCCATCCGCTTGTAGCGGGTGTAGCTGTCGGTGCCGATGTACCCGAGCGGGTGACCCACGTGCAGACCCGAGCCCGAGGGGTACGGGAACATGTCCTGGACGTGCAGCTTGGGCGCGCCGGTCCGGGGGTGCGCCGGGTCGGCCAGGTCACCGGCCGGGTTGGGCGCGTTGAACGTCCCGTGCTCGGCCCACCAGGCCTGCCAGCGCGGCTCGATCTCGTTGGCCAGGGCGGCCGTGTACCGGAACCGCGGGGTCTCTGACTCGCTCATGATCGGCATCCGTCTTCTCAAGCGGGGTCACATTCTGTTTTCCGCCGCGGGTTGGCTCAGTGGGCACAAAAAAGCCCCTCACGCAGGAGGGGATCGCCGTGCTGTGCCCGTCGTTATCGGCGGTGGCAGCACGGCCGGCTAAGAAGCAGGAACTGCCGGGCCATGGGTGCATGATACCGGTCGCCGCCCGCAAGCGGCGACCGGTATCACTCGTCCGTCAGGCCGCCGGTCCGTAGACCGAGAGCTCGGTGGAGTCCAGGAACACGCAACCGGCGTCGGCCGGCGGCTGACCCGCCGGGCAGAGGCCGGCCACCTGGGCCTGGGTGTTGATCATGTTGTAGCGGATGTAGCCGACGCCGGTGCCGGTGCCGGGCGCCAGCGTGACCGGGGTCGCGGTGACCGTCCCGGGCGGGAAGGTGCCGGCCGCGGCCTGGGTCCAGGTCGTGCCGTCGGCCGACGTGTCGATCCGGTAGCCGGCGGTCGAGACGCTGGCCGGGTCACCACAGGTCGCCGAGGGGTTGACCAGCAGCTGGCTGATGTTGACCGCACCGGACAGCTTCAGCACGATGGTCTGCCCGCCGTCGGCCGTGTCCGAGCCCCAGCCGGAGCTCTGCGACTGGTCGATCAGGAAGGCCGGCCCACACTGCGGGCTGTAGTCGGGGCCGGTGAAGCTGACCACCGAGCCACCACCGCTGGAGGCCGCCCAGTCCTTGCGGACCGACCAGTCCTTGCGCACGGTGTGCGACGGGATCGACAGCGTCGCGGTCTGCAGGTCGTAACCGGCGCCACGCGCGAACACCTTCGCGTACGTGCCGGGGAAGATGCCCGAGATCGTGTACGTGCCGTCCGCCGCCGTCGTGGTCTGCAGGTCGCCGGCGAAGCCGGAGGCGTGGCCGCCGAAGCCGATGGACAGGCCCGCCACCGCGGTGCCGGTGTCCTGGTCGGTCACCTTGCCGATCAGCGTGCCCTTGGGCGTGTTCGGGCCCGGCGGCATCGAGAAGTCCTCGACCGGCTGCTTGTCGTCACCGTCGACGGCGGCGGCGAAGTAGCCCATGCCCCGGTTCGCGAACACCTTCCAGATGGTCTTCTGCAGCTTGCCACCGTTGACCACCATGTCGGCGGCCAGGATCGAGTTGCGCTCGTCCAGGAAGGACGGGTTCGACGGCGACAGCTCCATCGCGCGGGTCACCAGCGACTCCGCCTTGCTGACGCCGATCGTCTTGCGCAGATCCCACAGCGTCTGCGCCCAGATCTCGCCATCCGCGTGCACCTCGGCGCCGCGGGAGGAGATCCGGCCGAAGTCGCCGTACGTGTAACCGCCCGGACCCGCGCCCGCGGTGCCCGGGCAGACCGCCGCCGGGGCGCCGACCGTACAGTCGAGCGGCTCGCTGCGGATCGTGGTGCCGGCCGTGACGTACCGGCCGACCCGGACGTCGCCGATCGTCGCGGTGTCCTTCTCCAGACCCTGGTTGATCAGGTAGTCCATCGCGTACCAGTCGCTCCAGGCCTCACCCATCGACCCGGCCTGCACGTTGCCGAGCGTCGAGTTGCCGTTGGCGTCGACCACGAGCCGGTTGGACAGGCCGTGCGTGTACTCGTGGTACACGACGTCCGACTCGTCGCCGGAGTTGCCCGCGATGAACAGGTTGTCCGGAAGGAACAGGTACATCTGCATCCGCGGCGAGATGCCGTCGGGCGGCGTGTTCATGTTGGCGTTGTCGACGTGGTCGTCGTCGGGCAGGCCGTTCGCGGTGTTCGCGCCGTCGTCCGACTGACCCTGCACGGCGTCGCCGTCGACCGCCTCGAAGTTGCCGGCGGTGCGGGTGAAGCCGATCGGCTTGGCCGCCAGGTGGTCGTGCCAGGTGCCCAGGAAGTAGTACATCTGGACCGCGTTCTGCGCGCGGTTGACCTGCCACGAGTTCGGGGTGTTCGGGTCCCACGAGCACTTGAACGACGCCGAGCACTTGCCGCCGACCGTCGCCGAGAAGTCGGTGAACGGGTAGTCGAAGCTCCGCTTCCCGGACGGTGCGATCTCCTCCGTCGGGTTGGCGATGTCGTCGTCGTTGACGTCCGAGTAGACGTGCGCGACGTTGCCGGCGAGCCGGGGCGAGTTGTTCGGCAGCCACTTGGTCAGGCTGACGTCGACCTGCTTGCCGCCCTTGGGGGCGCCCGGGTAGTTCGCCCAGGTCTCGGCGGAATCGGCGTCGACCGTGCTCTGCCGGTACAGGACGTCGCCGGTGGCCGCGTCGACCACGTGCACGTAACCCTCGTCGACCGAGATCGTCTGCCAGGCCAGGCGGGCCCCGCCGGCGGCCTGGAACCAGACCAGCTTGGCGTTGCCGCCGTCGCTGAACGTGGTCTGCTTGGTGGCCCCCGCGTTGGCCTTGACGACCTTGGCGGTGGAGGTGCCGGCGACGTCCTTGACCGCCGCCGCCCGGGCGCCGGCCGCGGACACCTTCGCCGCACCGGCGGCCGCCGGGAGGTTCTTGAGCGGCGAGCCGTCGATCTGGACGATTCGCCCGTCCTTGGCGATGTGCGCCTTCAGTCCGTTCCCGAAGACCGGGATGCCGCCGACGGTCTGCACAAAGCTCAGGTGGTGCGTTCCCTCGACGTCGACGTAGTCCTGCCGAAGGCTGAGGTTGCCGAGCGTGGCGGCGTCGAGCCCGAAGACGTCGGCGTGCTTGCCCAGGTAGTCGCGGGCGATCTTCTCCGGCTTCAGCTTGCTCTTGCCGGTCAGGAAGCCGTCCAGGCGGGCGACGCGGCGTGGCGTGCCGGTCGACCGGTCCATGTCCACGATGCCCTGCACACCGAGGGTGTCACGCAGCTTCTTCACGGCCGAGCCGGACGCCTGCGGGACGATCCTGGCCTTCAGCGCGGCCGTCGGCTGCGCGGCCACGGCGGCGCCGAGGCTCGCGCGGCTGTCGTAATCGGCGCGACGTTGTGGCTGCTGGCGCTGGGTTTTCCCGGCGTCCCGCGAAGGATCCGGCGCGGCCTGCGCGGTGGCCGGCAACAGTCCCGCCAGCAGGAACACGCCGGCGGCAGCCGCCCCGACCCGCCGGGTCACGGACGGTACGGATAACGGTCTCAATTCAGCCCCTCTCGACCGGGCAAAGGAGCAGCCCGGACGCGATGAGGACCCTCGCGCCGGCCGCACCCCACTTGTGTGGCCCGTCGATGCCTGACTCTGTCCGAAGATCCGAAAATATAACTAGACTGATGTCCGATTCTTTACCCATCCGATATCTGAGTCCGGTTGACGCTTGCCTGACGGCATCCATCGCCCGCACTCGGCGGTTTGGTGTGATCGGGCTAACCTGTGGGGACGGGCGGCACGCCGCCCTGTTTCGCTGCGCCGACATGGCGAGAAAGACCTTGGAGGAGGCCCGTGACAACCCCGACCTGGGACGAGCCCGGTGGACCGATGACCGCCGACGAATTCCGCGTGGCGACGCAGGCGATCATGACCAACATCGAGCAGGTCATCGAGGGCAAGAGCGCGACGGTCCGCCTCGCGCTCGCGGTGCTCCTCGCCGAGGGCCACCTGCTGATCGAGGACGTGCCGGGCGTCGGCAAGACCAAGCTGGCGAAGGCGCTGGCCCGGTCGATCGACTGCTCGGTGCGACGCATCCAGTTCACCCCCGACCTGCTGCCCAGCGACGTGACCGGCGTCAGCGTCTACAACCAGGAGACGCGCGACTTCGAGTTCAAGCCGGGCGCGGTCTTCGCCAACCTGGTGGTCGGCGACGAGATCAACCGGGCCTCGCCGAAGACCCAGTCGGCCCTGCTCGAGTGCATGGAGGAGCGGCAGGTCACGGTCGACGGCACCACGTACGAGCTGCAGGCGCCGTTCATGGTCATCGCGACCCAGAACCCGATCGAGATGGAGGGCACCTACCCGCTGCCCGAGGCCCAGCGCGACCGGTTCACCGCCCGCATCGCGATGGGCTACCCGGACCCCCGGGCCGAGCTCGCCATGCTCAGCGGCCACGGCGCCCACGACCCGCTGAACGACCTGCGGGCCGTCTCCGACGCCTCGCTGGTCCGCCGCCTCATCGCCACGGTCCGCGACGTGCACGCGGCCGACGCCGTCCAGCAGTACGCGATCGCGCTGGTCACCGCGACCCGTGAGGCGCCCGAGATCCGTCTCGGCGCGTCGCCCCGGTCGACCCTGCAGATGATCCGCACCGCCAAGGCGGTCGCGGCGCTCGAGGGCCGCGACTACGTCCTGCCCGACGACATCCAGACGCTGGCCGTGCCGGTTCTCGCGCACCGCATCATCCCGACCGCGGACGCGCAGCTGAACCGCCGCACGACCGACGCGATCGTGGCCGAGATCGTGCACCGCCTGCCGCTGCCCCACGAGCGGAGCCGCTCGCCGTACGACACCCGTCCGGGCGCCGGCGGCGGCACCCAGTACGAGCCGCGGGGGCGCTGACATGCGCGAGGCCTTGCGGGGGCTGACCACGCGCGGCCGGTCCTTCCTGGCCGCGGCCGCCGCGGCCGGCGTCTCGGCGATCGTCCTCGGCGAGCGTGACCTGCTGCGGGTGGCAGTGCTGCTCGCCGCGCTGCCACTGCTCGCCGCGGCGTACGTCGGGCGCAGCCGGTACAAGCTGGCCTGCACCCGCTCGCTGGAGCCGGGCCGTGCCCCGGTCGGCTCCAGCGCCCGGGTCATCCTGCGCCTGCAGAACATGTCCCGCCTGCCCACCGGCACGCTGCTGCTGGAGGACAAGCTGCCGTACGCGCTGGGCAGCCGCCCGCGCGTCGTGCTCGAGCGGCTCGGCGCGCACCAGGCCAGCTCGGTGGCGTACACGGTCCGCGCCGACGTGCGCGGCAAGTACCCGATCGGCCCGCTGGTCATCCGCCTGACCGACCCGTTCGGCCTGTGCGAGCTGACCCGGTCGTTCCCCAGCGTCGACCGGCTCACCGTCATCCCGCACGTGGTGCCGCTGCCCACCGTCCGGCTCGCCGGCGAGTACGCCGGCACCGGCGACAGCCGCGCCCGGTCGGTGGCCGTGCACGGCGAGGACGACGCCGCGACCCGCGAGTACCGCCGCGGCGACGACCTGCGGCGCGTGCACTGGCGGTCCACCGCCCGCACCGGCGAGCTGATGGTGCGCCGCGAGGAGCAGCCCTGGGAGAGCCGGGCCACGGTCGTGCTCGACACCCGGGTCTTCGCCCACCGCGGCGAGGGCCCGACGGCGAGCTTCGAGTGGGCCGTCTCGGCCACCGCCAGCATCGCGATGCACCTGCGCGCGGCCGGTTACAAGCTGCGGCTGGTCACCGGCTCGGGCGTCGACATCGACGCGGCCGAGATCGCCGGCGAGGGCGTCATCCTCGACACGCTCGCCGAGGTCAAGCTCGCCCAGAACGGCGACGTCTCGATCCTGGTCGAGCAGGTGCGCCGCCGCTCCGACGGTGGCCTCGTGATCGGCATCTTCGGCTCGCTCAGCGTCGCCGAGGCCGAGCTGCTGGCCGGCCTCCGCGGCAACGGCGCCACCTGCATCGGCTTCGCCATCGACAGCTCGACCTGGGTGTCGATGTCGGCCGGCGAGCGGCAGGAGGCCGACCGGGAGCACGCCGCCGCGGCGCTCGCCCTGGTGCACGCGGGCTGGCGCTCGGTGCCGGTGACGCACGGCGCGACGCTGCCCAACCTGTGGCCGGCCGCCGCCCGCGGCTCGAGCGGTTTCGCCTGGCGGGCCGCCATGGCCGAGACCGTCGGTGGGGTGATCCGATGACCGGCCGGCGGCGACTCGGACTGGTCGCGGCGGGCGCCACCCTGCTCGCGGCCGCGCCGATCTCGTCCATCTTCGACTCGTGGAACTGGCTGGTCCGCTGCATCCTCGCGGTCGGCCTGATCGCGGGGGCGGTGATGCTCGCCCGCACGCTGCGGTTCCCGGTCTGGGCGCAGGCGGTCACCGAGGTCGTGGTCCTGCTGCTCATCCTGACCTGGATGTTCCCCAGCGGCCACGAGATCCTGGTGCCGCAACCGGCCACCTTCGGCCATTTTGCGGAGCTGTTCACCCAGGCCGGGCAGGACACGAGGTCGTACGGTGTGCCCGTCCCCGATCGGGACGGCCTGCTGTTCATCACGGTCCTCGGCGTCGGCAGCGTGGCGATCGCGGTCGACCTGCTGACGGTCGTCGCGCGGCGCCCGGCGCTGGCCGGCCTGCCGATGCTGGCGATCTACTCGGTGCCGGTCGCGGTCTACATCGACAGCGTCCCGGTGCTGCCGTTCATCATCGGCGCCACCGGCTTCATGTGGCTGCTGGTCTCCGACAACGTCGATCGCGTACGCCGTTTCGGCCGCCGCTTCACCGGCGACGGCCGCGACGTCGACGTCTGGGAGCCCTCGCCGCTCGCGGCCGCGGGCCGGCGCCTGGGCGTGGTCGGCGTGGCCGCGGCCGTGGTGCTGCCGCTGCTCGTGCCGACCATCACCGGCGGCCTGCTCTCGCAGCTCACGCAGAGCGGCAGCGGCGTCGGCGCCGGCGGGGTCGGCAACGGCGCCGGCGGGCGGATCAACCTGTTCGCGTCGCTCAGCGGCAACCTGACCCAGGGCAACACGGTCCAGGTGATCAAGCTGACGACCAACGAGGAGTACCCGTTCTACCTGCGTTTCGGGGTCGCCGACCAGCTCACGAACCTGGGCTTCGGCAACCGCACGCCGGTCGGCAACGCGGTCAACCGGGGCCTGCCCGACCCGCGCGGCGGCACGGCCGGCGGCCAGTTCCAGCAGTACCACGCGCAGATCGAGGTCAGTGACGCGCTGAAGCAGAACATGCTGCCGATCTACTCGAACACGGTGCGCGCGGGCGACCTCGGCGGCGGCTGGTCCTTCGATCCGAACCAGCAGGTGATCTTCTCCACCCGCCAGACGACCAAGGGGAAGAAGTACTCGTTCGACTACGTGCGGGCGTCGTACACGGAGGCCGAGCTGCGCACGGCCGAGCCGCTGAACAAGGACAACCCGCTGCGCACGCAGTACACGAACACCCCGCGCGACGACTACGTCGACACCCTCGTGGCCGGCCTGATCAAGGGCAAGACCACGGATTACGACAAGATCCGGACGCTGTACAACTACTTCTCGAAGGCGAACAACTTCAGCTACAGCCTGACGACCGAGTCGGCCGGCAACAGCTCGGACATCGCCGCCTTCCTGAAGAACAAGGTCGGATACTGCCAGCAGTACGCGGCGGCGCTGGCCTGGATGGCGCGGGTGGCCGGCCTCCCGGCCCGGGTCGCGTTCGGCTTCACCAAGGGCAACGAGGTCGACGGCTCGTGGGTCATCACGAACCGGAACGCGCACGCGTGGACCGAGGTCTACCTGCAGGGCTTCGGCTGGATCCCGTTCGACGCGACGCCGGCGTCCAGTGTGGCCGGTTCGACCCGGTCGTCGTACGCGCCGAACGTCGACGAGCCGACCCCGACCGCGTCGTCGTCGACCGGCCCGGCCGCGGCCGGACCCGAGACGTCGGTGGCGCCCGGCAACCCGGATCGCCTCGACCGCGGGCTGAACGACCCGACCGGGGCGGGCAGCTTCGACACGGGGTCGACGAAGACGTCGTACACGCTGCTCTGGATCGCCGGCGGTGTGGCCCTGCTGATCGCGCTGTTGCTGATTCCGGCGCTGCTCCGGGCCCTGCTGCGCCGGCGCAGACACGCGGCGACGGCGCCGGCGGCGCCCAAGGTGCTGGCCGCCTCGGGCGCCGGGCCACCGGGCGGCGGGCACGGCATCGTGGTCACCCCCGAGGCGACGCGGGCCCGTCATGACGCCCACGCCGCCTGGGACGAGCTGCTCGACACGATGATCGACTTCCGGATCCCGGTCGACCCGAGCGAGACCCCGCGGGTCACGGCCCAGCGCCTGATCCGGGACGCGTACCTGCGCGAGCAGCCGGCCACGTCGGCGACGCTGCTGGGCACGGCCGAGGAACGCGCACGGTACGCCCGGAAGCCGCTGGTGGGTGGCGAGCTGACGACGGCGCTGGGTCAGGTGCGCAAGGGGCTGGCCCGCTCGGCCAACCGGCGCACGCGGATCCTGGCCGTCCTGATGCCGCCGTCGGTCCTGCTGCGCTGGCGGATCGGCACGGCCGAGATGTCGGCCCGCTTCATCGTCTGGTCCGGCCGCGTGCGGGAGTCGATGTCCCGCTTCAGCCCGCGCCGGCTGCTGGCGAGTCGCGGTCGCTGATTCCCTTTTCCGGACGCCGTCCCGCTGTTACGCGGGGCGGCGTCCGTTCTTCACGCGGAGCGTCGGTTTTCACGCGCGGCGTCCGTTTTTCACGCGCGGCGTCCGTTTTTCACGCGGGGCGTCCGTATTTCACGCGGGGCGTCCGTATTTCACGCGGGGCGTCCATTTTTGATGAAGGCGGCCAGCCACGCGTCACCGACGGCGCCGAACGGCTCCTGGCGCGCCGAGATCATCGCGACCAACTCGTCCGCGGTGGCGCGCGCCTGCGCGATCAGCTCGTCCGGGTACCCGTACCGGCGCTGATGCTCCTCGAACTCATCCTCGTCGAGCAGCTCGACCGACCCGTCCCGGAGCCGCACGACATCGAGATCGAGATCGACCGCCTCGATGTCCCCCTCCGCGTTCCGCACCGGCACGGTGGTGACGTCGACGTAGATCTCGACCTCCCGGTGGGCGGGCCCGTTCCACGAGCCGACCCAGCTGCCTTCGGCCGGGCAGAGCACGATGAACTCGTATTCCGGAAAGATCGGCTCTTCCAGCCCGCGCCGCATCGGAATCCCCGCCCGGCACCCGTACCACCAGCCGAAACGGTCGCTCCCCAGCGGCTCCGCCGCGAAGTTCCAGTGCTTCTTCCCGCCCCACTTCGTGTACCGCAGCTCCGCCACGCTCGACCCCCCGAATTTGTCGTAGGCAGGGTCTAGTGTCACCCGCGTGACGAGGACCGTGGAATTCGCCCGCTTCACCGTGCACCCCGGCGCCGAGGCCCAGATGATCGCCGACCGCCCGGCGATGCTGGCGGCGTTGCGCGCCCGTTTCCCCGCCTGCCAGGCCGCCTACCTGACCCGCGAGGAAGACGGCACCTGGGTCGACATAATCGTGTGGCGCAGCCGAGAGGAGGCCGAGGAGTCGGCCAAGCAAATCATGACAATCCCGGAGTGCGCGGCCTGGTTCACGCACATCGACCAGTCGCTTGGGCTGCGTCACGCCGAGGTCCTCGACGCCTGGCCCACCCCGTAGCCGCGTCGCCCAGCCCGTAGCCGCGCCGCCCAGCCCGTAGCCGCGCCGCCCAGCCCGCCGCGCCGCCCAGCCCGCCGCGCCGCCCAGCCCGCCGCGCCGCCCAGCCCGCCGCGCCGCCCAGCCCGCCGCGCCGCCCAGCCCGCCGCGCCACATTCTCGCGCCGAGGTGGTGGGCCCGCCCGCGTTCTCGCGCCGCTCAGCCCACGCTGCCGCGTTCCCACGCCGCCCGGCCCACACCGCCCGGCCCATGCTGCCTCGTCCCCGCGACGCCCCGGCCCACGCTGCCCGGCCCACGCTGCCCGGCCCACGCTGCCCGGCCCACGCTGCCTCGTCCCCGCGGCGCTCGGCCCACCGTTATTCGCGGCGCCCGGCCGCCGTTATTCGCGCCGCCGGACCCGCCCAGGCTCGCGTTGGCGGAAGCACCCGCCACGGCGTCCGCCGTTCCCGCAACCAACCCGCCCGGACCCGCACTCACGATGGGCGGCCGAACGCGCCGGCGCATCCACCGCCGCCCGGCATCCGCATCCGTCATCGCCCGACAACCGCATCCGCTGCTGGCCGGCAACCGCGTCCGTCATCGCCCGGCAACCGCGTCCGCTGCCGCCCGCCAACCGCATCCGGTGCACCGCGCCGCGTCCGTTGCCCGGCAAGCGCATCCGCCGGGCCGATCCAGCGGCGCCACATCATCCGAAATCCCGCAACCACGCCCGCCCACACGCCGTGTTATGGGCGCATTGACAAACGGCGATGGCGGCCGGTGGCCGCCATCTGCCGGTCGCTGCGCGTCTCGGACGCCAGCGTGTTCAGGACTGCGCGCTCGTCAGCGAGCGCGCCTGGGTCAGCGGTGTCCTTCCGGGCGCTGACGCCAACGGTCCTCGAGCCGATCGATGAATCCTGCCTTGCGCGTCTGGCGGGTGCGGCGACTCGCGGTGCCGCCAACGGCGTGGAGATCGGGTGCGCTGCCCTTGCGACGGGACTGCATCGCGAAGGCGGCGGAACCGAGCATGACCACGAAACCGCCGACGCCGAGCAGCGTGTTGCTACTCACCGTTCCGTAGACGACCAGGGCAAGACCAAGGATGATCACGAAGGCGGCGACGAGGAGCCGGCGCCGTGCGTGGAAACGCGGGTCGCTGGCCCGCACAGCCGAGGCGAACTTGGGATCCTCGGCAAGCGACCGCTCGATCTGATCGAACAGCCGCTGCTCGTGCTCCGAGAGCGGCACGGCATTCCTCCCCGGGCGCATATCCGATCCCGAAGCCGGGGTCGGAGTGAAACAAGGTAGGTGGCGCGGGACAGCCGTCGGCTGCCTTATCGAGCAAGTCTACGAGGGGGTGGGCGGCTCGGAAAGCGGGACGACCGTCCGCTGGGGGTGATTTTCGGTGCGGCGGAGATCGCTTCGTCCCAAAAGACTGGCTGGACCGACACTTGCGCGGCCGAATCGGGCGGCCACGGCGTCGGCCGCGGCCTCCGCCTCGCGCCAGCCGCGCTCCGGTTCGCCGAGGCTGAGCTGCCGCGACGTGGTCGCCGCCGGGGTCAGGCCCTCGACCCGGACGCCGAGCAGCCGGATGTGATCGGTCGCACCGAGCGCCTCGAACAATCCCCACGAGATCTCGAAGATCTCACGCGCCACATCGGTGCTCGTGGGCACCGTGCGTGACCGGTTGACCGTGCGGAAGTCGGCAAGCCGGACCTTGATCGCCACCGTGCGGCCGACCTGGCCACTCGCGCGGAGCCGGGCGCCGGTCTTCTCGGACAGCGCGAGCAGGCTGCGCCGCAGCACCTCGCGATCGGCCACGTCGACGTCGAAGGTCATCTCGGCGCCGATCGACTTCTCCTCGCGCTCGGGCGTGACCCGGCGCGGGTCGCGACCCCAGGAGAGCTCGTGCAGGTGGGCGGCCGCGGCCTCGCCCACCGCGCGGCGAAGCATGCCGTACGGCGCGTTGGCCAGCTCGCCGACCGTCGTCAGCCCCAACCGGCGCAACGTCTCGGCGGCCCGCTCCCCCACGCCCCAGAGCGCGTCGACCGGCAGCGGGTGCAGGAAGTCGAGCACCATGCCGGCCGGCACCACGAGCATGCCGTCGGGCTTGGCCCGGGTCGACCCGAGCTTGGCCACGAACTTCGTCGGCGCGACCCCGACCGAGCAGGTCAGCCGCTGCTCCTCGAACATCCGCTCGCGGATCTGCCGGGCGATCACCGCGGGCCGGCCGAGCAGCCGCTGCGCGCCCGCGACATCGAGGAACGCCTCGTCGGACGAGAGCGGCTCGACTAGCGGCGTCACGTCGCGGAAGATCGCCATGACGGCGGCCGAGGCGGTCGCGATCGCCGGCCCGTCGACCGGCAGGAAGATCGCCTGCGGGCAGAGCGCCTTGGCCCGCATCGTCGGCATCGCGCTGCGCACCCCGAACCGGCGGGCCTCGTAGCTGGCCGAGCTCACCACGCCGCGCGGGCCGATGCCGCCGACCACCACCGGCTTGCCCCGCAGCTCGGGCCGCGCCCGGACCGCCACCGACGCGAAGAACGCATCCATGTCGACGTGCAGGATCGTGCACCCCGCGTCGTCGGCCTCCGGACCGAACCGCGGGTCGCGCCCCCGAGGCACCACCTGACTACGTCCCACGCCAGGGACCCTAGCCGCACCCTCTGACAAAAAAGGTGTCAGCGGGCGATCAGCAGCGGGATCGCCATCTCGGCCGCCGTCACCGAGCCGTGGTACGCGATGAGCTTGCCGACGACGGGCGGTTCCCAGCCGGTCGCCAGCGCCACCGTGCGGTCCAGGCAGATCACGACGATCTCACCGATGCGGCCGAGATGAGCGTCCGGCACCGGCCCGTACCATCCCTGCGCGATCGCCTCTTCCCGGCTCAGCACCCACGCACCCGAGCCGAGCACGCCCCGCCAGGCGTCGATCACGTCGTCCCGGGCGCCGTCGGCGGTGTAGAGATAACGGACCCGCGGCTCCCCCGCCACCCCCGTCACGCCCGCCGCCAGATCCGGAATGTCGGCCATGTCGGTGCGGCCCTCGAGCGGGACGTTCAGCTGACCGTGGTCGGCGATGACCAGCAGCGCCGACCGTGGCGGCAAACCGTGCACGAGCCGATCGAGCAGCCGGCCGACCCCGACGGCCGCGGCCTGCCACGACGGCGAGTCCACCCCGTCCTGGTGTCCGTAGTGATCGAGGTCCGGGTGATAGCCGTAAACGAGCCCGGGCCCGGCCGCCAGCGTCGCGAGCATGCCGGCCGCCAGTTCCTCGGTGTTCGAGGCGCCGACGTAGGTGGCGCCGCGGTTGGCCGAGACGCTCAGGCCGCTGCCGTCGTACTCGGGCTTGTTGACCACCGTGACCGGCAGCCCCGCCGCGGCCGCCGTCTCGAACCGTGTCGGCACCGGCTGCCAGGCGCGCGGCTCGGGATCGTTCTTCCACTGGATGTGGTTGAGCACGCGCCCGTCCGGCCGCCGCGTCGTGAAGCCGAGCACCCCGTGCGCTCCCGGCAGCGCGCCCGTCCCGACGGTCACCAGGCTCACCGGCGTCGTCGAGGGGAAACCCGCGGTCAGGCGGCGGCTCCCCGGGGCGAGATCTTTCACCACGGGGGCGTACGCGGAGACCAGCGGCACCTGGTACGCGCCCAGTCCGTCGACGAGCAGCACCGCCACCCGGTCGACCCCGTCGAGCGCCGGCGCGAGCCCGAGCACGTCGGTCGTGCCCGGCACACCCAGCACGGCGCAGACGCTCGGCAGCAGGTCGGCCAGGCTGCCGGTGCCGTAGGCCGGGCGCATCGGCACCAGGGCGTCGGGCCCGAGCCGGTCGCCGTTCACCGGCGGCGCGCGAAGAGGTGCAGCTGGGAGGCGATGTCGCGGAACGGCGGCCGCGCCGAGAGCGCCAGTTCGAGCTCGAGCAGCGTCTGCGGGTCCTCCTCGACCACCGCCGCCGGGAGGAGATCGGCCAGCACCCGTACGCCGTGGGTCTCCTCGACCTCGAGCCCCGCCGTGCGCAACAGGTCCGCCGCCGAGTCCGCGTCGTATCGCCGGCGCAGCGTGTCCCGGGCCCCGGCCCGGCCCTCGGGGTCGGTGACCAGCGCGGCGGCCGACCGCAGATGCCCGTTGATCGCCCGGCCGAGGATCGCCGCGGCCCGGCTCGCCACCAGCACGCTGACCGCGCCGCCCGGGCGCAGCGCCGCGGTGATCGCCGCGACCACGTCGGCCGGGTGGTCGACCACCTCGAGCACCGCGTGGCAGAGGATCAGGTCGACGCTGCCCGGCTCGATCAGCCCGGCCAGCGCGTCGCCGTCGCCCTGCACCGCGCGCACCCGCCCGGCCACCCCGGCGTCGGTGGCCCGCCTGGTGAGCGCCGCGAGCGCGTCGGGGCTGGCGTCGACCACGGTGACCGTGTGCCCGGACTGGGCCAGCGGCACGGCGAAGCCGCCGGTGCCGCCGCCGACGTCGACCACGGTCAGCGCGCGGCCGGCGTGGCGGTCCAGCTCGCGGCGGAGCACGGCCCAGACGGCGGCCGTGCGGGCGGAGACGAGCGGTCGGGCCGTACGCGTCGATGCGGTTTCCACACGGGCAGCGTATCGGCCTCGCTCATCCGGCACCGGTAGCGCACGGCCCCCGGTTTCAGAAGGCCACGAGTGGCCCGAGCGCCCGCTTCATCTCGCAGCTGTTGCCGTACCGGTGCGTCCACTCGACCGTGGTTCCCCGCCACTCGCCGGCGACCTCGGCGGTGACCGGCTGGTAGATGAGGATGCAGGCGGTGTGCGCCGGCTCGATCCGGCCGGGATCGCCGTCGACGGCGGCCAGCTCGGCACACGCGTCGGCCGCCTTCGGGTGGCCGCCGCCGGCCGGACCGCATTCGAGCCTGACCGCGGAGGCGAAGCCGGCGTCCGCCCGGTAGCTCACGGTCAGCTTCGACTCCGGCTCCCCGCGTCCGCCGCCGTCGCCGTAGCCGGTGGGCGGCCCGGCGGCGAGCACCGCCGCGACCAGGCCGATCATCGTGGGGATCATTGCGCGCTCCCATTTATCCGACAAATCCGACAAATGGGTACGCTACCGGAAGTCACGGGACGCGGGGGTGACCGGTGGGCTGGCCGCCTCCAACCGGTCCGCGACCAGGTTGAGCACGCCCTCGGCCTTCTCCAGCCGCCCCCGCACGACCAGCGCCGAGCTCGTCCGGGCCACCCGGCGGTACCGCTGCCACAGCCCCGGCGAGCAGGTCACGTTGAGCATCCCGGTCTCGTCCTCGAGGTTCACGAACGTCACCCCGCCCGCGGTGGCCGGCCGCTGCCGATGGGTGACGATCCCGCCGACCCGGATGCGGGTGCCGGCCTCCACCCGCCCGAGCTGCGAGATCCGCAGCGCGCCGACCCGGTCGAGCTCGGCCCGGATGAACTGCGCCGGGTGCGTCTCCGGCGACAGCCCGGTCGCCCACACGTCCGCGACCAGGCGATCCACGTCGCTCATGCCGGGCAGCATCGGCGCGTCGGTGCCGGTCACGGTCCCCGGCAACCGGTCCGGCTTGTCCTGGGCCGCGGCGCCCGCGGCCCACAACGCCTCCCGGCGCGACAGGCCGAAGCTCGCGAAGGCGTCGGCCGTGGCGAGCGCCTCCAGGTGCGCGGTGGTGCACCCGGTGCGGCGGGCGAGATCGGTCATGCTCCGGTACGGCCCGTGGGCCCGCCGTTCCTGCTCGATCGCCTGGGCGAGCTCGTCTCCCACCGTACGGATGCGGGAAAGCCCTTGGCGGACGGCCGGCCCCCCGATTCCCCAGGCGTGCGGCGGCTCCCCCTCCTCGCTTATCGCCCGCGTCCGCGGGGTTCGCTCCAGGGTGGCCGCGGCGTCGCTGAGGTTGATGTCCGGCCGGCGCACCTCCACGCCGTGCCGCCGCGCGTCGTCGACCAGCGTCTGCGGTGAGTAGAAGCCCATCGGCTGGGCGTTCAGCAGCGCCGCGCAGAACGCGGCCGGGTGGTACCGCTTGAGCCAGGCGCTGACGTAGACCAGGTAGGCGAAGCTGATCGCGTGGCTCTCCGGGAAGCCGTAGTTCGCGAAGGCGCACAGCTTCACGTAGAGGTCGTCGGCCAGCTCGCCGGAGATGCCGTTCGCCGCCATGCCCTGATAGAGGCGCTCGCGCATCTCCTCCATCTTCTTGACCGAGCGCTTGGATCCCATCGCCCGCCGCAGCTTGTCCGCCTCCAGCGGGGTGAAGCCGGCCGAGTCCATGGCGAGCTGCATCAGCTGCTCCTGGAAGAGCGGCACCCCCAGCGTCTTCTCCAGGGCGCGGGCCATCGTCGGGTGCGGCATCTCCCACTTCTCGATGCCGTTCTTTCTCCGGATGTACGGGTGGACCGAGCCACCCTGGATCGGACCGGGCCTGATCAGCGCCACCTCGACCACCAGGTCGTAGAAGACCTCCGGCTTGAGCCGGGGCAGGGTCGCCATCTGCGCGCGGCTCTCCACCTGGAACACGCCGACCGAGTCGGCCTTGCACAGCATCTCGTAGACCTCGGGATCGGCCGGCCGGATGTCGCCGAAATCCAGCTTGTCGTCGATCATGTCGAAGGCGTAGTGCAGCGCCGAGAGCATGCCGAGGCCCAGCAGGTCGAACTTGACCAGGTTGATCGCCGCGCAGTCGTCCTTGTCCCACTGGAGCACCGTGCGGCCCGGCATCCGGCCCCACTCGACCGGGCACACCTCGCTCACCGGCCGATCGCAGATCACCATGCCGCCCGAGTGGATGCCGAGGTGCCGCGGGAAGGTCTGCAGCTCATTCGCGAACGACACCACCTGCTCGGGTATGTCGTCGATGTCCACCGTGGCCACGCTGCCCCAGCGGTCGATCTGCTTGCTCCACGCGTCCTGCTGGCCGGGCGAGAAGCCGAACGCCTTGGCGACGTCGCGGACGGCCGAGCGCGGGCGGTACGAGATGACGTTCGCGACCTGGGCGGTGTGCCGCCGGCCATGGCGCTGGTAGACGTGCTGGATGACCTCCTCGCGGCGATCCGACTCGATGTCGACGTCGATGTCCGGCGGCCCGTCCCGCTCCGGCGCCAGGAACCGCTCGAAGACCAGGTCGTACTCGAAGGCGTCCACATTGGTGATGCCGAGCGCGTAGCAGACCACCGAGTTCGCGGCCGAGCCCCGGCCCTGGCAGTAGATGTCGTTCTCCTTGCAGAAGTTGACGATGTCGTAGACGACGAGGAAGTAGCCCGGGAAGTCCAGGTTCTCGATCATCTGGAGCTCGTACTCGAGCTTCGCGTAGACCTCGGGCACCTCGTCGGGGAGGCCGTAACGGGCCCGGGCGCCGCGCATGGCCAGCTCGCGCAGCCAGCCCATCTCGGTGTGGCCCGGCTCCGGGATCGGGAACGCCGGCAGCTGCGGCGCCACGAGCTGGAGGTCGAAGGCGAGCGCGAGGCCCAGCTCGGCGGCCCGCTCGACCGAGCCCGGGTAGGCGGCGAAGCGGCGGGCCATCTCGGCGCCGCTGCGCAGGTGGGCGGTGCCGGCCGCGGGCAGCCAGCCGTCGATCTCGTCGAGGCTGCGCCGGGCCCGCACGGCCGCGACCGCGGTGGCGAGCCGGCGACGGGCCGGGATCGCGTAGTGCACGTTGTTGGTGGCGACCGTCGACAGCTTCCGCCGCCGCGCCAGCTGGTACAGCACGTCGTTGCGGTCACCGTCGTACGGGTCGCCGTGGTCGGTCAGCTCGACCACGACGTGCTCGGCGCCGAACAGCTCGGTCAGCCGGTCGAGCTCCCGCGCGGCCGCCTCGACACCACCGGTGGCGAGCGCGTGCGGGACGAGACCCTTCCGGCAGCCGGTCAGCACCATGACGTGATCACGCAGCCGCTCGGCGATCCGCTCCACGCCGCCGTAGTCGGGCTTCCCCTTCTCGGCGCCGGTCAGCTGACCCTCCCCGATCGCGCTGCCCAGCGCCGCGTAACCGGCCGCGTCCTTGGCCAGCACCAGCAGATGCTGCCCCTCGGGGTCGGGTTCGCCGTTCTGCGGCCTGGTCAGCCCCAGCGACAGCTCGGCCCCGAAGATCGTGGGCAGTTCCAGGTCGCGGGCGGCCTCGGAGAAGCGGACCACGCCGTAGAAGCCGTCGTGGTCGGTGACGGCCAGCCCGGTGAGGCCGAGACGGGCCGCCTCCTCGGCCAGCTCCTCGGGGTGACTGGCGCCGTCCAGGAAGCTGAAGTTGGTGTGACAGTGCAGTTCCGCGTACGGGATGGTGGGCTCTTCCCGGCGAACCAGCGGGGGCGCCTGATAGGGCTGCCGCTTGCGGCTCCAGACCGGCGAGTCACCACCGTCGGCGTCGAAGGCGAGCGGGTCGACGTGGAACGGCTTCGGCGTCTCCTTCCCGATCTGCCGGATGTCGTCGCCCGTGGGCGGCTTGACGGGTTTCCCGGTGAGCGCGGCCTCCAGTTCGGACCATGGCTGCTTCGGATTGTGGAAACTCATCCCGGCCTCCGCTCAGTCGTGGATCGCCTCTCAGTCATAGATCGCCTCGATCGCCCAGTGACCGGCGGCGAGCGAGAGCAGCAACGCCCGGCCGTCCGTGAGCGCCACCTGGAAGCGCGCCCGGCGCCGGCCCTCGCCGGTCGCCCACCAGCGCTCGTCCACCGGCCAGGGTCCGGCCCACCCGCTGATCTCGACCGGGCCGCCGCGCTCGACGATCAGGGAGGCGGGGTCGCCGGTCAGCTCGAGGCGGGCGCTGACGCCGACCGGGGCGCCGGCCGGATCGAGCACCACGGCGGGGATCGGTTGCAGCGGGACCACGGCCGGGGCCGGCTTGGGCAGGCGACCGGGCCAGGGCGGCAGCGCCGGGGAGGCCGGGGCCGGGCGGCGGCCGGGGCCCTTCCGCCGTACCGGCGGCACCGCGATCACCGTGAGGCCGTCCACCGGAGGCCCTGCCTCCTCCGCCCGCCCTGCCTCCTCCGCCCGCCCTGCCTCCTCCGCCCGCCCCGCCTGCTCTGTTCGCTCCGCCCAGCTCTCCCACTCGCCCGGCTTTTCCCTTTCCTCCGCGCGCGCCGCCCGGCGGGACGCCAGGTCGATCACGTCGGCCGGCCGATCCCCGGTTTCCGGCGGCGCGTGGTCGATCGGGGGCGGGGTGAAGTTGAAGACCAGGGCCGGCGCCTCGGAGCGGGCCAGCAGCGGGACGACGCCGACGCCCGGGATCGGATCGGCCTGCGGGGCGGCGGGGCGGGCCGGGTCGCGTTCGTCGCCCCAGGGGACCAGGCGGATCTGGTCGTCGGCCGAGCGGCCGCCGCCGAGGACGGCGGTGACCAGGGATTCGGGGCCGAGCAGGCCCTGCACGCGGCTGAACGCCCGGTGGGCGCGCTCGCGGTCGGCACCGGCGTCGCCCCAGAGGCCGGGCTGGAGTCCCAGGTGGACGAGCACGCCGTCGGGAATGAGCCGCAGCCGCACCAGGCCGGCGGTCGGCCGGGTCGCGGCGCCGCGGCGGGCGCCGGTGAGCCAGCCGTCCAGCTGCCAGCGGACCCGCTCGGCGATGGCGGCCGCGGTCAGGGTGCCGTCGTGCCGCCACACGCGGTGCAGCTCCTGGCCGTCCGCGGTGACCGCCTCGATGCCGAGCCGGGTGCAGGCCAGCCCGTGCGCGGCGAGCTTGTCGTGCAGGCGCTCGGCCAGCGCCTTGCCCGCGAACGCCGCCACGTCCACCCGTTCCAGCGGCTCGTCGTAGGTGTCGGCGACATCCAGGTCGGGCGGCGGCTGCCGGACCTGGAGCGGCCGATGGTCACGCCCCGAGGCGAGCCGATGGGCGAGCGCCCCGTCGAAGCCGAACCGGCTCAGCACGTCCCCCGCCGGCAACGCCGCGAAGCCACCGAGCGTCTGCACGCCCAGCCGCTTGAGCAGGTCGACCAGCTCGGGCCGTTCCAGCGCCGCGATCGGCATTCCGGCCAAAAATGCGGCGGTCTCCCCCGGCGCGACGATCAGCCCGTCCCGGGCCGCGAGCCCCGCCGCGAACACCCCGTCGGCGATCCCCACCTGGCTCTCCACCGCACAGACCTGGGCGATCTGCTCGACGATCCGCTCGGCCGCGGCCTCCTCACCGCCGAAGTACCGGGCCGGCCCCCGGGCCGCGAGCGCGCAGGCCCCCGGCCGGATCACCTCGACCCCGACCGCAACCTCTTCCACGGCGGCGACCACGGCCTCGTACGCCCGGGCGTCGCGCCCGGCGTCATACTCGACCACCACCAGCTTCGGGCACCGGCTCTGCGCCTCGCGCCGCCGCAGCCCCCGCCGCACCCCTTCCTGCCGCGCCGCTTCCGAGCAGGCCACCACCCGGTTCTCCCGCAACACGACGACCGCCCCCGCCCCCGGCACCCCGTCCACGATCTCGGCCGCGATGACCGGCCAGTCCGGGCACCACACGAGCAGAGTCCGAATCTCCTCGCTCACGTCACACCACCGCCGCCGAACCCTGCCGCCACCCAGCCCGCTGCCGCCCGCTCCCCGTCGCCGACTCCGCCGCGTTGGCTACCGTCGCGTTGGCTGTCTTTGCCCCCGCCCGCCACCCCCGCGCAGGCTGGCGCAGGCGCTGGCGGGAGGAGCCGAGCGCGGAAGCCGGGCGGGCGACGCGGGCGGTCTTCTCCGCGGGGGTTGGCCGGCGGGACGGGGTGGGATCGGTGGCCGGGCGGTCCTCCGGGTGGTCGTCCGAAGTGGTGGGTGGGGGCGGCAGAGTGAACGGGCTGATCGTGACGCCCGGCATCCACATCGTCAGCTCCTTGGGGCGGGCGGCCGCGCCCCGGCCGCGGGCCCGCACCGTGATCTCGCGGCGGCGCAGGCGGCCCCGGCCGTCGCCCAGGCCCTCCCAGCGGCCCTCGGTGACCTCGAGGGTGACGTCGGCGCCGGTCCAGTGGCCGAACGGCACCAGCACGCTGCCCCGCTGCCGGGCCCGCGCCACGAGGCGGCTTGCGATCGTGGGGGCCACCGGGCCGGGGACGGCGGCGACCACCACGTCGACGCCGTCGATCAGGGCGGCTACGACGGTGGGCCAGTCGGGGCCGGGGTTCGGCACGAGGGCCAGCCGGTCGAGGGCGATGCCGGTCTCGGCGGCGGCGAGCGCGCCCAGCGCCGGGACGCCGACCACCGCGCACCAGGAGCCGGTTCGCGAGGCCTCGCCGAGCAGCGCCAGCAACAGGGACGTGCCGCCACTGGCCGGCGCCGCGCGCCCGGTCGCGACCGCGACGGTGCTGCCCCGGCGCAGCCCGCGACCGGGCAACAGGCCGCTCAGCTCGGGCGACACCGGCAGCACCCGGTGCACACCCGGCTCGGCCGTCTCCCCGGCCGCCCGGACCAGCTCCGCAAGGGCGGCCGCACCGTTGATCATGCGTCCCGCCATCGTTCCCCGCTCCGTGTTGCCGTGTTCCTCTCCATCCGGCCGATCCGGACGGACGTTCTCAGTTGCGCCTTCCGCCGCTCACCCGGACCGCGTCGACCCGATATTTCCGATAAATCGGGCGGGTCACGAACGGCCGGACGGGTTGCTCAGCCCGAAACCCGAAGCCGAAACCCGAAGCCGGAGACCGAAGCCGGAGCCGGAGCCGGAGCCGGAGCCGGAGACCGGAGCCGGAGACCGGAGCCGGAGACCGGAGCCGGAGACCGGAGCCGGAGACCGGAGCCGGAGACCGATGGCCCCGGAGACCGCCGGCCAAACCGGCAAAGCCAAGGCAAGCCGGGTTGGCAAGCGGCCCGAGGCGGGTCGCGGCGGCCTCGCTCAGATGCGAGCGAACCCGACGGCCAAAGGCAAGCCATCCAAGTGGGGTCGCGGCGGGGGCCGACTCGGGTTCGAGCGAAACCAGGCACCGCCACCGAAGCCCGGACCACCGGACGCAGAAGCCGAACCGCCCAGGCCCGGATCGCCGGAGGTAGAAACCCCGAAGGCGGCCATCGGTCCACCCGGGCCGACCCACGCCGACCGGCCCGGACGGGACGCCCTCAGGCGGCCAGAGGTGGCTGGTAGCTCAAGCCCAGCGACGACTCGACCACGGTCACGAACTGCTCGGCCGCGCGCAGCAAGTCGTCTGCCTCTCGGGGGCTCACCACGCGCGGGATGCCGGCCTCGGCCGCGGCCCGCTTGGTGGCGCCCAGGGCGAAATAGCCGGCCCAGTCGGCGAAGTCGGGGGCCACCAGCACCAGCAGGGACCACACGCTGGTCACCTTGCTGCGGCGGCTCGGGGCGGCGGGACGGGCCCGCGCGGCCAGCACCGCGGCCGCGGCGCGCAGGGCGGCCAGGTGGGCCGCGGCGTAGCGCAAGCCGTCGGGGCGGGTCAGCGCCGCCTCGGCGAGGCCCTGCCGGGCGATCGCCAGCAGCTGGGCTGGTGTGCGGTGCGGCAGCATGTGCGCCGGGACCGCGGGGGCCTCCGCCTGCACGGCCGAGGTCGGCGCGTGTGCCAGGGCGGGGGGCCGCAGAAGGGCCGGCGCCGAGTTGCTCGCCATAGGTCGTTCTCCTCGCATGTGTCGCATCCGACGTACCGCTAACCGATGGGTCGAACCGATCGCTGCGGAGGAAGACGCAGCGCCGCGTGCGGCGAGCCGGCCGGGCGTGAAGCTTCCCCACACCACACCCGGCCGGACCATGCCGGCGGGTCCGTCGCCCACCACCCGGGGGTCGGGGGCGGCGGGCGACGGTCCTGCCTTGTCCGAGGGCGACCGGACCCGCGAATGCCCGGAGCCTCTCTCTGTGCGGCACTTCGCGGGCGCCGCACCCCGGGAGCCGTGCCGCGAAACACCACTCCCGGAGCCAGTCCGGGTGTTCGAAGCATTTGAGGGTGCTTTCGAACATCCGTTCTAACTGATTCAGAGACTAGCACGCCTGTACGACAAAAACAGGCGGGGCTTCTCTCGGAAAATTCTCTGACTATAGTCAGAGAATGGACCAGATCGAGCGAGTCCGCGACTTCAACCGCTACTACACGCGCAGCCTGGGCGTCCTCGGCGATCACTACCTGGGGCTGGAGCGGCCCTGGAGCGAGTCGCGGCTGCTCTTCGAGATCGGGGACGGCGCCGACCTGCGCGATCTGCGCGTCCGGCTCGGCCTCGACTCGGGCTACCTGAGCCGCATGCTGCTCTCGCTCACCAAGCAGGGCCTCGTCACGGTGCGGCCCCACGACCAGGACAAACGAGTGCGGGTCGCGGGCCCGACCGCCGCCGGCCGGGCGGCCCGGGCCGAGCTCGACGACCGCGCCCGCGAGAGCGTCGAGGAGATGCTCGGCCGGCTCACCCCGGCCCAGCGCGACCGCCTGATCGACGCCCAGGAGCAGGTCCGCCGCCTGCTCCGGATGGCGGCCGTGGAGCTCACCGTGGTCCCCGACGACGACCCCCGGGCCCGCGCGTGCCTGAAGCAGTACGCGACCGAGCTCGACGCCCGCTTCCCCGAGGGTTATAGCGAGAGCGCCCTCCTCCGCCCCGGCGAGCTGGCCGAGACCGGCGGCGAGTTCGTGCTGGCGATGGAGGGAGAGACTCCGGTCGGCTGCGGCGCCTGGCAGCACCTGCCCGACAGAACCGTAGAAATCCGACACCTGTGGATAAGTCCGGAAGGACGAGGCGCGGGGCTCGGCCGCCGCCTGCTCGACCGCTTGGAGGCCGGCGCGAAAACGGCCGGATTCAAAACGATCCGGCTCGGCACCCACTCGTCACTGCCGGAGGCGGCGAACCTCTACCGCAGCCACGGATACCGGGAGATCCAGGCGTACAGCGACTCCTCGTACAACCAATTGAACTTCGAGAAGTCAGACCCCGCCCACGTGGATCACCGGACGGCGTGACGGATCGGGCTCGCTCTTGCGGATGATCTCGCGCACCACCGGCGCCGTGTCGCCCCGCCCCAGCAGCAGATAGCGGAACAGGTGCACGAGCGGGCTCCCCTCGGCCCAGGCGAAGTAGCAGTGCGGCTGCACCCCGGTCGCGTCCCGCAGCGCCAGCAGCACGGCGGCGATCGCGTTCGGCGCGGCCGGGCTCCCCACCCGCAGCACCCGATGACCGTCCACCTCGGCCCCGCGCACCTCGAGCGCCTCGCTGAACTGCGACGGATCGACCACGTCGACCTCGAGGAAGAGCACGTCGTTGCGACCCGGCACCGGGTTCATCCGGCGCTGCTCGGACTCCTTGTGCACGTACTCCCCCGCGTCGCCGAACTCCCGCCGGTTGGCGACGATGTCGAGCTCGCCGTCGTTGGCGATCGAGTCGGCGATGAAGCGGCGGGCCGCGGGATCGAACTCGATCCGGTCGGCCCGCAGCTCCGTGGTACGGCTGACCCGGGAGATCAGCGAGACCACGATGATCCCGGCGACGAACACCGCCGAGATCGCGATCCCGTCCGGCTTCTCGATGATGTTGTCCACCAGCGCGTACACGAGAATCAGCGTGAGGATCGCGAAGCCGGCGCCCGCCCCGCGATGCCGGGCCCGCAGGGCCGAGATCGTCACCGCGACCGCGCCCGAGACCATCATCGCCAGGATGCCGGTGGCGTAGGCGCCGGCCTGCGCGTTCACGTCGGCGCCGAAGAAGATCGTGATGCCCACGCTGATCGCGGTGTAGACCAGCACGACCGGCCGCACCGCGCGTCCCCACTCGGGCGCCATGCCGTAACCGGGCAGGTAGCGGGGCACGATGTTGATCAGGCCGGCCATCGCCGAGGCGCCCGCGAACCACAGGATCAAAATGCTGCTGATGTCGTACGTCGTGCCGAAGACCTCGCCGAGCTTCTCGTGCGCGAGGTAGGCCAGTGCCCGCCCGTTGGCCGCGCCGCCCGGCTGAAACTCGGCCGGCGGGATCAGCACCGTGGTCACGAAGCTGGTCGCGATCAGGTAGACGCTCATGATCAGCGCGGCCGTGGTGAGCAGCTTGCGGGTGTTGCGGATGCGCGACTCGGGACCGTCCGCCTTGATCAGCGGCATCATGCTGACCCCGGTCTCGAAGCCGGAGAGGCCGAGCACCAGCGCCGGGAAGGCCAGGACGGACGGACCGACCACGCTGAAGAACCCGCCGGACGGGAGCGCGTCGACCCAGGTGGACAGCGCGCCCGGGGTGCCGAAGACGTCGGCGAGGCCGACCACGGTGATCACCGCGTTGAGCACGAGGAAGATCGCGACCAGCGGGATCGCCACGCCGACGGCCTCGCTGAAGCCGAGCAGGAAGACAAAGCCGAGGATCAACAGCAGAACGACGGTGATGAGTACGGCGTGACCGTGCAGAAATCCGGGAAGATACGGATTTTCCGACATATGGACGGTCGCATCCGCCGCCGACAACGTGATCGTGATGATCCACGAGGTGCAGACGAAGCCGAGCAGCACGAGCACGAAGACCTTGCCCCGCCAGAACGGCAGCAGATTCTCGAGCATCGCCACCGACCCCTGCCCGTGCGGGCTCTCCCGGGCGACCCGCCGGTACATCGGGAGCATGCCGAACAGGGTCAGCGCCACGATCAGCAGCGTGGCCAGCGGGGAGAGCGCGCCGGCCGCCAGCGCCGCGATCGCCGGCAGATAGGAGAGGGTGGAGAAGTAGTCGACCCCGGTCAGGCACATGACCTTCCACCAGGCCTGCTCGTGGTCGGTCTGGGCCGACTCGGGACCGACCGGCTGCACCCGATGGGCCAGCAGCCATCGGCTCACGCGATGGCCCGGCACGTACGGCCGCTCGGGGCTCTGCACCACGGCGGGCACGTCGATCATCTTTTTCTCCACGGTAGAAAGAAGCGAGGTGCCAGGATGCACCACGGGTGCGACAGATAGATGAAGGGGTTGTGGATGGACCGGACCATCGTGATCACGGGCGCCAGCTCCGGCGTGGGCCTCGCCGCCGCCGAGCAGCTGGCCGCGAGGGGCGAGAACATTGTCGTCGTCGGCCGCAATCCCGAGCGCCTGGCCGAGGCGGTGCGGCGGGTGAAAGCCGCGGGCAACGGACGCGAGCCCGGGCAGCACCGGGCCGACTTCGAGTCGTTCGACCAGGTCCGCGGCCTCGCCGAGCACCTGCTCACCGCGTACCCGAAGATCGATGTTCTGGCCAACAACGCCGGCGGGATCATCGGCGAGTACCGGAAGACGGCCGACGGCTACGAGGCCACCGTGCAGGGCAACCACCTGAGCCCGTTCCTGCTCACCCACCTGCTGCGGGAGCGCCTCTCCGGCGCGCGTGTGATCAACACCGCCTCCGAGGCGCACCGCGAGGGCCCGCCCGACCCGCGGAACCTCGTCGGAGACCCCAAGACCTACAAGGCATTCCGCACGTACGGCGGGACGAAGTCGGCCAATATCCTGTTCACCTCGGAGGCGCACCGCCGGTGGCCGGACGTGTTCAGCGTCTCCTTCCACCCCGGCGTGGTCCGCTCGAACTTCGGCGACGGCAAGGCGATGCGCCTGTTCTACCGGTACGCCCCGTTCCTGACCACCCCGGAGAAGGCCGGTGAGCTGCTGACCTGGCTGGCCACCGCCCCCGAAGAGGAGCTGGTCGCCGGCGGCTACTACGTGGGCCGCGACGTGAAGCAGCCGAAGCCGCACGCCGCCGACGCCGCCCTCGCCGCGGGATTATGGGACGCGAGCGCCGCGGCCGTGGGGTTATAAAGGCCGGATGAGATATCGGACGCTGGGGAACAGCGGTCTGCGCGTGTCCGAGTTGATTCTCGGCGCCATGACGTTCGGCGAGCAGGGCGGGGTGGGCGCGCCGCTCGAGGAGTGCCGCAAGATCCTCGACGCGTACGCGGAGGCCGGCGGCAACACCGTCGATACGGCGATCAACTACCGGGACGGGCAGAGCGAGGAGTTCCTCGGGCAGCTGCTGGACGGGCGGCGGGAGTCGTTCGTGCTGTCCAGCAAGTACACGAGCACCCGCAACGCGGACGACGCGAACGCCGGCGGCAACGCCCGCAAGAACCTGCGCGCCTCGCTCGAGACCAGCCTGCGCCGGCTGCGGACCGACTACCTGGACCTCTTCTGGGTGCACGTGTGGGACAAATCCACGCCCATCGAGGAAACCATGCGAGCGCTCGATGACGCCGTACGCGCGGGAAAGGTCCTTTATGTAGGCATCTCCGACGCGCCCGCCTGGATCGTCTCGCGCGGCCAGACCCTCGCCGAGTGGCACGGCTGGAGCCCGTTCACCGCGCTCCAGGTCCCGTACAACGTGATCGACCGCGACATCGAGCGCGAGCTGCTCCCGATGGCCGAGTCGCTCGGCATCGGCGTCACCGCGTGGAGCCCGCTGGCCGGCGGCATCCTGTCCGGCAAGTACACGCGGGCCGGCGGCGTCACCGGGCCCAGCCGGCACGACCCCGGCAACCTCACCGATACCCAGCGGGCGGCCGCGGTCGCCGTGCAGCAGGTGGCCGACGAGATCGGCGCCACCCCGTCGCAGGTCGCGATCGCCTGGACGGCCGCGCGCTCGCGGGCGATCGTCCCGATGATCGGCGCCCGCTCGCTCGACCAGCTGCTCGACAACCTGGGCGCGATCGACGTGACGCTCACCCGCGAGCAGGTCGACCGGCTCACCGCGGCGACCGATTTCGCCCGCGGATTCCCGCACGACTTCATCGACGGCATCGCGCCCTGGGTGTTCGGCAAGGGTCTGATCAGCGAAGAGACAGAATAGGCGGCATGGAATCCCATCCGAACGTGGTCGCCGTGCGCGAGGCACTGGAGGCGGCCGGAGCCCGTACGTCCGAGGTCGTGGTCCTGGACGAGGCGGTGCACACCGCGGTGGCCGCGGCCGAGGCGCTCGGCGTCGAGGTCGGCCAGATCGCCAACTCGCTGATCTTCGACGCCGAGGGCGAGCCGCTGCTGGTGCTGACCTCGGGCGCGCACCGGGTCGACACGGCCAAGGTCGCGGCCGGCCTCGGCCTCGCCAAGCTGCGCCGGGCCACGCCCGAGTTCGTCCGCGAGCACACCGGCCAGGCGATCGGCGGCGTCGCGCCCCTCGGGCACCCGAAGCCGGTGCGCACGCTGGTCGACGTCGAGCTGGCGAAGTACGACGTGATCTGGGCGGCCGGCGGCGTGCCCCGCGCGGTCTTCCCGATCACGTACGCCGAGCTGGTGCGCGTCACCGCGGGCACGCCGGCCGAGGTGGCCTGACGCCGCATGCCGGTCACGCTGCACGTGTGGCGGGTGCCGCGCCGCCGGGTCGCCGCGGCCATGGTGCGCATCGGCCTCCAGCGCCGCCCGCCCTCCGCCCGTTTCGTGAAGTTCCTGGGCACGGGCACCGGGTTTGAAGTCAAAGATGCGGATTTGACGCGGTACGCCGCGGTGACCGTCAGCGAGGAGCCGCTGGAATTCCCCGCCTGGGACCGCCTGTCCGTACAACGCGCCACCGTCGACCTCGAGCCGCTCGCCAGCCGGGGCACCTGGTCGGGCGCGACGCCGTTCGGACCCGACAAAAGCCTCAAATCGGATGGCATGGTCCTGGCGCTGACCCGCGCCCGGCTCCGGCCGACCCGGGCGCTGACGTTCTGGCGGGCGATCCCCCCGGTCGTCCGCGAGCTCGACTCCGCGCCCGGCCTGCTGGCCGGCTTCGGCGTCGGCGAGGCGCCGATCGGCTGGCAGGGCACGGTCAGCGTGTGGCGTGATGCGGCGGACCTGACGCGGTTCGCGTACCGTCAGCCGGAGCATCGTGCGGTGATCGCACGCACACCGCGCGACCGGTGGTACGCCGAGGAGCTGTTCGCCCGGTTCGCCGTACGCGGCATCGCGGGTGACCGATCGCTGCTGGGGTGGCGCGGAGAAGGGCAGACTGAGGTATGAGGCTCGTTGCGTGGCAGCCGGACGACCTGCTGCGACGACTCGACGACGTGGTCGCCGTCTACGGCGAGGCGATGGGCTACCGCCAGGAACTGCTCCAGACCCGGCGCGGCTACATCGGCGCGCACGTCCGGCGGGCGGGGTTCCGGGCGGTCGCCACGCTCACCACCGACGGGCGGCTCGCCGGCTTCGGGTACGGCTACACCTCCGGCCCCGGTCAGTGGTGGCACGACCAGGTGCGCTCGGCCCTCGACGACCAGTCCCGCGAGCACTGGCTGACCGACTGCTTCGAGGTCGTCGAGCTGCACGTGCGGCCGGCCGCCCAGGGCCACGGGATCGGCGCGCGCCAGCTGCGGGCGCTGCTGGCGATGGCCGACGGCAAGACCGTGCTGCTGTCCACGCCGGAGGCGGACGAGCAGAAGTCGCGGGCGTGGCGGCTCTACCGCCGGTTCGGCTTCGTCGACGTGCTGCGGCAGTTCTACTTTCCCGGGGACGAGCGGGCGTTCGCGATCCTGGGCCGGGAGCTGCCGCTGGCGGATCGACCGGCCGAGGACTCGCCGGGAATAGTCGGCATTTGAGCCGGAAAATCATTCCTTGGTCGCTTTTGGCGGCCCTGGTGCTGGTCCAGATCTGCTATCCGCTGACGCACGGCGGGGCGCGTGCCTTCGCCACTGTTTTAACGGTCTTAATCGGATATTTCCTGTCGGTCGCCCACGCCGCGCTCACCCGCGGCCCCCGCGCGGCCGCCGCCCTCGTCCTCACGGCCACCCTCGGCGGCTTCGCGGTCGAGGCGGTCGGGGTCGCGACCGGCTTCCCGTTCGGCACCTACGACTACTCCGGCGAGCTCGGCCCCAAACTTCTGGACGTCCCGCTCATCATCCCGCTGGCCTGGACGTGGATGGCCTGGCCGGCCTGGCTGGCGGCGACCCGCCTGGCCACGAACCGGCCGGCCCGCGTCGTCATCGCCGGGTTCGGCCTCGCCGCCTGGGACGTCTTCCTCGACCCGCAGATGGTCGCCGAGGGTTACTGGCGGTGGCAGCACGCCACGCCCGCGCTGCCCGGCGTCCCCGGCATCCCGATCGGCAACTACCTCGGCTGGCTCGGGTTCGCCCTGCTCCTGATGACGGCACTGGCCGCGGCCGGCGGCGAAAGCGTGAAAACCCCGTCCCCCGCCGACGCGCCGATCATCACGCTCTGGTTCTGGACGTACGCTTCCAGCGTGCTCGCCCACGCGGTGTTCCTGGACCTCCCCGGCTCCGCCGCCTGGGGCGCCCTCCTCATGGGCGCCGCCGTCCTCCCCCTGGCCGTAGTCGGGTGGCGCCGATGGTCTGGCTGACCCTCCTCCCCTGGCTCCTGCTGACCGGCCACACGGCCGTCAACGCCCTC
This sequence comes from Actinoplanes sp. NPDC051537, assembly GCF_055586105.1. Lineage (NCBI taxonomy): Bacteria > Bacillati > Actinomycetota > Actinomycetes > Micromonosporales > Micromonosporaceae > Actinoplanes > Actinoplanes sp. NPDC051537. The sequence continues at coordinate 125,914 of NZ_JBVJIU010000011.1, forward strand.
CTCCTGCGGCGCCTCCCCGCGACCGGTCACACGGACGAGACGATCGCCGTCCTCCTCCCCCTGCGGAACGAGGCCGATCGGGTGACCCCCTGCCTCGAGTCCCTGCTGGCCCAGCGCGGCGTGCCGAACCTGACCATCTACGTCCTCGACGACGGCTCGACCGACGACACCGCCGAGGTGGTGCGATCCGTCGCGGGCGACAAGGTCCGGCTGCTGACCGGCGCGCCGCTGCCGCCGGGCTGGCTGGGCAAGCCGCACGCCTGCCACCAGCTGGCCGCGGCCGCCGGCGACGCCGACCTGCTGTCCTTCGTGGACGCCGACGTCGTGCTCGAGCCACACGCGCTCGCCACGGCCGCACTCCTGCTGCGCCGGCACGACCTGGCGCTGCTCTCCCCGTACCCCCGGATCACCGGAACCGGCCGCCTGGTCCAGCCCCTGCTGCAATGGTCCTGGCTCACGTTCCTCCCCCTGCGCGCGATGGAACGGTCCCCGCGGCCGTCGCTGGCCGCCGCCGGAGGTCAGTGGCTGATGGCCGATCGGCCGGGTTACGTCGCGTCGGGCGGCCATGCCGGCGTCCGCGCCGAGGTCCTCGAGGACATCGCCCTCGCCCGTCAGATCAAGCGCGCCGGCGGCCGCATCGCCCTCGCCGACGCGTCCGGCCAGGCGACCTGCCGCATGTACACCTCCTGGCCCGGCCTCACGGCCGGATACACCAAGTCGCTCTGGGCATCTTTCGGCTCCGGTCCGGCGGCGGCTCTCGTCGTGGTCCTTCTCCTTTTCCTGTACGCGTTGCCGCCCGTCGCCGCCTTCGCGCTGGCGCTGGCCGAGCGCCGTGACCTCGCCGCCGTGGCCGTGGCGGCCTACCTGCTCGGCGTGGCCGGCCGCGCGATCGCCGCCGCGGCCACCGGCGGCCGCCCGTGGCCGGACCCGCTCGCCCACCCGGCGTCGATCGCCGCGTTCGGATGGCTCGTGGCCCGGTCGTTCCGGCTGCGTGGCCAGGGCCGCCTGGCCTGGCGGGGGAGGTCGCTGTGAGCCACATCGTCGTGATCGGCGCGGGCGTCGGCGGACTGGCCGCCGCCATCCGGCTGGCCGAGGCCGGCCACGAGGTCGAGGTGCACGAGCGCGCGTCGTCCCCCGGCGGCAAGCTGGCTGTCTTCGAACGGGACGGCTTCCGCTTCGACACCGGCCCGAGCCTGCTGACCCTCCCCCAGGTCTTCGACGATCTGGGCCTCGGCCTGTCGCCCACGCCGCTCGACCCGGTCGTCCGGCACTTCTTCCCCGGCGGCACGATCCTCGACTCGTCGGCGAACCACGAGGTCTTCGTGGACCGGATCGCGACGGCGCTGGGCCCGGCCGCGGCCGAGGAGTGGCGCCAGTTCTGGCGGCGGGCCGCCCGCATCTGGCGTGCCTCCTGGCGTTCCGTGCTGCGGCACCCGGTCACCCCCGCCACGCTGGCCGGCCTGTCCTGGCGGCTGACCGACCTGGCCGCGATCGCTCCCGGCCGCACCCTGCGCGGCCTGGGCTACCACTACTTCCGCGACCCGCGCCTGCGCATGCTGCTCGACCGCTACGCGACCTACGCCGGCGCCGACCCGCGCCGGGCCCCCGCCGCGCTGGCCGCGATCCCCTACGCCGAGCTCGAGTTCGGCGGCTGGTACCTGCCGGGCGGCCTGGGCACCCTGGCCGGCGCGCTGGCCGACCGCTGCGCCGCTCTCGGCGTACGGCTGAAATATGATTCCGAAGTTGCCGGTGTCGACCCATCCGGCGTGCGCCTGGCCGACGGCTCCTTCGCCGGCGCCGACGTGATCGTGTCCGACGTGGACGCCCTGACGCTGTACCGCGACCTCGCGCCCACCCCGTCCCGCCTGAGCGCCCTAACCGACCGCAGCCTGGCCGGCTTCGTCCTGCTGCTCGGCATCCGCGGCGCGACCCCCGCGCTGGCCCACCACAACGTCTTCTTCCCGAGCTACTACGACGCCGAGTTCGACGCCATCTTCGGCGGCCCCGCCCACCGAGCCCGCCCCGCCGACGACCCCACCGTCTTCGTCACCCGCGCCGCCGACCCCACCGTCCACCCGCCCGGTTGCGAGGCCTGGTTCATCCTCGTGAACGCCCCCCGCCACGGCACGGCTTGGCAGGCCGTCGACTGGACCCGCCCCGGCCTGCCCGAGGCCTACGCCGACCACATCCTGTCGGTCCTGGCCCGCCGAGGCGTAGACGTCCGAGACCGCATCCTGTTTCGCGAGATCCGCACCCCCGCCGACCTGGCCACCGCCACCGCCACCCCCGGAGGCGCCATCTACGGCACGACGGGCGGCCTGCTGCGCCCACCCAACCAAGGCCCGTTCCCCAACCTGTACTTGGTCGGCGGCTCAGTCCACCCCGGCGGCGGCCTCCCCATGGTCACGTTGTCAGCCGAAATCGTCGCCCGCGAGATAGGCCCCGCCTGAGCCCTTTGCTCTGCTCACCTATACGCGCATCCCCCGCCTGAGCGCTTTGCTCTGCTCACCTATACGCGCATCGCCCGCCCTTGCCCCGCCCTGGCCGCCCTCGCTCAGCCCGCCCGGCCCCGCCCTGCCGCCCCACCCCCGGCCCGCTCGCCCGGCCGTTCGGCGCCTCAACCCCACTCGGCCTGGTCGGCCGGCTCGGCCCCCGCCCCGCTCGATCCCGCCCCGCTCGGCCCGTGTCTCGGCGTGCGCACCGCGAACCGCCGCCCGGCCCTCAGTAAGCGATGAAGAATTCGTGCACCCCACGCGCACAATTTCCCCAAGATCTGAGCGAGCGCCCCGCAGAGCAAGACAAATCGCTCGCCGAGAGGGCCGCGCCACACGGCCATCGAATTCCGAAATGCCGCGCGTATGGGTAAGCAGAGCGATCCGGCCACCGTTGGCCGCGCGTATGGGTAAGCAGAGCGATCCGGCCACCGTTGGCCGCGCGTATGGGTAAGCAGAGCAAAGGGCCACAGAGCGAGGGCGGCACGATGGGCAGCGCGGCACGACAGGCGGCCCGGCACGACGGGCAGCGCGGCACGACGGGCGGCCCGGCACGACGGGCAGCGCGGCACCACAGGCGGCCCGGAACGAAGGGCGGTGCGGCACGACGGGCGGCGCGGAACGAAGGGCGCGGGCTAGCTGGGGGCGTGGGCGGCCAGGAAGGCCTTGGCCATAGCGGAAGCGAGATCGGCCGGGTCGCGGGCCGCGATGGCCTTGCCGCCGGTCAGCTTGGCCATGTCGGTGAGGGTGGCCATGTCGGCGTCGGGGCCGAAGCCTACGCCGATGATGGGGACCTGGGTCTGCGGGTTCTGGGACTTGGCCAGTTTGTCGAGGAAGGCCTTCTTCGGCATGGCGAACTTCGACTCGGCGTCGGCGCCGTCGCTCAGGACGATCATCAGGGTGATGGCGCCCGGTTTTACGTGGGGGCGCATGGCTGCCTGTGCGTCCAGGATGGTCTGGAAGAGCGGCGTGCCGGACTGGTCGGGGGCCTTGTAGCCGTTGATGGCGGCGGACATCGCGTCGCGGCGGGTGTGGGGGCCGGCCTTGTCGTTGATGCGGCCGAACGGGACCATCTCGGTGTGCGCGGCGGACGCCGGCGTGGGGGTGCCGAAGAACCACAATCCCACGCTGGACTCGTCGCCGAAGAGCTGGGTGGCGGCCAGGCCGGACTGTTTGAGCAGGCCCGCCTTGGTGGTCTTGTGGCCGGCCTTGTCGACGGCCGGCTTGTTCATCGAGCCGGACGCGTCGATCAGCAGCAGCACCTGGAAGGCCAGCGTGCGGTACTGGGCCCACTGCAGGGCGGGCGCGAGGAGCTTGTCGGAACGCTCCGGCACCTTGATCGTGCGGGGCATCGCGTACGTGCGGAAGCCGGCATCGGTCAGGGCGGCCTTGCTGATCGACGCCCGCAGACGCTCGGCCAGGTCGAGATGCGCCGTCGTGGTGGAGATCGCGAAGGGGTAGTCGGTCTCGATCAGGCCGTCCGACGGGTACGAGCCCTTGAGCGCGATCGCGTGGCCGGCGTGCTGGTAGGTGGTGAGCTGCTGCTCGGTGATCGGGAAGGCCCCGACGTCGGCCGCGGCGGCCGCGGCGTCGGTCTGGGCGCCCACCCGGCGCAGCAGGTCGGCGGGGTCGGCCGAGGCGTCCTTGAGACGGCTGCGCAGGGTGAGCGCCCGCAACTGGGCGATGCCGGCGTCGGGCGTGCTCTCGTTCATGGCCGCCTGGATCGCGTAGACGGCGAGCATGCCGACGCTGCTGTGCAGCGGGTCGGGCATGGTGACGGCCGGAACCTGGTGGCCGGCCACCCCGGCCATCAGCTGCATCCATGTCGTCTTGTCGCCCTTGGCGTAGCGGGCGGAGACGGCGGTGGGCGCGGCGAGCACGATGGGGCTGCGGGCGATCGGGCCACCGTCCACGCGGTACGCCTCGACGCCGCCCACCAGCGAGATGCGCAGCCAGGCGCTGGACGAGGGGATCCAGACATCCGGCTGCTCGGGGGCGATGGCCGTGACCGCCGGCTCCTGAGCGGTGACGCCGATCGGCCCGCAGTCCCGGTCGTTGTTGAGGGTGCGCGCCGCGTCCTCGACCACGGGGGCGATCTCGGGCGCGGCGACGACGTGCAGAACCGTCTCGGAGCACACGCCGGCCGGTTGGGCGGCCGGCTGCGGCGGCTTCTGCGAATACAGCCACCAGGTCGTCCCGCCGGCCACGAGCACCAGCACGATCACGATCATGGAGGTCAGCATGAGCCGGACGCCGACGCTCATCGGCTGTTGCTCGGGATCGTGCTCCGGGAACTGGGCAGTCGCGTCGTGCCAGGAATGGTCCGACATTGCCACCGCCCTTTCCAAGGCCGCCGGAAGGGCCGAATAGTAGCCCCATTCCGGCGCACGGCAACAGGGAAAGTGAACGCCCAGAAACGCCGCCGAATACGCACCGTCGCCAACGGACGCGAAGATCGCCGAATAACGCCTTTCACCTGCGCAAGATCGGAATGTCGCGAACGCGGGCGGTGACGAAGAAGAGGAAAAAGGTAGGGTCGCGACCATGGAATGGCTGACGCCGGAGCGGTACGCCGCCGAGATGGAGACCGAGACGGCCCGGTTCGCCGAGGCGGTCGCCGGCCGCGACGAGTCGGAGCGGATCGCGACCTGTCCGGAGTGGACCGTCCGCGATCTCGCCACCCATGTCGGCACCGGTCACCGGCTGGCCGCGGGCATCATCGAGGAGCGCCGCGACCGCATGGCCGAGTACGTGCTGATCGACGCCCCGCCCGAGCAGGCAAACTGGCCGGCGTGGCTGCGCGAGGGCGCGGCCAGGATGAACGCGGCGGTCGACGACCTCGGCTTCCACGGCACGGTCTGGACCTGGATGCCGCAGCACCAGACGGCCGGCTTCTGGCAGCGCCGCATGCTGCACGACCTGATCGTCCACCGGTTCGACGCCGAGCCCGGGGGCGAGCTGGCGCCCGATCTCGCCGCCGACGGCATGGCCGACATGCTGCTCACCCTCGAGCATTTCCGGAAGCTCACCGGCGACGGGGAAACGGTGCTGTTCGCCGCCACCGACACCGGTCAGGGCTGGCACGTCACGCTTCGGCCCGGCGGCATCGCGTGGCGCCCGGAAAGGGGACCGGCGGATGTCACGATCGAGGCGCCGGTCACGGAGCTGCTATTGATCATCAACCGGCGCCGGGAACCGGACGCCGTCAAGGGCGACGCCGCGCTGTACGACCATTGGCGGGAAAACTCGCAATTCTAAGAGCTACAGCGGACGTACGCCGGAAGGCAGTTCCTCGGTCGCGACATGCGCGAGCAGAGTCGCCCGCAGCGCTTCCGCGGCGTGTGGCAGCACCGACCTCTTCCGGTGCGCCAGCGCGATCGTCCGGCGCATGCCGGGCGGAGCGAGCGGCGTCGCCCGCAGCATCGGCCGGTTGGCCAGCACCATGCTCGGCACCAGCGCCACCCCGAGCCCGGCCTCGACGAACGCCAGCACCGCGTCCATCTCGCCGCCCTCGACCGCGAACTTCGGGGTGAACCCGGCCTGCCGGCACGCCTCGAGGGTGACGCCGCGGATGTCGTACCCGGCGCGGAACATGACCAGCGGTGTGTGCTCGAGCTCGGAAAGGGCGATCTCCGGGTACGTCGTGGGCGGCGGCCGGTCGAAGGTGGATGCCACCACGAGGCTCTCCCGCAGCACCGGGACGGCGGTCAGCGCCGGGTCGACGCCCTGGTCGGGCTGCACGATCAGGGCCAGGTCCAGGGTGTGCGCGAGCAGGTTCTCGATCAGGTCCTGGGAGCTGCCCTCGTTCACGTACAGCTGGATGTCCGGATGCTCGGCCCGGAAGGTCCGCAGCACCTCCGGCACCAGTGAGCTGCAGAGGCTCGGGGTGGCGCCCAGCCGCACGTCGCCCCGGCGCAGCCCGACGATGTCCTGCACCGCCTCGCGCGCGGCGTCGGCGTCGGCCACCATCCGCTGGGCCATCGGCAGCAGCGTCTCGCCCGCGGCGGTCAGCGTGACGGCGCCGCGGATGCGTTCGAAGAGCGGCGCGCCGAGGCTCTGTTCGAGGGTGTGAATCTGCTTACTGAGAGTCGGCTGAGCGACGCCCAGATTGTCCGCTGCTTGGGTGAAATGACGGGTTTCAACGACCGCCAGGAAGTATCGAAGCTGCTGCAGCTGCACCTCCATAGCCTATCGCTATGAACACCTACCCGATCATGCATTAGACGAATCGCCAGAGGCTTTCTACCGTCAGATTCGTGGCGGTAGACACGAGAGTTCCCAAGGCGACGCAACTCGCCCCGGCGCGGAAGCGGACCTCGTCCGTGGCGCTGAAGATCTTCATGGCGGTGACCGGCATCCTGCTGGTCCTGTTCCTGTACCTGCACATGATCGGCAACCTGAAGATCTTCTTCGGCGAGACGACGTTCGACCACTACGCGCACTGGCTGCGCTCGATCGGCACGCCCCTGCTGCCGACCGAGTGGTACCTGTGGATCCAGCGCGGCGGCCTGACGATCGCGGTGCTCGGGCACATCGCGGCGGCGACGATCCTGGCCCGGCGGGCGCGGCAGGCCCGGCCGGTCAAGTACGCGCACCGGCCCAAGGTCCAGGGCAGCTACGCGGCGCGCACGATGCGCTGGGGCGGGGTGATCGTCCTGCTCTTCGTGATCTATCACATCCTGGACCTGACCACGCTCGCCCTGAACCCCAAGGCCGAGGCCGGGCACCCGTACGCGAACGTGGTCGCCGACTTCGCCCCCGGGCGCTGGTACGTGACGCTGTTCTACACGGTCTCGATCGTGGCGGTCGGCTTCCACCTGCGGCACGGCCTGTGGAGCGCGGTCCGCACGCTCGGCCAGCAGACGGCCCGGGGCGAACGGATCGCCCGTACGACCGCCCTGGTCCTCTCGCTCGTTCTGGTCGTCGGTTACCTGAGCGTGCCGTTCGCGGTGCTGACCGGATTGGTGGGGTAAACCTAAATGTCGGAATACTGGAACGACGGCGACCCGATCGCCGACACCGCCTCTCCGGACGGCCCGATCGAGACCCGCTGGGAGCGCCGCAAGTTCTCGGCGAAGCTGGTCAACCCGGCCAACCGCCGCAAGCTGACGGTGATCGTGGTCGGCACCGGCCTGGCCGGCGGCTCGGCCGCGGCGACCCTGGCCGAGGCCGGCTACCACGTCAAGTCGTACTGCTACCAGGACAGCCCCCGCCGGGCGCACTCGATCGCGGCCCAGGGCGGCATCAACGCCGCCAAGAACTACCGCAACGACGGCGACTCGATCTACCGGCTGTTCTACGACACGGTCAAGGGCGGCGACTTCCGGGCCCGCGAGTCGAACGTCTACCGGCTGGCGAGCGTGTCGGTGAACATCATCGACCAGTGCGTGGCCCAGGGCGTCCCGTTCGCCCGCGAGTACGGCGGCCTGCTCGACAACCGGTCGTTCGGCGGGACCCAGGTCTCGCGTACGTTCTACGCCCGGGGTCAGACGGGCCAGCAGCTGCTGCTCGGCGCCTACCAGGCGATGGAGCGGCAGATCGGCCTCGGCAACATCGAGATGAACGCTCGGCACGAGATGCTCGAGCTGATCGTCGTCGACGGCAAGGCCCGCGGCATCGTCGTGCGGGACATGGTCACCGGCGAGATCACCACCGAGATGGCGGACGCCGTGGTGCTGGCCTCCGGCGGGTACGGCAACGTCTTCTTCCTCTCCACCAACGCCAAGGGCTGCAACGTCACGGCGTCGTGGCGGGCGCACCGCAAGGGCGCCCTCTTCGGGAACCCCTGCTACACGCAGATCCACCCGACCTGCATCCCCGAGTCGGGCACGCACCAGAGCAAGCTCACGCTGATGAGCGAGTCGCTGCGCAACGACGGCCGGGTCTGGGTGCCCCAGGCTCGCGGGGATTCCCGAAAGCCGGGCGACATCCCCGAGGCCGAGCGGGACTACTACCTCGAGCGGATCTACCCGTCGTTCGGCAACCTGGTCCCCCGCGACATCGCGTCGCGGGCCGCCAAGAACGTCTGCGACGAGGGTCGCGGCGTCGGCCCCGGCGGGCTCGGCGTCTACCTGGACTTCGCCGACGCGATCAGCCGGCTGGGCAAGAAGGCGGTCGAGGCCAAGTACGGCAACCTCTTCGAGATGTACCAGCGGATCACCGGCGAGGACCCGTACGAGACGCCGATGCGCATCTACCCCGCGGTGCACTACACGATGGGCGGCCTGTGGGTCGACTACGACCTGCAGTCGACGATCCCGGGCCTGTTCGTGGTGGGCGAGGCCAACTTCTCCGACCACGGCGCCAACCGGCTCGGCGCGTCGGCGCTGATGCAGGGCCTCGGCGACGGCTACTTCGTGCTCCCGACGACGCTGGGGAACTACCTGGCGGCCGGGCCCTTTGCTCCCGTTTCGCAAGATCACGAAGCGGTGGTGGGGGCGCGCAAGGCGGTCGAGGACCGCATCGCGAAATTCCTGAGCATCGACGGCGACCGTACGGTCGACTCGTTCCACCGCGAGCTCGGCCACATCATGTGGGAGTACTGCGGCATGGAGCGCACCGAGGAGGGCCTGACCAAGGCGATCGGGCTCATCCGGTCGCTCCGGGACGAGTTCTGGCAGCGGGTCAAGGTGCCCGGCACCGGCGAGCAGCTCAACCAGAACCTGGAGAAGGCCGGCCGGGTCGCCGACTTCTTCGAGCTGGGCGAGCTGATGTGCATCGACGCGCTGCACCGCCGGGAGTCGTGCGGCGGCCACTTCCGGGCCGAGTCGCAGACCCCGGACGGCGAGGCGCTGCGGCACGACGACGAGTTCGCCTACGTCGCGGCCTGGGAGTACGCGGGCTCCTCCGCCGACGGCAAGCCGACCCTGCACAAGGAACAGCTCGAATTCGAGTACGTCCACCCGAGCACCCGGAGCTACAAGTAATGGACATCCAGGTACGCGTGTGGCGGCAGTCCGGTCCCTCGGACGCGGGCCGCATGGTCACGTACGACGTCAAGGACATCTCCCCCGACGCCTCCTTCCTGGAGATGCTCGACGTCCTGAACGAGAAGCTGATCCTCGACGGGGACGACCCGGTCGCGTTCGACCACGACTGCCGCGAGGGCATCTGCGGCATGTGCAGCATGGTGATCGACGGCGTGGCGCACGGCCCCGAGCGGGCCACCACGACCTGTCAGCTGCACATGCGGCACTTCGCCGACGGCGACGTGATCGACGTCGAGCCGTGGCGCGCCGCGGCCTTCCCGGTCATCAAGGACCTGGTGGTCGACCGCACCGCGTTCGACAAGATCATCCAGGCCGGCGGCTACATCACGGCCCCGACCGGCGCGGCCCCCGAGGCGCACGCGACGCCGGTGCCCAAGAAGGACGCCGACCTGGCGTTCGAGGCGGCCACCTGCATCGGGTGCGGCGCGTGCGTGGCGGCCTGCCCGAACGGTTCGGCCATGCTGTTCACCGCGGCGAAGGTGGCCCACCTCGGCCTCATGCCGCAGGGCCAGCCCGAGCGCGACTCCCGGGTCCTCGACATGCTCCAGGCGCAGGACGACGCCGGCTTCGGCGGCTGCACCAACGCCGGTGAGTGCACCACGGTCTGCCCCAAGGGCATTCCGCTGACGCTGATCGGCCGCCTGAACAGCGACTATCGCAAGGCGTTGAAGAACCGCTGAGCTCCGTGCCGGGCACAATGGCGTGCCCGGCCCGGCAATCAGCCGCGGATCCCCGCGTACGGGAAGAACGCGTGCCCGGCCCGGCAATCAGCCGCGGATCCCCGCGTACAGGAAATCGGTCAAGGTGTTGATCGCCTGTTCGTCGGGGATCTTGTCCATCCAGGTGTCGGCGAACGTCGACACCAGCAGGTTGAAGATCGACGCGAGCACCTCCGGGTCGGCCGTGGGGCCGGCCTTTTCCATGTGGTGCGAGATGTGCACGATGTCCGGCCGCAGCATCTCCCGCTGCACCTCGTCGAACCGCGGGTCGACGATCGCCGCCTGCCGCAGCGCCTCGATCACCGTGCGGTGCCGGCGGTAGACCGACCAGTACTGCGTGATGTGCCAGCGGATCGCCTCGCGGTCGGAGAAGTCGTCCGAGTGCTCCTCGAGCAGCGCGCCCTCGTCGCCCTCGGCCAGCAGGTCGGCCATCAGCGCCTGGAGCAGCTGCTCCTTGCCCGCGAAGTGCTGGTAGAACGAGCCGGTCGCGCGCCCGGCCTCGGCCGTGATGTCCGTGATCTTGGCGTTGAGGTAGCCCACCCGCCCGAAGACCCGGATCGCCGCCGCCTTGAGCTCCGCCTCGGTCTGCGCCGCGCGTAGCTTGCGCACACCCGTCTCCGCCATTGACGCAGGATATCAACCTACCGTACGGTGAATCCATGTTCACTGAATCAAGATTCATTCAAACGCTGATCGTCGGCGCCGGTCCGGCCGGCCTCACCCTGGCCCGCGAGCTCCAGCGTCGCGGCGTCCCGTTCCGCATCATCGACAAGGCGGCCGAGCCCTTCACCGGTTCGAGAGGCAAGGGCATTCAGCCGCGTACGCAGGAGGTCCTCGACGACCTCGGGCTGCTCGACCGCTTCCGGTCCGTCGGCGGCGACTATCCGGAGCTGCTCATCCATCTGCCCGGCGGCCAGGAGATGCGCCGCCGGATGGACCCGCTGCACGAGCCGACGGAGGCGGCGCCCTATCCGAACGTGCTGATGGTTCCCCAGTGGCGCACCGGCCGGCTGCTGGCCGAGGGCGTTCCGGTCGAGTTCGGCGTCGGCCTCACCGGCCTCGAGCAGGCCGACGACGGGGTGCGGGTCACGCTCGACACCGGCGAGACGGCGACGGCGCGTTACGTGGTCGGCGCCGACGGCGGGCAGAGCACGGTCCGGCGGCTGCTCGGCGTGCCGTTCGAGGGCGAGACGTTCGAGACCGAGCGGATGTTCATCGCCGACGTGCGCCTCGAGGGCCTCGACCGCGACAACTGGCACATCTGGCCGGGCGACGACGGCAAGTCCGTCCGGCTGGGCCTGTGCCCGCTGCCCGGCACCGACGACTACCAGCTCACCGCGCCGCCCGGAGCGCCGTCGGTGGAGGAGCTGGTCGCCTCCGTCGTCCCCGGCGTCAAGGTCACCCACGTCGGCTGGACGTCGGAGTTCCGGGCCAACATCCGGATGGTCTCGCGCTACCGCGTCGGCAACGTCTTCCTCGCCGGAGACGCGGCGCACGTGCACTCGCCGGCCGGTGGGCAGGGCCTCAACACGGGCATCCAGGACGCGTACAACCTGGGGTGGAAGCTGGCCAGCGGGAACGACGCGCTGCTCGACACGTACGAGGCGGAGCGCCTGCCGGTGGCGGCCGACGTGCTCGGCATCAGCACCCGGCTGCACCGCGCGGCCGACATCGACCGGTCCGATCCCGTGCTGCGCCAGCTCTCGCTCACCTACCGGGGCGGACCGCTCGCGGCCGACCACCGCTCCCACCCCGGCGCCGTCCAGGCCGGCGACCGGGCGCCCGACTCGCCGATCGCCGGTGGCGGCCGCGTCTTCGACCTGCTCCGCGGCCCGCACGCCACGCTGCTCGCCTTCGGCTGGACCGGTGACCTGCCGCCGTCGTCCGCGGCCCTGGCGGTGCACCGTCTCGACCCGCCGGCCGCCTACGAGCCGGGCCTCTTCCTGGTCCGCCCCGACAACTACGTCGGGTGCGTCTCGACCTCGCTCGCCGACGTGCTCGGCTATCTGCCGCGGATCGGCGTCCGTGATCTGACTGACAGCGTCCGATGACCGGCTCAGGGTGCCTGGTGGAGGCATCCGATGTGGCTCACCCGGCTCGCCCGCGGCGTCGCGGTCGTGCTCCTGGTCCTACCTCCCGTGGCCGACCGCCATTCCGGGCTGCCGGGTGAGCGCTTCGCGGTCTCGTCGCCGGGCGGTTGCGAGCTCTGGTTCGACCTCTATCCACAGCGGAGGGTGGCATGCTCGTCCGGCCAGGCGATCGTCACCGTGCCGGTCTCGCCGCCGCGGGCCACGACGCTGCACTGGCGGGCGGGTGGCGAGAGCGGCGAGATCCCGTTCGCGATCCTGCACGTGGACGTCGACGCCGCGCCCGACCCGGTCACCCGCGGCGACGCGGTCACGGTGACCTTCACCGGCGACAGCCCGAAGCTGCTGATCACGTCGTGCCGGGTGGCCCGCACGTTCTGCCGCGATCGCCCGTCCTGGCGGCGCAGCGTCCGGCTGCCGATCCCGCGGGCCGCGCCCGAGGGCCGGGAGTTCGCCTTCACGTGGTCCTTCAGCTACCAGTTCGGCGACGACGCGGGCGGCCAGACCGGCAGCTCGAGGGTCTGGGTGGCGCTCCCGTCGCCGTCCTTCGCGGTGCGCCCGCTGCTGGCCGTCGCCGGTCCCGGCATCCCGCTCGCGGTCACGTTCGCGAGCCGCACCACCGGCGTGACGCTCACCGCGTGCGGCCTCGCCTACCGTGGCGCGAGCGCCCGCTGCGACCGGTCGGGCATAGCGGTCCTCCAGGTCCCACCCGACACGCCCCCCGGCACCACGATCACCTTCGACTACGACCTGTCCTACACGAGCACCCGCCCCGGCGAGCCCGACAACACCATCCACCGCCATTTGCCCGTACGGACGGCGGACGGCTCCACCCCTTTGCTGCTCCGGCCGCCACCGCCGCCGCCCGCCTCGAACCACGGTTGGTGGGCGGCCGCCGCCGCGTTGCTCCTGGGTGGACTGATCGCCTGGCGCCTTTTGCACCGCCGCCCGCGCCGGTGAGACGATCGTCCCGTCGAGGGCTGATGCCGACTTCCGACGGGGGAAGCACATGATCGCGCGCATCTGGCGGGGTTGGGCGCCGCCGGCAACCGCCGACGACTACCGCCGCCACTTCGAGACCGACGTGGCCACCCACCTGCGCCAAACACCCGGCTTCCGCGGCGCCCGCCTACTAACCCAACCCGCCGGCGACGAGGTCATGTTTACCACCGTGACCCTCTTCGACGGTTTGGACGCCATCCGCGCCTTCGCCGGCGACGACCCAGAGCTGGCCTTCCTCGAGGACGACGCACGCCGAGCCTTGAGCCACTGGGATGAGCGCGTCACTCACCACGAGGTAGCCGCCGAGATAAGCGCATAGCCCCGCCCCCCGCGCCGCCCACCCCCGGCTCTGCTCACCAATACGCACCCTGGCCGCCGGCGCCGCACCCCCGCCGCCGCGCCGCCCACCCCCGGCTCTGCTCACCCATACGCACCCCGGCCGTCGCCCCGCACTCCCGCCCACCCCCGGCTCTGCTCACCCATACGCACCCCGGCCGTCGCCCCGCAGGACGCGCCGGCGCGCCGCGCGCCCAGCCTCGCCATCGCGCCCGGCCGGCGCGCACCCGCCGACGTGCCGCGCGCCCGACTCCGCATCCGCCGCCGCGCTGCCCCGCCCGCCGCCGCGCTGCCCCGCCCGCCGCCGCGCTGCCAGCCCGGCTCTGCTTACCCATACGCGCCTCGGCGGTTGCGGCGGTCGCCGTCAGGATGTGGCTGTTTGGGCGGGCTGTCGGCGCGCATATCCGATGGTGGCTGCCGTTAGCGTCAGGACGGCGGCGATCAGCAGCGGGACCGGCGGTCCGAGATGGACGGCCGCCGAGCCCAGCGGGATCGCCACTGCGACCGGGCCGAACATCACCGTGTTCGAGGTGGCGGCAACCCGGCCCAGCAGGTGGTCGAGCGTGCCGGTCTGCACCGCGGTGACCCCGGCGATCAACGCCCACGGCAGCCCGAGCCCGGCCAGCGCGCTGCCGGTGATCATCGCGGGCCACCAGGGCAACGCCGACGACAGGCACCCCAGCGCGAAGATCGCCGAACCCAGCGCGGCGACCGGGACCGGGGCCAGCCTCGCCAGCAGCCGGCCGACCAGCAGCCCGCTCACGATCGAGCCGGCGCCCTGCGCGGTCGAGAGGAAGCCCAGGCGGGTGGGCGGCAACCCGAGCACGTCCACCACCTGCCCGATCACGCCCGCGTTGGTGAGACCCGACAGCCCGATCGCGACGCCCGCGATGAGCACCGGATCGCGAACCGCCCGATTCCCGAAGAGCGCCCGCACCCCAGCCCGAACGCCCCCGCGATCCCGCTCCGGCTTGTCAACGCCCGCAACCGTGGCCACGGCGGTCGATCCGCCCACAGCCGATCCGCCCGACGCAGATCCGCTTGACGCAGATCCTCCGGCCACGGCCGATCCAGCCACCGCCGCCGATCCCGCCGCCGGGTCGGCCGCAGTGACCGCCCCTCCCGCTGCGGCTGAAGTGCCGGGTTCGCGGAGTCGGAGCAGGCCGTAACAGAGCGCCGTCAGCAGCGGCAAGACCGAGCAGATCAGCACCACCGGCACCGGGCCCCGCCACGCGTAGAGGCCCGCGCCCGCGAGGGGGGACAGCAGCTTCATGCCCTCCTGGGCGCTCGATCGCCAGCCGTTCACGTCGCCCAGCAAGGTTGGTGGCAGGGCCGACGGGAGGATTGCGGTCTCGGCGGCATCGCCCAGTGCGTAGCTCACGCCCCGGGCCAGCAGGACCGCGTAGATCAGCCACGCCTCGCGCGTCGTCGACACGGTCAGCAACGTCAGCAGCAGGGCGCCCAGCACGATGTCGATCCCGATCAGGAGCGGGCGGCGGGGCAGGCGGTCGGCGATCGCCCCGAGCCAGGGCGACGCGAACGTCGGCGCGTAGATGCACAGGCTGGTCAGCGCCGCCAGCGACACCGAACCGGTCAGGTCGACCATCCAGATGCCGGCCGCGAGGGTCATCGCCGTGCTGCCGAAGCCGGACAGCGCCGAGATCAGCACGAACAGAACCGCGTTGCGTCGCACGGCGCCTCCCGAGGTTGAGCCTCACATCCTCAAGAGTTGAGCCGCAATCTGTCAACCCTGCGCGGCCGCCGCGAGCGCGGCCCGCAACCGTGCGACGGCCGCCCGGGTCGGCGCCGGGAAGGTCGCCTCCGCCCGGTCGAGGTCGCCCACCACGTCGGCCACCAGCGAGTAGAGCCCTGAGATCGGGGCGTCGGGCGCGGCCTCGAGCGTCTCGCGGACGAGCCGGGCGCGCCGGAACCGTCCGTCCCACCGGCGGTCGGCACCGATCCGGCGGTGCAACTCCGTGGCTGCTCGGCGCAGGTCGGCGGCCCTTTCGCCGTACGGCCGATCGAGCTCGGACCGCACCGGCCGCACCGAGGCCGCCAAGCGCAAGCGCCGCTGCTCCGCCGCCTGCCGGCTGGTGAGGCCGAGCGCCGCCGCGATCTCCACCCAGGTCGCGCCCGCACGCCGCGCCCGGTCGATGAGGTCGAGCTCCCGCGCGTCGAGCCGGGCGCGCTCCCCCGGGATCGCCCGCAACTCGTCGAGATCAGCCATGCGCGCAGCCTAACACTTGTCAATGAACTGTTGACAACCGAAGCGTGCTAACGTCGGCGTCACCCGCGACTCGAGGAGGTGAGACCGATCAACGCTGAGACGTGTCGGGACTCCCTCGCCCGGATGGCCTAGGGAGCGCCCGAAAAAGGCATCCGAAAGGCCAACAGTGCACTTCATTTCCCGTACGGAATCGGGCGGCGACGTCTTCACGCTGGGTGAGATCCCCGGCGTGCTCTGGACGCCCACCGGCTCCGCCACCACCCGCCCGCTGATCGTCGTCGGCCACGGCGGCGGCCAGCACAAGCACGCGCCCGGCGTCGTGGCCGCGGCCCGCCACCTGGTCGAGGCCGGCTTCGCGGTGGTCGCCGTCGACGCGCCCCACCACGGTGACCGCCCCAGGAGCGACGAGTTCACGAAAATCGCCGCCGACAACCGGGCCCGCATGCAGGCCGGCGACACCCCGAACCTGGTCGCCATGCACACGCTGCTGGCCGACCAGTCCGTCCCCGAGTGGCGGGCCGTGGTGACCGCGGTCCAGGCGCTCGACCAAGTCGGCGAGGGCCCGATCGGCTACCACGGCGTCTCGATGGGCGCCGGCCTCGGCGTCCCGTTCGTGGCCGCCGAGCCCCGCGTCCGGGCCGCCGTCTTCGGCCTGCTCGGCGCCGGCGGGCTGACCGAGGTCGCCGCCCGCGTCACCGTCCCCGTGAAGTTCCTGGTGCAGTGGGACGACCAGCTGGTGCCCCGGGCCGACGCCCTGGCGCTGTACGACGCGTTCGGCTCGGCGGCCAAGACGTTGCACGCCAACCCGGGCAACCACGGCGAGGTGCCCGACTTCGAGAGGGCCGATTCCGTGCGCTTCCTGACCCACCACCTGGCCTGACGATGCGCCCGGCCGGGGTCGCGCGCCCTCGGCCGGGCGATCTTCCCCATCCGGTCCCGCTCAGCCCTGACCCACCCCACCCTCGTCAACTGGGTGGGGAGAGATTACGGACGGGGTATGACAACTTTGCCGGGTTATCCCCAGGGCCCACTCCGCCGGGTTACCCCACGCAGCGGCTGGCCCACTCAGGGCGCGACGCGCAGGGCTGGCCCACTCAGGGCGCGACGCGCAGGGCTGGCCCACTCAGGGCGCGACGCGCAGGGCTGGCCCGCCCAGGACGCGACGCGCGGGGCCGGCCCACTCAGGGCGCGACGCGCAGGGACTTCAGCAAGGCGATATCCGCGGCGTGGCCCTCGTGCTCGACGCTCGGGGTTTCGACGATCACGGGGATGCCCGCCGTCGCCGGGTGGGCCAGCAGCTCGGCGAAAGCGGCCGCGCCGATGCGGCCCTCGCCGATCGTCTCGTGGCGGTCGCGGGTCGAGCCGCACTCGTCCTTCGAGTCGTTCGCGTGGATCAGCATCAGGCGGTCGGGGCCGACGGTCTCGATCAGGGCATCCAGCGTCGCCGTCATGCCGCCGGGGGTGGCCAGGTCGTGGCCGGCCGCCCAGGCGTGGCACGTGTCGAAGCAGACGCCCAGCCACGGGTGGTGCTCGGCCGCCGCCAGGTAGGGGCCGAGATCCTGCACCTTCGACGCCAGGCTGCGGCCGCCGCCGGCGCTCGGCTCGACCAGCAGCTTGGGCAGCCCGCGGGCGGCCGCGTCGTCGAGCAGCGGCAGCAGCGCCTCACGGAGCTGGTGCATCGCCTTCGCCTCGTGCTCGGCGTCGACCGAGCTGCCCGCGTGGTAGACGACCGCGCTCGCCCCGATGGCCCGGCCGCGCTCGAGCGAATGCGCCAGGGTCGCGACCGACTTCTCGACGGTCATCTCGGTCGGGGAACCGAGATTCACCAAGAGCGAGGCATGCACGTACGCCGGAAGCCCGCGCTCGCCGATGCCGTCGCGAAACAGCGCGTCCTGCTGGGGGTCGCCGGGCGGCAGCGCCCAGCCCCGCGAGTTGGAGACGTAGACCTGCAACGTCTCCGACCCGGCGGCGTCCACGTAGGGCAGGGCCGCCTTGGCCAGCCCGCCCGACGTCTTGGTGTGCGACCCGATGCGGCGGTCTAGAAGCACAGCAGGACCACTTGCGAGTTCGGCTGCACCTGCGTGTTGGGCGGCGGGTTCTGCTGGTGCACGAACGCCTGCCCGTTGCCCTGGATCTGCACCTGGAGGCCCTGCTGCTGAAGCGCGGCCTGCGCCTGCGGGCACGGCTGGTTGGTCAGGTCGGGGACGGTGACCAGCGGCGGGCCCTTGCTGACGTCGAGCGTGATCTCGTCGTCGTTGGCGGCGCCGCTGCCCGGCTTGGGCGACTGCTGGATGACCTGGTCGGCCGGCTCGTTGCTGTCCTTGTAGCGCTCGACCGCCTCGAGGCCGAGGCCCTGCAGCTGGGCGCGGGCGTCGTTGATGTTCAGCCCCACGAGGTTGGGCACCTGGATCGGCGCCCGGCCCTTGCTGACCACCACGGTGACCGTGTCGCCGCGCTTGAGGTCGGTGCCCTTGGCCGGGTTGGTCGAGATGACCGCGCCCTCGGGGACGGTGTCGCTGTACTGCCCGGCGCCTTCCTTGTACTTCAGGTTGGCCTCGGTCAGCTCGCTCTTGGCCGCCGCCAGCTCGAGTCCGGCCAGGTCGGGCACCGGGAAGCGCTCCTTACCCAGGGACAAGGTGAGCGTGATGGTGCCGCCCTTGACGATCCGCTCGTCGGCGCCGGGGCTCTGGGTGAGCACCGTGTCCTTGGGGACGTTCTCGTTGTAGGCGCCGTCGCCGAAGAACAGCTCGAAGTTGTGCTGCCGCGCGTACAGCACCGCCTGGTCCTTGGTCATGTTGACCATCGGCGGCGCCTCGGTGTAGCGGCCCAGCGTCACCCACCAGGTGCTGCCGATGACCACGAGCACCATCACGGCGATCGCCGCGGAGATCAGGATGCGCCGGCGGTCGGGGCCGCCGGACGGGCGCAGGCCGGGCTCGCCGCGGCGGTAGGTCTGCGGGGCCGGCCGGTTCTGCTCGGGCAGGCGGGCCCAGCTCGGCCGGTCGGTCACCGAGGGCATCATCGCGGTGGCGTCGGCGGCCGAGTGCCGGGACTGCGGCACCTGACGCAGCAGCGCCGTCTCGACGCTCGCGGCGCCCAGGTCGTCGCGGACCGCCTGCACCTCGGCCAGCATCGCGCCGGCGTCGGTCGGGCGGGAGCCGGGGTCGCGGCGGGTCGCGCGGGCCACCAGGTCGTCGAGCGCCTTGGGCACGCCCTTGACGGTCTCGGAGGGGGCCGGGACGTCGTTGTCGACGTGTCGCCAGGCCACCTCGACCGGGTCGTCGCCGTCGAACGGCACCCGCCCGGTGAGCATCTCGTAGAGCACGATGCCGGCCGAGTAGACGTCGGAGCGGGCGTCGGCGTGGCCGTCGGTGACGAGCTCGGGCGCCACGTAGGCCACCGTCGCCATCAGCTGGCCGGAGTCGTCGACGTTGCTGGCCTCGACGGCGCGGGCCAGGCCGAAGTCGGCGACCTTGACCACGGAGTCGATCAGGTTGCCGGTGCCGCCGCTGGGCGCCTCGGCGACCAGCACGTTCTCCGGCTTGACGTCGCGGTGCACCAGGCCGGCCCGGTGGGCGGCGGCGATCGCCGAGAGCATCTGGTCGAGGATGGCGCAGGCCTCCACCGGGTTGAGCCGGCGGCGCTGGGTGAGCAGCTCGCGCAGGGTGCGGCCCTGCACGTACTCCATCACCAGGTAGGGCAGCCCTTGATGGCGCCCCTGGTCGTAGACGGCGACGACGTTGGGGTGGGTGAGCCGGGCGATCGTCTTGGCCTCGTCGGTGAACCGGTCCACGAAGTGGACGTTGGTCGCCTGCGACGGATGAATGATCTTCAGAGCGACGGTGCGCTCGAGTCGCTGGTCGGTGGCCGTGTAGACGGTCGCCATGCCACCACGGGCCACGCGACCGGTAATCCGGTAGCGGCCGTCAATCGTGGTGCCGATCAACGTGTCGGCGACTGTGGTGTCCATCGGCGTGAAGTGTATGTGTCTTTCGCGTGGGGGCAGACCAGGATGTCATAGCTGAGTCCAAACGGGTACGCGCGAGAGCCCGATCCCGGAAGTCTGCCCGTACAAAAGGCCATTTACCGGTGTCGACGGTAATGCCGGGCTTGGGGGCTATCAGTGGGTTCGGCCGAATCGCTCGGTGTGGCGGAGATCGCGCTCGGGCCCGGATATCCCGGGTCGGGCGGGTTGGCCGAGCCGCTCGGCGAGCCCGACGGGGACGGCGTCGCGGACGGGGCCGGCGCGGTCGGCGTGGGCACCGGCGGCGTGCTGCCGGCCCGCTCCGGCTTTGTCGGACTTGTCGCGGTCCGAATCGGACTCATGTTCCCGCCGGGACCGGCGCCCGGACCGGCGGCCGGGTCGGCGGCGGCACCAGCCGCGGCGGCACCGCCGGCGGCGGCACCGGCGGCGGGATCAGCCGGATCGGCCATCGCGCCGGCGACGGCCGGCGGCGTGGTCCGCGGCCGGGCCGCCCCCGGTCCGCGGCCGATCCCGCTGTTCGGCGCGAACGTCACGGTCGCGGCGGGCGGCGGCGGGAACGTCCCGGCCGCGGCCGGGGTCTCGTCGAGCAGCGAGCCCAGGCCGTTCACGACCGCGAGGTAGGCGCCGGTCGCCCCGACCACGGTCAGCACCCCGAACACGGTCACGGCCGCCGTGCGCCGCGGGCGGCGGGCCCGCGGGGCGTGCGAGACCGGGGCGTGCGAGACCGGGGCGTGCGAGACGGGCCCGGCCGAGGGTTCCTCGAACAGGTGACCACCGAACGTGCTCATCCCCGTGGAGGTGACATCGGGGCCGTCCGGCGAGGGCTCGACCGGCCGCCGGCCCATGTCGTAGCGCATCGAGCGCACGGCGCCGGACAGCTCGGAACGGGCCTTCCGCAACAGGCTCATCGAGTTGGTTCTCCTCTTCTGGCACGCTGTAGGAGTGAGCGAATCCGTAACCGCCGGGCCGGCCGCCTGGGTCAACCTGCCGGACGTGGCCGCGAAGCTGGACATTTCCATCAGCAAGGTGCATCAGATGCTCCGCGAGGGGCAGTTGCTGGCGGTCAAACACGACGGGGTCCGGCAGGTCCCGGCCGAGCTTCTGGCCAACAGCAACGTGCTCAAGCACCTCCCGGGCGTCCTGACCTTGCTGCGCGATGCTGGGTACAACGACGAAGAGGCCCTCCGGTGGCTCTACGAGCCGGACTCGGATCTCGACGGCAACGCCGCGATCGGGCTCGGCGGGCACCGGGCGCGCGAGGTGAAGCGGCGGGCGCAGGCGCTCGGCTTCTGATGCGCCATCTGGCGTACGTGCTGGTCCTCGCGGGCTGCCTGGGCGCCGCGATCTGGCTCGAGCCGGTGCTGCGCGTCAACGTCTTCCGCCGGTGGCGACGGTTGCTGCTGACCGTCGTCCCGGTGGCCGTCGTCTTCGTGCTCTGGGACCTCGGGGCGATCGCGGCCGGGCACTGGCATTTCGACCCGGCGCAGACCACCGGGATCGTCTTCCCGGGCGGGCTGCCGCTGGACGAGGTGCTGTTCTTCCTGGTGGTGCCCGTCTGCGCGATCCTCGGGTTCGAGGCGGTGCGTGCCGTGCTGCGCAAGCCGGCCGGCGACGAGTGACCTACACCGCCGCGGCGATCCTCGGTGTCCTGGTCACGGCCGCGATCGACCTGCTCGTGCTGCACGTCGGCCTGCTGAAAAAGGCTGCTTTCTGGGCCACGTACCCATTAATCGTGTTTTTTCAGCTCTTGTCGAACGGGATCCTGACCGGCCGGAACATCGTGATCTACGACCCGGACGCCATCCTCGGCCTGCGGATCGTCTACGCGCCGGTCGAGGACCTGCTGTTCGGCTTCGCGATGGTGCTGCTCACCCTGGATCTGTGGGTGTGGTGGGGCCGGCGCGGCATCCAGCGGACGCCACGCGCGGGCGAGGGAAGCAAGCTGCTCACACGGTACGGCGAGTGGCGGCGTCGGCCAGGGCGTTGAGCACCTGCCGGGCGTCGTCGTCGATCGGCGCCGCCGCCAGCGCGGTCAGCGACGCCGTCATCAGCTCGTCGATCCGCCGCTCGGTCGCCGCCAGCGCGCCGCTGTCCCGGATCAGCGACCGCAGCCGCTCGACGTCCGGGCCCGGGTCGCCGAGCCCCGCGTCCAGCTCGGCCCGCGCCGGCTCGTCGAGCGCCTCGAACGCCGCCGCGATCAGATAGGTCCGCTTGCCCTCGCGCAGGTCGTCGCCGGCCGGCTTGCCGGTCTGCGCCGGGTCGCCGAAGACGCCGAGCACGTCGTCGCGCAGCTGGAACGCCTCACCCAGCGGCAGGCCGAACGCCGAGTAGGACGCGCTGACCTCGGCGGGCGCCCCGGCGATGGCCGCGCCCAGCAGCAGCGGCCGCTCGACCGTGTACTTCGCGGCCTTGAACCGGGCCACCTTGCCGGCCCGCTCCAGCGACGTGTCCGCGGTCGCCTGGGTCAGCACGTCCAGGTACTGACCGACCGTGACCTCGGTGCGCATCTCGTCGAAGACGGGCCGGGCCCGGGTCAGCTCGTCCGGGGTCAGGCCCGAGACGTGCAGCAGCTCGTCCGACCAGACCAGGGCCAGGTCGCCGAGCAGGACGGCGGCGCTGTCGCCGAACGACGCCGGCGAGCCCCGCCAGAACGAGTCCACGTGCCGGCGCTCGAAGCGGCGGTGCACCGACGGGTCGCCGCGGCGGGTGTCCGAGCGGTCCATCAGGTCGTCGTGGATCAAGGCGCTGGCCTGCACCAGCTCGAGCGCCGCGACGGCCGCCACCACGTGGTCGGAGTCCGCCCCGCCGGCGCCGCGATATCCCCAGTAGGCGAACGCCGGGCGCAGCCGCTTGCCGCCGCCGAGCACGAAATCGTCGAGAGCGTCCGAAACCTCCGCCAGCGCCGGGTCGATGCCGGTGAGCCGGGTGCGCTGCTCGGCCAGGAACGCGGCGAGGGCCTTGTCGACCCGGGGCCGCAGACCGGCCGCTTCTACGGGGGAAGTCACGCCGAAGACGCTAGCCGACGAGCGGTCACCGGCAGCCGGTAGAGTCGTGGCGTGGCTCTCGGACTTCCCTCTCGTCTTCCCGGCATCCCGGCGATCGGTGAGCTGATCCGGGAGGACGCGCCCACCTTTTCCTTCGAGTTCTTCCCGCCCAAGACGCTCGAGGGCGAGCGGAACCTGTGGCGGGCGATCCGCGAGCTCGAGTCGCTGCGGCCGAGCTTCGTCTCGATCACGTACGGCGCGGGCGGCACCACCCGCGACACGACGGTCGCCGTGACCGAGCGGGTCGCGACCGAGACCACGCTGCTGCCGATGGCGCACCTCACGGCCGTCAACCACTCGGTCGCCGAGCTGCGCAACGTGATCGGCCGGCTGGCCGGCGCCGGCATCCGCAACGTGCTGGCCGTGCGCGGCGACCCGCCCGGCGACCCGATGGGCGAGTGGGTGCGGCACCCCGAGGGCGTCCTCTACGCCGAAGACTTGGTGCGCCTGGTGAAGGAGGCCGGCGACTTCAGCGTCGGGGTGGCCGCCTTCCCGTACAAGCACCCCCGCTCGGCCGACGTCGAGAGCGACACCGCCAACTTCGTCCGCAAGTGCCGCGCGGGCGCCGATTTCGCCATCACCCAGATGTTCTTCGACGCCGACGAGTACCTCCGCCTGCGCGACCGGGTCGCGACGACCGGCTGCGCCACGCCGATCGTGCCCGGCGTCATGCCGGTGACCCGGATGGCGACGATCGAGCGGTCGTCGCAGCTGTCCGGCGCGCCGTTCCCGCCGAAGCTGCTCGAGCGCTTCGAGCGGGTCGCGGGCGACGACGACGCGGTGCGGGCGCTCGGCATCGAGCAGTGCGCCGAGATGTGCGCGCGGCTGCTCGACGAGGGCGTGCCCGGCATCCACTTCATCACGCTCAACCGGTCGACCGCGACGCGCGAGGTGTGGCAGTTGCTGGCCCCGACCGAAATCGCCGCAGCCGCCTGACGCCCCGGTGACCTGGGACGAGTACTGCGCCGCCTGGTCCCGGCTGCACGGCGGCTTCGACCCCCGATCGGCTTCCGGTCTGGTGCGCGGGTGGGTGCTCCTCGCGTACCGGATCGGCTCCTGGCTCGCTCGCAAGCGCGTCGGGCCGACGGCCGTGACCACTGCGGGGTTGATCCTCTGCTGGTGTGTGCCGGCGCTCGTGCTCGTCGGGCGAGCGGGTCCGGCGCTGGGCGCCGTCGTGGTGCTGCTGGCGGCGCTGGCCGACGGGCTCGACGGCTCGGTGGCGGTGGTGACCGGGCGTGCGTCGCGGCTCGGCTACGTCTACGACTCGGTGGCCGACCGGCTCGGCGAGGCGGCCTGGCTGCTGGCGTTCTGGCTGGCGGGGGCGCCGGGCTGGCTGGCGGTCGCGGCGGGCGGGGTGAGCTGGCTTCACGAGTACGCGCGAGCCCGCGCCACCGCCGCCGGGATGGCCGAGATCGGGACCGTCACCGTCGCCGAGCGGCCGACCCGGGTGCTGGTGACCATCTTCGGGCTGCTGCTGGCCGCGGTGCTTCCCGTTCTGGCCACCGCGGCGGTCGCGGTCTGGCTGGCGCTCGCCCTGATCGGTCTCGGACAGCTCGCCGTCGCAATCCGCCACGCACTCAGTGGTGATCGTTAATCGGTTGTCCCGGTCGGACCCCGCTCCTTACCGTCATTCGTGACATCGCACCGTCATTCGTGACACCGCACGGGAGAGGAGGTCGATCACGATGAGCGCGGTTCTGGTGCTGAACGCCGACTGCGGGCCGCTGCACCGGGTCAGCCTCCGGCACGCGATCCGGATGCTGTTCCGCGAGGTGGCGGTCGTGCACGAGGCCGAGCCCGACCGGCGGATCGGCGTCTATCCGATGCCGACCGTGGTCCGGCTGGTCAGCTACGTGGTGACGCGGTGGCGGCACAGCCGCGGGCCGGCCTGGTCGCGGGCCGGGGTGCTCGCCCGCGACCGGCGTGCCTGCGGGTACTGCGGCGGCCCGGCGTCCACGATCGACCACGTGCTGCCGCGGTCGCGCGGCGGCCGCGACGAGTGGGCCAACACGGTGGCGGCCTGCGCTCGCTGCAACAACCGCAAGCGGGACCGGACGCCGGCCGAGGCGCGGATGCCGCTGCTGGTCCGACCGGTCGCGCCGACCTGGGCGTTTTCGGTCTGAAGACGCGGCCGGTGGGCGGTCACGGGGGCCAGGCCCGCCGGTCGTCCCGGCCCCGGATCATCCGGAAGCGGATGATCCGGGGCTAGGATTTGTCCCATGGCAGCACCCGAACGCACCGAGCGCGACATCACCGGCCTGCTCAACATGGCCGGCCACGCGCTCTCCAACCGGCTCGGCGCCGCGCTCGCCGAGGTCGACCTCACCCCGCGCATGCAGTGCGTGCTCGTGCACGCGCTCGAGGAGGAGCGCACCCAGATCCAGCTCGCGGCGCTCGCCGACCTCGACAAGACCACCATGGTCAGCACCGTCGACGAGCTCGAGCGGCGCGGGCTGGCCGAGCGGCGGCCGTCGGCGACGGACCGGCGAGCCCGGATCATCGCGGTCACCGGCAAGGGGCGGCTCGCGGCCGAGGAGGGGCAGCGGATCGTCGATCGGGTGCACGCGGACGCGCTCGGCGGCCTGCCGCCCGAGGCGCGGGCGGCGTTCGTCGAGGCGCTCGGCACCCTCGCGGGCTCGCAGCGCGATCCGGGGCCGCAGCCGATCCGGCGTGCCCGCGGTAGGTGACTAACAGATAGTCCGGAAGCGGATTATCTGCTACGGTCGGGCCATGAGCCTTTCCGTGGATCGTCGCGCGGCCGCCTTGGCCGTGCTCTGCGCGATGTCGCTGATGATCGTGCTGGACAGCACGATCGTGGCCGTCGCCGTTCCGGACATTCAACGCGATCTGGGCTTCTCGCCCGCCGGGGTCGCCTGGGTCGTCAACGCTTACCTGGTCGCCTTCGCGGGCCTGCTGCTGCTCGCCGGGCGGCTCGGCGACCTCGTCGGCGCCTGGCGGGTCTTCCTCGCCGGGCTGATCGTCTTCACGGCCGCGTCGCTCGGCTGCGGCCTCGCCGGTAGCGCCGGCCTGCTCATCGCCGGCCGCTTCGTGCAGGGCGCGGGCGGCGCGCTGGCCGCGGCCGTGGTGATCGGCATGATCGTGCGGCTGTATCCGTCGCCCGCCTCGCAGGCGCGGGCCATGGGCATCTACAGCTTCACCCAGGCCGGGGGCGCGGCGGTCGGGTTCGTCGCGGGCGGCGTGCTCACGGACGCGGTCGGCTGGCCCGCGATCTTCCTGATCAACGTGCCGATCGGGGTGGCGGTCTGGGTCTTCGGGCGGCGGCTGCTGCCCCGCGAGGCGGGCGCCGGCCTGGGCGCGGGGCTGGACATTCCAGGCGCGTTGCTCATCACCGCGGGTCTTTCCCTCGGCGTGTACGCGATCGTGCGTACCGGATCATCCGAGGCGGCCGTGCCCGCCACGCTCACCGGAGCCACCGCCGTCCTGCTCATCCTCGGTTTCCTGGTGCGGCAGCGGCTGGCCCGCCGCCCGCTGATCGCCCTGCGGGTCCTGGCCCGGCGCTGGCTGCTCAGCGCGAACCTCGCCGTGGTGCTGGTGTTCGCCACCGGCATGGGGTTCCAGTTCCTGAACGCCCTGTTCGTGCAGCGGGTGATGGGCTACGACGCGCTCGGCACCGGCCTGGCGTTCCTGCCGACCCCGCTCGTGATCGGCGCGGTCTCCCTCTTCGTGGCGCCCCGGGTGACCGGCCGCTTCGGGCCGCGACCGGTGCTGCTGGCCGGGCTGACGACGCTGCTCGCGGGCCTGCTGCTGCTGGCCCGCATGCCGGCCCAGGTGTCGTACGCGGCCGACCTGCTGCCGCCGCTGATCGTGATGGGCCTGGGCGTCGGCGTGACCATCCCGGCGATCATCATGCTGGCGATGGCCGGCGCGGAACCGGCCGACACCGGCATGGTGTCCGGCTTCAGCAATACGGCCCAGCAAGCCGGCGGGGCGCTGGGCCTGTCGGTGCTGGCGGCGGTGGCGGCCGCGCATGCGGCGTCGCGCTCGGCGGCCGGGGTGCCGGCGGTGGAGGCCCTGCACGACGGTTATGTGCGCGCGTTCCTTGTGGCGGCGGGGTTCGTGGTGGCGGCGCTGCTGATCACGGCGTTCCTCCTCCGCCGCCCGCCTGGCGCATCGCCGGCGCCCGCGCCGTCCGCTACGCCCGCGTCCTCCGCTACGCCCGCGCCCTCCGCTACGCCCGCGCCCTCCGCTACGCCCGCGCCCGCCGCTACGCCCGCGCCCGCCGCCACGCCCGCGCCCGCCGCCACGCCCGCGCCGACTGGGACCGCGGCGCCTGCGCTCGCAAAGCCCGCCGCGGGTGCTTCGGCTCCGCCCGCGGAGGTGGCACGGTGCGGCTGATCGGCGCGTATTGGTAAGCAGAGCAAGGCCACTCGCCGCAGCACGACAACACGGCAGCACGGCAAGTGGCACGGTGCGGCCGACCCGCACGTATTGGTAAGCAGAGCAAGGCCACTCACAGCAACACGACAACGCGCCAGCACGGCAAGTGCCACGGTGCGGCCGACCCGCACGTATTGGTAAGCAGAGCAAGGCCACTCACGGCAACACGACAACGCGCCAGCACGGCAAGTGGCACGGTGCGGCCGACCCGCACGTATTGGTAAGCAGAGCAAGGCCACTCACGGCAACACGACAAAG
>NZ_JBVJIU010000011.1:153548-374689 GCF_055586105.1 Actinoplanes sp. NPDC051537
CGCGCCAGCACGGCAAGTGGCACGGTGCGGCCGACCCGCACGTATTGGTAAGCAGAGCAAGGCCACTCACGGCAACACCGCAACACGGCAGCGCGGCGAGTGGCTCGGTGCGCCTCATCGGCGCGTATTTGTAAGCAGAGCAAAGCACTCACGGCAACACGGCAAAGCGGCAGCTCGGCGACTCGGTTGCCACCCGGGGTGCTCACCGACGGGGCCGCCACCCGCAGCGGCTCAGCCGGTGAGCAGCGCCGCCAGGCGTTCGGCCGGCTCCTGCGGAGTGGTGGCCGGCAGCCGCACCAGCTCCACGCGGTGGATCAGGCGCGGCACCCGCACGCCGGCCAACCCATGGTGCGCCGCCACCACCGGCTCGGGGAGCACGGCCAGGCCGTGACCGGCCGCGACGAGGCCGGTCAGCACCGCGACGTCGGCGCCGTCGTAGCGCAGGCCCGCGCGGAGGCCGTCGACCGGGAGCCTCGCGAACGGTGCCACCTCCGGCGCATCGATCCAGTACGCATCCGACAAATCTGATAAGTCGAGGCGGGCCCGGCCGGCCAGCGGGTGGGAACGCGGGATCGCCACCACGGCGGGGCTCTCGGTGACGCCGACCGCGCGCGGGCCGCCGGCGCCCGGCTCCGGCAGCCGCAGGGGGTCGCTGGGAGCGGTGAAGCCGTCGACCAGGCCCAGGTCGATCTCGCCGGTGGCGACGGCCTCGACGATTTTGTCGCGGGCGGCGGCCCGCAGGCTGGTGCGCAGCAGCGCCGACTCGGCGCGGATCGTCGCCAGGCCGGCCGCCACCGGCGCGGCCCAGGCCAGCGGGGTGAGGCCGAGCACGAGCCGGCCCGGCGGCGCCACGGCGCGGGTGACATCGGCGCGGGCGGCTTCCCACCGTACGAGCAGAAGCGCCGCATGCCGCCGCAGCCGCTCCCCCGCCGGAGTCGCCGCCACCGGGCGCCGGGTGAACAGGGGCGTGCCGAGATCGGCCTCCAGGGCCGCGATGTGCTGCGAGACCGCCGACTGGGTGTAGCTCAGGCGCTCGGCCGCCCGGGAGAACGACCCGGTCTCGGCGACCGCCACGAACGTCCGGAGCAGGTGCGGATCCACATCAGTAATGCTAATGCCGAGAGCAAACATCATCGTTGGACCTGATGTCGGTTCGGGCCACAGAATCGGGGCATGATTTCGATTGCCCTGGTGGGAGACCGTTCCCCGGCCGTGCGCGCGCACTCGCGCATCCCGGTGATCCTCGACGCGCTGCGCGAGGAGGAGCAGATCGACCTCGACGCCTACTGGATCCCGACCGAGGAGGCCACCGACCCGGCGGCGCTGGCGAAGTTCGCCGGTCTGTGGCTGCTGCCCGGCAGCCCGTACCGCAGCGAGGCCGGCGCCGTCACCGCCGCCCGCGTGGCCCGCACCTCGGGCATCCCCTTCCTCGGCACCTGCGGCGGTTTCCAGCACGCGATGCTCGAGTTCGCCCGCGACGTCTGCGGCCTGACCACGGCCACCCACGCCGAGAACGGCGACGCCGGCGAGAGCCCGCTGATCGCCGAGCTGTCCTGCTCGCTGGTCGGCCACGAGGGCGCGATCAACCTGACCCCGGGCTCCCGCATCGAGCGCCTGCTCGGCACGACGCGGACGATCGAGCGCTACCACTGCAGCTACGGCATCTCGGCCGCGTACATCGACGTGCTGGCCGCTCACGGCATGCGCTTCACCGGCCACGACGACGACGGCGAGGTGCGCGTGGCCGAGCTCGGCGAGCACCCGTTCTTCCTGGCCACGCTCTTCCAGCCGGAGCTGCACACGGACGGCGTCCACCCGGTGATCCGCGGCTTCGCCCGGGCGGTGACTGTGCACCTGCGGCTGCCCTCCGGGACCGGGGCCGCGGGGCCGGGCCCGGTCACCATCGGCTGAGGCGTCACGCGAGGAAGCCGAGCGCGTCCGCGTAGTACAGCGAACCCTCGAGGTGCAGCGCGATCTCCCGGGGCGTCCAGGCGTCGCCGTCGCGGAGGTCGAGCTGCGCCGGGGTGAGGGCCCGCATCCGCAGCTCGAAGACCTGGGCCAGGCGGGTGAGCCGGCTGCGGGCCTCGTCGAGGTCCTCGGCGGTGAACGGCGCCAGGTCGGCCGGTGTCGTGCTGTAGGACGCGTGCCAGTGGTCGGGGATGGTCGCGACGCCGGCCACCCGGGCCTCGATCTCGGCGAGGTGGTCGACGATGTGGTCGGCCACCCGGCGGATCGCCTTGTGCGGTGTGTAGACGCGGTCGTCCGCCGGGCGCGGCACGCCGTCCCACGAGGTCCACGTCGCGGCCCGGGAAAGGACCTGCGACACCAGCCGGTCGACGACGCCAAAGGGTTCGGTCATGCGGGAAGTAGATCCCGGCGACGCTTCGGCGCCGGCCGAACTAGCGGTAGTCGCGGGCCTCGGTCCGGACCGCGACGACGCTGGCGGCCGGAATGTCGAAACCCAGCGTCAGGAAGCTGCCCGGCGCGAGCTCGACGCTGGACGGGTTGGCCTGGTCCGGGTCGCCCGAGTCGTAGAGCAGCGTGTCCTCGTACCCGTCCCAGGTCTCCAGCGGCCGGCGCACCAGACGACCGACGGTCACCCGCCGTTCGGAGAAACGCTTCGAGCGGTCGCCGTACGTGAGGAGCACCTCCCCCGTGCTCAGAGCGAGCGCGTGATGCGAGGACGCCGCCATGTCGGTCGGCTCCGGCGTGCTCCACGTGCGCCCGCCGTCGGTGGAGCGGCACGACCACGCCCGGTCGAGCGAGGTGCGGATCAGCGCCACGATCTGCCCGTCCAGCACCGTCAGCGTCGGCTCCTGGAAGTGGAACTCGTCGCCGGCCGCCAGCAGCACTTCGGACGACGCCGGCCACGTACGCCCGCCGTCCGTGCTGCGCACCACGACCGCGCGATGCCACCGGTCCCCCGGCCGCCGGTTGTAGACGGGCAGCAGCAGGTCGCCGTCCGGAAGCTCGACCGCGGCGCCGTGCGAGGCCCACCACGGGCTGCCCACCAGCACCGGCTCGGCCCACGTCCGGCCGCCGTCGATGCTGCGCCGCACGTACGTCCCGAGATCGTTGTGCGTGCGCGGCCCGGTCCACTCCAGCACGAAGTAGCTGAGCAGCACCGTCCCGTCGGACAGCCGGGCCAGTTTCGGATCCCGGTCGTCGTGCGGGCCGTCCACCACCACCCGCGGCGTGCCCCAGCTCTGCCCGCCGTCGTCGCTGTCGACGACGGTGATGCGCCCCTCGTGGCTGATGTGGCCGGCGCCCTCCCGGTAGGCCGCGAGAAGCCGATCGGCGTCGACGGCGACCACGTCCGGGAAATGCGGTAGGAGCCCGGCCTCGGCGTGTGCGACGACGATCATGTCACGACCTTTCGGCGAGGATCCCCGTCAGAGCCGTGATCGCCTGATCGAGGGCGTTGTCGTCGATGTCCAGGTGAAGCACGATACGCGCGAGCTGCGGCAGCATCGCGGCGATGTGCACGTCGCGCTCGGCCGCGGCGGCGACGAAGGAAGGCGCGTCCCACGAGGTCTCGGTGAGGTCGACCAGCACCAGGTTGGTGCGGACCTGGGCGGGGTCGACGACGCCGAACTTCGCCAGCGCGACGGCCACCTTCTGGGCCCGGGCGTGGTCGTCGGCCAGCCGGTCGAGATTGTTGGTCAGCGCGTAGTCGCCGGCCGCCGCCAGGATGCCGGCCTGGCGCATGCCGCCGCCCAGCCGCTTGCGGATCACGCGGGCCCGGGCGATGCGCTCGGCGCTGCCGATGACCAGCGAGCCGACCGGCGCGCCGAGGCCCTTGGAGAGGCAGACCGACATCGTGTCGAAGAGGACGCCGTACTCGTGCAGCGGCACCCCGTCGGCGACGTGCGCGTGCCAGATGCGGGCGCCGTCGCAGTGCAGCGCCACCCCGGCCCGGCCGGTGACCTCGCGCATCGCCTTCAGCGTGTCGAGCGGGATCACGCTGCCGCCGCCCAGGTTGTGGGTCTGCTCGACGGCGACCGCCTTGGTCGGCACCGTGTAGCCGCCGGGGGTGCGGAACATGCCGGCGATCTCGTCCGGGTCGAGCCGGGCGCCGACCGACGGCCAGGTACGCGACGAGATGCCCCCGATCACGGCGGCGGCGCCCATCTCGTACACCAGGACGTGCGCGTCGCCGCCGGCCAGCAGCTCGCCGCCGGGCGGCACCACGAGCTGGAGCGCGATCTGGTTGGCCATCGTGCCGGAGGGCGCGAAGAGCGCCGCCTCGTGGCCGAACATCGCGGCGACCCGGGCCTCGAGCGCGTTCACCGTCGGGTCGTCACCGAAGACGTCATCGCCCACGAGCGCGGTGGCCATCGCCTGCCGCATGGCCGCGGACGGGCGGGTGACGGTGTCCGAACGCAGATCAACCACGAAGCATCTCCGCAACCAGGAAGGCGAGCTCGAGGCTCTGCTGGGTGTTCAGCCGGGGGTCGCACGCCGTCTCGTACCGGTCGGGCAGGTCGAGGTCCTCGATGCCCTGCGCGCCGCCCAGGCACTCGGTGACGTCCTCGCCGGTGAGCTCGATGTGGATGCCGCCCGGGTGGGTGCCGAGGCCGCGGTGCACCTCGAAGTAGCCCAGCACCTCGTCGACGATGCGATCGAAGTGCCGGGTCTTGTAGCCGTTGGACGACTCGTGCGTGTTGCCGTGCATCGGGTCGCACTGCCAGACGACCTTGGCGCCGGCCGCGGTCACCTTCTCCACGATCGGGGGCAGCGCGTCGCGTACCTTCCCGTTGCCCATCCGGCTGATCAGCGTGAGCCGGCCCGGGATGTTGGCCGGGTTGAGCTTCTCGCACAGCTCGATCGCCGTCTCGGGCGAGGTGCCGGGACCGAGCTTCACGCCGATCGGGTTGGCGATGCGGGAGATGAAGTCGATGTGCGCGTGGTCGAGCTGCCGGGTGCGCTCGCCGACCCAGAGGAAATGCCCGCTCAGCCCGTACGCGCGGCCGTCCGAGACCCGGGTGAGGGCCCGGTCGTACTCGAGCGCCAGCGCCTCGTGCGAGCAGTACAGGCTGACCGTGCGCAGCGCGTCGTTGTCGGTCATGCCGCAGGCGCGGATGAAGTCGAGCGCCCGGTCGATCTCGCGGGCGATCGCCTCGTAGCGCTCGCCGGCCGGTGACGCCCGGACGAAGTCCTTGTTCCAGTCGTGCAGACCGTGCAGGTCGGCGAGGCCACCGGCGAGGTAGGCGCGCAGCATGTTCATCGCGGCGGCGGAGTTCGCGTACGCCCGGATCATGCGCTGCGGGTCGGCGACCCGCGCCGCCTCGGTGGGCTCGAGCGAGTTGATCAGATCGCCGCGGTAGGCCGGCAGGCCCAGCGAGTCGTTCGGCGCCGAGCGGGGCTTGGTGTACTGCCCGGCCACGCGGGCCACCTTCACCACCGGCATCGAGGCGCCGTACGTGAGCACGACCGCCATCTGCAGCAGCGTGCGCGCGTTGGCGAGCAGGTGGCTCTCGGTGTTGTGGTCGAACGTCTCGGCGCAGTCGCCGCCCTGCAGCAGGAACGCGCGGCCCTCGCACACCTCGGCCAGCTTGACCCGCAACTGGTCGACCTCGTAGGGCGCGACGATCGAGGGAACGTTGTCGAGGACCTTGCAGACCGACGCGACCTCGTCCATGTCCGCCCAGGGCGGCATCTGCACCCGCGGGAGGTCACGCCAGCGGTCGAGGCCGAGCGCCTCGTCCTCGGCGGAGTCGGTGGACGGGCGGGACGTCTGGAAGGCCGGGTTGCCGACCCCCGGGTAGCTCAACTGGTGCCACTCACGGCGCATGGGGAAAGCCTACGAAAGCGGGGCACCCGGCTCGCGCCCGGTGCCCCGCTTCTCACCTGAGGAGATGAGTTGTTGCTGCGTACGGTCTAGAGGTTGTTCTTGATCGCGGTGATCAGCTCACCGTTGCTGGTGTCGCCGGAGAACTCCCAGAAGAAGGCGCCGCCGAGACCCTGCTGCTTGACGTAGGACATCTTGCCCGCGATCGTCGCCGGGGTGTCGTAGCCCCACCAGTTGCTGCCGCACTTGGCGTAGGCGGTGCCACCCGCGGTGCCGGTCGACGGGCAGCTGTTCTTGAGGACCTTGTAGTCCTCGATGCCCGCCTCGTAGGTGCCGGGCGCCGCTCCGGTGGCCGTGCCGCCGGGCGTGGCCTGGGTGACGCCGGTCCAGCCGCGACCGTAGAAGCCGATGCCGAGCAGCATCTTGTTCGACGGGACGCCCTTGCTCTTGAGCTTCTGGATCGCCGCGTCCGACCAGAAGCCGTTGGTCGGGATCCCCGCGTACGAGGTGAGCGGCGAGTGCGGAGCGGTCGGGCCCTGCGGGCTGAACGCGCCGTAGTAGTCGTACGTCATCGGGAAGACCAGGTTGAGCTTCTGGATGCCGGTGGCGTAGTCGGCCGCGTCGAGCTTGCCGCCGTTCGAGCCGTCCGCCGAGATCGCCGAGGTGATCAGGAAGGACGAGCCGAACTTCGTGCGCAGAGCGGAGATCACGTTGTTGTACGAGGCCGGGCCGCTGGCGTCGCAGGACAGCCCGCAGGCGTTCGGGTACTCCCAGTCGATGTCGATGCCGTCGAAGACGTCCGACCAGCGGGAGTCCTTGACCAGGTTGTAGCAGGAGTTCGCGAACGCGGTCGGGTTCGCCGCCGCCTGGGTGAAGCCGCCGGACCAGGTCCAGCCGCCGAACGACCAGATCACCTTGATGTTCGGGTACTGCTTCTTCAGCTTGCGCAGCTGGTTGAACGAGCCGCGCAGCGCGCCCGCGTCCCAGGTGTCGGCGACGCCGTCCACGCTGGTGGCGGTGGTGTAGGCCTGGTCGTAGTCGGCGTACGAGTCACCGATCGAGCACTGGCCGCCGGTGGTGTTGCCGAACGCGTACAGGATGTGCGTGAGCTTGGCCGCGGAGCCGGACGTGACCAGGTTCTTCACGAAGTACTGGCGGGCGTAGACACCCCACTCGGCGAAGTAGCCGACGACGTTCTTGCCGCTGGGACCGGACGTCGGCGACGTGGTGGGCGGAGTCGTCGGCGGCGTGGTGGGCGCGGTCGTGGGGGTGGTGGTCGGGGCCGTGGTGGGGGGAGTCGTCGGGGGGGTGGTCGTGCCGCCACACGCGCCGTTGTCGATCCAGACGTCCCACTGTCCGCTGTGCGTGGCCGGCGACTCGTTCTGAGTCCACCACTTGGCGGCGTAGTTGTGGCCGTTCTGGGAGGCGGTGTTGTCCTTGACGTACACGGCGGTCGAGGACCAGGCGGGGGCACAGGCCACCGCGGCTGATGCCTGGAGCGTCGGGACCATCGCGGTGGAGGCCACCACGAACGCCCCGGCCCAGAGTGCGCGGCGGAGGGATTTCTGCACTTCGTCTCCTCGTGAACAGTTAGGAAAGTTTCCAAAAAGTTCGTAGAAGAGACCGTAGTCACACCCATTCACAATCGTCAAGATGCATGACCTTGATTAAGCATGGTCTTAACTTCTCGGCGGCCATCGGTACGGGGTGCACATGATTGGCCACTGCGCGTAGTCTGCCGTCATGACCATCTTCGACGGCGACATCGATATGGCCTCGCACTGCGGCATGACACCGCGGCTGCCCCGCTGAGCGGCCGATGACCATCCACGTGATCGGCGTCGACGCGTACGCCCTGGGTTGGGTGGGTGTCGAGTTGCGCGACGGGGTCTTCGGCCGCGCCGTGCTCGCCGCCTCGCTCTACGAGATCGTCACCAGCAGCTCGGGCGCCGCGGTGATCGGCGTCGACATCCCCCTCGGCATGCTCCCCGACCGCTGGCGGGCCGCCGACACGCTCGCCGCCGACCAGCTGGGCCCGCGGCGCGGCAGCGTCTTCCGGGTGCCGCCGCGGGTGGTCTGGCAGGAGGCCGACTTCGCCGCCGCCAACCGGCTGTGCCGGGAGCTGACCGGCGCCGGCCTGAGCCGCCAGTCGTGGGCGCTGCGCCCCAAGCTGCTGGAGGCGAACGCGATCTGGGAGCGGCACCCGGGCCTGCTGTTCGAGGCGCACCCGGAGGTCTCGTTCCGCACGATGGCGGGCGAGCCGCTCCAGCACGCCAAGAAGACGTGGTCGGGCCAGATGCGCCGGCGGGAGCTGCTGGCCCGCAACGGCATCGTGCTGCCCGATCAGATCGGCCCGGCCGGGCAGGCGCCGCCGGACGACCTGCTGGACGCGGCCGCCGTCGCCTGGTCGGCGCACCGCGTCGCCACCGGCTCGGCGTCGAGCCATCCGTCGCCCCCCGAGGAGAACAACGGCTCGAAGATCGCTATTTGGTACTAGAGGCGGCCATCTGCGTGGCGATCTCGGCGGCCCGCTTGCGCGCGGCGTCGAGAGCATCGAGCAGGGCGGCCCGTACGCCGTGGTTCTCCAGTTCCCGGATGGCGGCGGCGGTCGTGCCCGCCGGCGAGGTCACCGCCTCGCGCAGCTTGACCGGGTGCTCGCCGGAGTCACGCAGCATCGTGGCCGAGCCGACCGCGGTCTGCACGGCCAGCTCGTGCGCCACCTGGCGGGGCAGGCCGAGCAGGATGCCGGCGTCGATCATCGACTCGACCAGCAGGTAGAAGTAGGCCGGGCCGGAGCCGGAGAGCGCGGTCACCGCGTCCTGCTGCGACTCGGGCACGCGCAGGGTGCGGCCCAGCGGCCGGAAGATCTCCTCGGTCAGCGCGAGGTGCTCCTCGGTCGCGTACGGCCCCGGGGAGATCGCCGTCATCGCCTGGTCGACCAGCGCCGGGGTGTTGGTCATGACCCGCACGACCGGGATGCCGCCCGGGAGGCGCTCGGAGAAGAAGCTCGCGGTGAGCCCCGCGCAGAGCGAGATGACCAGCGTGTCCGGCGGCACCTTCATGCCGAAGTCGTCGAGCACCTTGGCCGCGTCCTGCGGCTTCACCGCGATCAGCACGACGTCGGCCTGGGTGAACGCGGTCAGGTTGAGCACCGGGCGGATGCCGTGGCGCTCGGCCAGCTCGGCCGCCCGCTCGGGGCGCCGGGTGGTGGCCAGCACCTGGGTGGTGGGCCAGCCGGAGCGGAGCAGTCCGGAGAGGACGAGCTCGCCGAGCTTGCCCGCTCCGATCACGGCGACACTTTGCTTGGTCATTTCGCCCTCTCACGAGAAAGAGGGAGCGACCCCGCGGTCGCCCCCTCGTTCCGAAAAACGCGGTTCAGCTGCCGAAGAAGACCTCGGCCTCTTCGTAGCGGGAGAGCGGGACGGTCTTGAGCTCGCCGGTGCCCTCGATCAGTGGCACGCGGACGATGTCGGTGCCCCGCAGCGCCATCATCTTACCGAAGTCGCCCTCGTGGACGGCGTCAATCGCCTGGAGGCCGAAGCGGGTCGCGAGCACCCGGTCGAACGCGGTCGGGGTGCCGCCGCGCTGGATGTGACCGAGGACGACCGTGCGGGCCTCCTTGCCGGTCTTCTCCTCGAGCTGCTCGGCGAGCCACTGGCCGATGCCGCCGAGGCGGACGTGGCCGAACGAGTCGAGCTCCTGGTTGTGCAGCACCATCTGGCCCTCGAGCGGCTGCGCGCCCTCGGCGACCACGACGATCGGCGCGTACTCGACCTGGAAGCGCTTGGTCACGTAGGTGGCGACCTGCTCCACGTCGAAGTTGCGCTCCGGCAGCAGGATCACGTTGGCGCCACCAGCCAGGCCGGCGTGCAGCGCGATCCAGCCCGCGTGCCGGCCCATGACCTCGACGACCAGCGTGCGGTGGTGCGACTCGGCCGTGGTGTGCAGCCGGTCGATCGCCTCCATGGCGATGTTGACCGCGGTGTCGAAGCCGAACGTGTAGTCGGTCGCGTTGAGGTCGTTGTCGATCGTCTTCGGCACGCCGACCACGTTGACGCCGAGGTCGTTGAGCTTGGTGGCGACGCCGAGCGTGTCCTCGCCGCCGATGGCGACCAGCGCGTCGACGCCCTGCTCGGCCAGGTTGGCCTTGATCCGGTCGACGCCACCGTCGATCTTGAACGGGTTGGTGCGCGAGGAGCCCAGGATGGTGCCGCCGCGGGGCAGAATGCCGCGGACCTCCGCGATGCCGAGCGGCTTCGTCAGGCCCTCGAGCGGGCCCTTCCAGCCGTCGCGGAATCCGACGAACTCGTGACCGTACGCGGCGACGCCCTTGCGGACCACCGCCCGGATCACCGCGTTGAGACCGGGGCAGTCGCCGCCGCCGGTGAGCACGCCGATACGCATGTTTTGCTCGTCCTCCCAGATCGGGTTGCGAGAAGTCAAAAAGCCCGTCGAGCCCCGGGAGCGCGCTTCTGGAACGGGCTCAGTCTCGGCAGCGTTGCCGGCCCGGGGCGGGCCGCAACCCGAACTTTATCTGCCCCTCGCCGGACCGCTCGCCCCGGCCCTGGCTTCCCAGCCTAGACACGCCGCCACCGCCGCGGGTGCAGACTGACACCATCCGAGCACTCGGGAGCGCGAGATCGGGAGCGTGAGATGAGCGAGAAGCCGGGTCCGCGCGAGCGGTGGGCCGCCATGTCCAGGTCGCAGCGCGTGGAGACGCTCGCGCTGGGCGCCGTCGAGGTCGTCGCGACGGCGGTGGCCGTGGCCGATCTGGCGCGCCGGCCGCGCGAGCTGGTCCGCGGGCCGAAGGCGCTGTGGTGGCCGGCACTGTCCGTCCAGCCGTTCGGCCCGTTCGCCTATCTCCTGTTCGGCCGCAAGCGCTAGGGCTTCATCACGTTCCAGCGGGCCAGGTTGTGCCGGGCGTCGACGAGGGCGTCGTGCCGGCCGGCCATGGTCGGCAGGTGCGGGCGGCCCCGGTCGTCCCAGAGCTGGCGCAGGTCCTTGGTGAAGCGGGGTATCTCGCGCGGCAGGGCCGGCATCGCGCCCCACAGCTGGGCGAGCGCCACGTGGTCGTAGGCGGCGAACCACGCCCACAGCTCCATCTGCTCGTCGCGCCCGCGGAGCGGCTCCATGAGGAACTCGTGGAGGTCCTCGCGGATGCGCTCGCGGGAGCGCCAGGACTTGTCGGAGGGGGACGGGAGCTTGTCGAGGACGTTGCGGCGCACCCAAGGAATGGCCTTGGTGTCGTCGAACTCGGTGCTCACGGCGTAGAACTCGCGGCCGAACTCGTCGACGACGCCGATCGACACCAGGTCGATCACGAGGCCGTCCTCGATGAACTCACAGTCGTAGA
This sequence comes from Actinoplanes sp. NPDC051537, assembly GCF_055586105.1. NCBI lineage: Bacteria > Bacillati > Actinomycetota > Actinomycetes > Micromonosporales > Micromonosporaceae > Actinoplanes > Actinoplanes sp. NPDC051537. Next base: position 164,693 of record NZ_JBVJIU010000011.1, read on the forward strand.
AATAGCGGTAGACCCCCATCCGACCTCCCCACCGCCGCCCACAGACGGACCGAAGACTTTCCGGATCATCTTGACTGACGGCTACCCGCCGGTCGCCTCCAGGGCCTGTTTCGCGCGGCGGAGCGTCTTTTTGTCACCCCGGCGGGCGGCCCGATCGGCGCGTACGGCCCAGCGCAGCCGCGACAGCACCGGGAGCGCGGCCTCGAGCTCGTCGCGCCGCACCGGCCCGGCCGCGAGGTAGCCGTCGATCAGCTCGCCGGCCTTCGCGACCCCGCCCGCGTACCCGATCGCCGCCGCCACGTCGTAGACCAGCGGCCCCATCCCGCCGGCGCCGCAGTCGAGCAGGCCGGCCCGCCCGGTGCTGGCGTCGACCACGAAACTGGCCGGTGACGGATCGCCGTGCAGCATCCCGTACGTCAGCCGGTCGGTGACGGTGAGCCGGACGGCCGCGCTCACCGCGTCGGCGACGGCGCCGCGCAACCAGGTCTCGGCCGAGAGATGCGGCGCGTTGTGGTCCAGCACCTGCCACGGGCGCAGGCCGGGATGATGAAAACCTTGCAGAGCGCGATGTACGGCGCCCAGCCGGTCACCCCACCACTGCTGGTCGACCGGGTCACGTCCGTCGAGCGGCCGCCCGGGCACGCGCCGCAGCAGGGCCAGCGCCCCGTCCGGGGTCTGCGCGGTCAGCCCGCCGGCGAGGGTGCGCACCGGCTCCCCGGCCGCGATGTCCCGGATCCGCAGGTGCTCGGCGGCGACCAGGCCGGCCTCGACCGGCTGCCGGGCGGCCGGCTCGACGAAGCGGCACACGTACCTCTCCGGGCCCGCGGTGATCTCCCAGCCGCGCGAGACCACCTCGCACGGCAGCGCTTTGATCTCGGTCGGCACGAGATGCCACTGGTCCCGCAGGGTCGATAGAACGAGGTCGTCATCCGGCACCGCGGGATTATCTCGGCAGATGCCGAAAATGCGACGGACAGGCAGGGTGACAATCACGCTTGGCTATCGAGAGGTTTACAGATAGCGACGCGCAGGACATGATCGTAGGCACGCTCGCGCAGAAATGGCGCGGGAGGGCAGCTTCGTGCTATTAGTGATCGTTCGCGTCGAGGGGCCGGCGCCGGCCGGGTTCGTCGACGCGGTCCCCACCTGGGGGAGGGATAGCGCCGTGGACCATCGCATGCCGGACTCCGGCGACGCGCTGACCGGCGTGGAGATGTTCGCCGGCCTGGAGCCGGACGTTCGGCAGCGGGTCATCGCCACCGCGGTTCCACGCACGTATCGCAAGGGTCAGATCATCTTCGTCGAGCACGACCCCGGCGAATCGCTGATCATCCTGAAACGTGGCGCCGTCGCCATCTTCCGCACCGCGCCCACCGGCGAGCGCGCGGTGCTCACCGTCGTCCGCCCGCCGGACGTGCTGGGCGAGGTGTCCCTTCTGGACGCCGCGACCCGCAGCGCGTCGGCCGAGGCGATCGAGGACTGTCAGGCGCTCACGCTGTCCCGCGCCGCATTCATCGACCTGGTTCACTCGAACCCGCGCATCCTCGACGCCGTGATGCGGTCGGTGGGCGCGCTCATCCGCCGGCTCACCGAGCAGAACACCGACCACGTCTTCCTCGACCTGCCCGGGCGGGTGGCCAAGACGCTGGTCCGGCTGGCGGGCGAGAGCCAGGCGCCGATGATCACGATCGAGCTGAACCAGAGCCAGCTCGCCGAGATGGCCGGCGGCTCGCGGCAGAGCGTGAATCAGGCGATCGGCTCGTTCGCCAGCCGCGGCTGGCTGCGCACCGAGGGCCGGCGGATAGTCGTCACGGACCTTCAGGCGCTGCGGCGTCGTGCGGGGATGGCTGTCGGGTGACGGCGGGCGACTCGATCGAGGTCTTGAGCTTGCTGGCGTAGACGTCCACGTACGGGCGGCCGGACATGGTCATCAGCTCGTACATGATCTCGTCGGTGATCGCCCGCTCCACGAAGCGGTCGCCGCGGGAGCCGTCGTAGCGCGAGAAGTCGAGCGGCTGACCGAACCGCATCCGCACGCGCTTAACCTTCGGGATCATCGTGCCGGTCGGCTGGATCTCGTCGGTGTTCAGCAGGGCGACGGGCACGACCACGGCGCCGCTCTCCAGAGCCAGGCGGGCGACCCCGGTCTTGCCCCGGTAGAGCCGGCCGTCGGGCGAGCGGGTCCCCTCCGGATAAATGCCCGCGACGCCACCCTCGCGCAGCACTCTCAGCAGGGTGTCCAGCGCTGCCTGGGCCGCCTGCCCGCCCGAACGGTCGACCGGGATCGTCCCGGTCGAGAGGAAGAACTGCCGCATCAGCCGCCCTTTGATCCCCTTGCCGGTGAAGTACTCCGCTTTCGCGACGAACGTCACCCTGCGATCCACCATCAGGGGTGTGAAGATCGAGTCGGAGAAGGACAGGTGGTTGCAGGCCAGGATCACGGGGCCGGACGCGGGCACGTTCTCCAGGCCGCGCACGTCGGGGCGGAAGATCACCCGCAGCACGGGGCCGAGGACCACGTACTTCAAGATCCAATAGAACACGAGTGTCCCTTCTTGGACATCCGGCGTAGAGGGAAGCGTAATGGTCTTCCGCCCTTTCGAGGGTGGTGGGCGGGGCGGTTGGATGGGAAGCGGGACGGCGCGCCACAACGCACTCCCGCAACCGGTGCATGGCGTGTCACCATTCAAGGCACGGTCGGCGAGGGAGTGTGCAGGGTGACAGCGGGTGGCGCCCGCCGCGGGCGGCGGGACAACGGGCTCGACGCGGCCGACTTCGCGGTGGCCGGCGACGTCGATCCGCGCGTCGGCGAGCACCTGCTCGACGTGCTCCAGGCGGTGGGCATCGCGGCATATCTGCAGCCCACGGCCGATCTCAACCCGATCCTGCGGGCCACGACGCTGCCGTCGCGCCCGACCGACCGGCTCTACGTCGACCGGACGTACCTCGAGGACGCCCGCGCCCATCTGCTCAAGGAGACCGGCGGCCAGCTGCCGACGCCGCCGCCCGCCGACCCCACCCGCGAGCCCGACATCGAGGCCGAGTGGGCCAAGATCGTGGCCGGCTTCCACACTTCGGTCGATCCGACGGCCGCGCCCTGGCCCGCCGCCGAGGGGTTGCCGGCCGTCTCCGAGCCGCCGCCGATCGCGCCGCCGTCCACCGAGCCGGTCCAGCACAACCGGCGCCGCTCCGACGTACCGGCCGAGCCGTCCTTGATCGATGGGCTCGACACCTTCGGCACCGACCTCGACGACGAGGACGACGAGGACGACGAGCGGTACATCCCGCCACCGCCCCCGCCGCTCCCGCGCATCTCGAAGTACGCGGTGATGGGCCTGCTCGGCGTCGTGCTCGGTTTCGTGCTGTTCCTCTTCCCCGACCTGCTGCCGATCGCCCGCGACTACGTGACGCTGCTCGGCTTCGCGGCGATCGTCTCGGGCGCGGTCATGCTGGTCTGGCGGCTGCGTTCGGGCGACGACGACGAGGACGATTTCGACGACGGCGCGGTCGTTTAGGGCGGGTCCTGTCGAATTGACCACTGTCGGTATAACCTCCGGTGGTGTTCCGGTAGCCTTCGGTGATGCGCCAGAGCTCGTTGGTCGTGGTCGCCAATCGTCTCCCGCTCGACGACAACGCCGCACCCGATGGCGCCTGCGAGTGGCGGCGTAGCCCCGGCGGGCTGGCCGGCGCGCTGCACGCGATCCTCGAGGGGACCCCGGCGACGTGGGTCGGCTGGGGCGGCGGGGTCGGCCCGGCCCGGCCGCTGCCCGACATCGGCACGCTGCGGCTGCGCCCGATGTCGCTCACCGAGGACGAGCTGCGCGGCTACTACGAGGGCTTCGCCAACTCCACGCTCTGGCCGCTCTATCACGACGCCGTCGAGCAACCGGTCTTCGATCGGGGCTGGTGGGAGACGTACCGGTCGGTGAATCGCCGGTTCGCCCAGGCCGCCGCCGAGGTGGCCGAGCCCGGCGCCGCCGTCTGGATCCAGGACTACCACCTCCAGCTGGTGCCGCAACTGCTGCGCGAGCTGCGCCCCGACCTGCTGATCGGCTTCTTCATGCACGTGCCGTTCCCGCCGCCCGAGCTGTTCATGCAGCTCCCCCGCCGGGTCGACCTGCTGCGCGGGATGCTCGGCGCCGACCTGGTCGGCTTCCAGCGCGATCAGGCCGCGCACAACTTCGCCCAGCTCGCGGCCAAGCTGGTGAACGCGCGGGGCGCCGACGAGGCGATCCTGCTCGACGGCCGGGTGGTGCGCACGGGCGCGTTCCCGGTCTCCATCGACGTCTCCGAGATGCAGTCGCTGTCCGCCCGGCCGTACGTGGTGAACCAGGCCCGTCAGCTCCGGCACGACCTCGGCCGGCACAAGAAGGTGCTGGTCAGCGTCGATCGGCTGGACTACACCAAGGGCATCGAGCACCGTCTCACCGCGTACAGCGAGCTGCTTCGCGACGGGCGGGTGAAGGTGCGCGACACGGTGATGGTGCAGGTGGCGGTGCCGAGCCGGGAGCGGGTGGAGAACTACCGCGGGCTGCGCGACCGGATCGAGCGCGAGGTGGGGCGGATCAACGGCGAGTACGGGCGGGTGGGCGAACCGGCGATCCACTACCTGAACCAGCCGTTCGACCGCGCCGACCTGGCCGCGCTCTACCAGACCGCCGACGTGATGGTGGTGACCCCGCTGCGGGACGGGATGAACCTGGTGGCCAAGGAGTTCGTGGCGGCCCGCGCCCGCGACACCGGCGCGCTCGTGCTCAGCGAGTTCGCCGGGGCGGCGGCCGAGCTCGAGGACGCGTTCCAGGTCAACCCGCACGACCTCGACGACCTCAAGGAGACGCTGCTGCGGGCGATGGACGCCGACCCGGCCGACCTGGCCCGCCGGATGGCCGCGATGCGCGCGCACATCACCGAGAACGACATCCACGCCTGGGCGCGCGCCTATCTGACGTCGCTCGACCTGACCGGCAGCCTGGCCCAGCGTCTCCCCCGCCGCCGCTCCCCCGCCGCCGCCGGGATCTAGCTCAGCTCCTTGCCGAGCCAGTCGAGGATCGCGTCGATCGGCTCGGCCCAGCCGGCGTCCAGCATCAGGTCGTGGCCCATGCCCGGGAAGAGCAGGGGCGCGCCGCCGTAGTGGCTCGCGGTCTTGTCCAGCGCCTTGCGGGACACGACCCGGTCGTCCGGCGACCCCACGACCAGGACCGGGGGCTCGCCGATCGGGCGGGGCAGGGCGCCGCCTTCGATCTTCACTTTGGACATTTTCGACAAATACGACTCGGCCGCCTCGGGCGGCAGGGCGGCGAACAGTTGGCGGCGGTTCCATCGCAGGCGGCCGCCGAAGATCGCGGGCAGGGCGCCGATCGGGTTGGCCTTCAACGCCGCGCCGATCGTCGCCCATTTCGACATTTCGGGCGTCGCCAGGACGGCGGCCCGGGCCGGGTAACGGCCCAGCGCGCGAGCCACCGCGAGGGCGCCCGCACCGTGCCCGATCAGCACGGCCTGCCTCGGCAGCGACGCCGCCACCTGCACCACGTCGTGCGCCTGGGCGCGCAGGTCGCCGCCCGCGCGCGGGGTCAGCGCGTGCGCCGGGAAGCCCCGGGCCGCGGCGTGTGCCAGCCAGTGCTCGGCGAACGCCCAGGCGCCGTGGCCGGGACCGGGCACGAACAGCAGCGGTGGCTGCTCGTCCTCGCCCTCGACCAGGCGGGACACGACCTCGCGCTCGACCGGCGGCACCGGCGACGTCCAGTCCGCGAAACGCAGCAGCTCGTCGCTCATCGGGCCGGTTCCATCTCGCGGAGCAGGCCGGCGAGGGCCTTGAGGTAGTCGATGTGGTCGACCTCGAACCAGTGCCGGCGGGTCGGCACCACCTGGCGGCGCGACCAGCTGCGCAGGGGCCGGGTGGACTCCTTCTGCTGGACGGCGGCGGCGCGTACCGGATCGTCCCGGCGCAGGCGCAGCCAGCGCGCCACCGCGACGCTCTGCCAGTGCGCGAGCGGAAGCAGGCCGGCGTCCGGCTGGAGCAGGCCGATCACGGCGAGCGTCGGGTGCTTGCGGGCGAACGCGTGCAGGTGCAGGTCGGGGCGGCCGTCCTCGGTGTCGAGCAGCTCGGGCGCGAGGAACTCGAAGCGCGGCAGGTAGCCGGTCGCGGTGATCACCAGCTCCGGGTCGATGCGCCGGCCGTCGGCCAGCTCCACCTTGCCGTCGGCGAAGCGGGTCACGTCCGGCACCGGGCGGATCCGGCCGTGCCCGAGGTAGTACGGCAGCTGGCTGTTGACGATCGGATGGCTCTCGTACGGCCGGTGGTCCGGCGCCGGCAGCCCGAAGCGCGTGAGGTCACCGGTCGTCATGGCGACCGTGCGGCGGTAGAGCCACTGCCGCAGGCGCAGCGGCAGCCGCCAGCGCAGCATCCGGTCGTTGACCTGGTCGGCGGGGTGGCCGAGCACGTACTTCGGGGCGTACCAGTAGCCGCGCCGGGTCGAGTGCCAGACCGTGGTCGCCTGCTGGGCCGCCTCGACGGCGATGTCGCAGCCGGTGTTGCCGCCACCGATCACCAGCACCCGGCGGCCGCGCAACTGGGCCGCGTCCTTGTACTGCGCCGAGTGGATGACCTGGCCCTTGAAGTCGCCGGGGATCTCGGGCCGGGCCGGGGACCAGTTGTGGCCGTTCGCGACGATCAAAGCGGCATAGCGTTGCGTACGCGTGGAGCCGCCGCCGGTCGAGCGGGTGGTGACGTCCCAGTGGCCGTCCGCCACCGGCTCGGCGGCCACGACCTCGGTCCCGTACCAGATGTGGTCGCCCAGCCCGAAGTGCTTGGCGTAACGCTCCAGATAGGACAGCACCTGGCTGTGGTGCGGGTAGTCCGGCCAGCCGTCCGGCATCGGGAAGTCGGGGAACTCGGTCAGCGGCCGGGACGAGATCAGGTGGGTGCCCGCGTAGACCGGACTGCGGTCGTGCCGCCAGTTCCAGGCGCCGCCGACCGACGTCTCCCGCTCGTAGCAGTCGACGGCGAACCCGTGCTCACGCAGGTTCTTGATCGCGGCAAGCCCGCTGGCGCCGGCGCCGATGACGCACACCGCGTCCCGACGGTCGGCGATGTCCGGAGTGTCGTGCACGCGGCGATACTGCCAGAAGGCGGGCTTATGAGGAAGCCATCCGACCGCCCCGCCCGCCGCCCCTGACCGGACTAAAGGCTGAGCCGGAGGTCCGCTACGACCGGAAGATGATCACTCGCCCGGCGGGCCAGGTCGCTGCCCACCACCTCGTACTTCTCGATGGTGATGTCGGGCGTCACGAACAGTCCGTCGATGAGCCGGGCGGGCAGCGTGGCCGGGAACGTGAAGCTCCCGGCCGACGAGGAGAGCAGGCCGTCCTCGAGCGTGCGCCAGGCGCCGCCGCCGGGGCCCTCGTTCAGGTCGGCGGCCGCGATCACCGGGCCCTCGATCGCGTCGAGGGCCTCCTTCCAGAGCGCGGCCTGGTCCGGCCGCTCGGCCGGGTCGGTGGCCAGGTGCGAGCCCGAGACGGTGAAGGCGCCGCCGCGCACCGAGCCGCGCACGAAGACGGCGCCGCGCAGGTGCCGGCCCGGGGTCAGCGGGTAGCGCATGCACCACGTCTCGTGCACCCGGATCCGCAGGCTCACCAGCACGAGGTTGCCGAGGGCGGGCAGGCCGCCGGCGGCCACCACCATCCCGGCGTCGTCGGCGAGCGCCGCGCACTTGTGCCGCCAGCGGAACCGGCGTGGCGCCTCCTGCACGACCAGCACGTCCGGCTCCGCCTCGCGGATCAGGTCGATCAGGGCCGCCCGGTCGTCCTTGAGACCGTGGACGTTGTAGCTCATCACCCGCAGCGGGACCCCGGACACTAGGTCAGATCCGCCGAGCCAGGTCGGCGGCGCCGACGACGCCCGCCGTGTTGCCGGTCTCCGCCGCGACCACCTCGGCGACCGGGAACCGGCCGCGCTGTTTGAGCTGATCTCGGTACGTCGTCTGGGTCGGCGTCATGAGCAGGTCACCGGCGTCGACCACGCCGCCGCCGACCACCAGGATCTGCGGGTCGAGGGCCTGCGCGAGGTCGGCCATCGCGACGCCGAGCCAGTAGCCGATCTGCGCGAACGCGTCCCGGGCCACGCCGTCGCCGTTGCGGGCCGCCTCGGTGATCTGCCGGCCCGAGATCGCCAGCGGGTCGCCGCCGGCCAGCTCGAGCAGCTGGGCGGCGCGCTCGGGCTCCTGCCGGGCGCCGGCCCGGGCGAAGCGGACCAGGGCGTTGCCGCTCGCGTACTGCTCGAGGCAGCCGAGCCGCCCGCAGCCGCACGGGTGCCCGTCCGGCACCGACTGGATGTGGCCGAGCTCCCCCGCGATCCCGTTGGCCCCGCGCCAGAGCTTGCCGTTGAGCACGATGCCGCCGCCGATGCCGGTGCCCACCGTGATCATGACCATCGAGTCGTCGGCGTGCCGGGCGACGCCGAACCGGAACTCGGCCCAGGCCGCGACGTTGGCGTCGTTCTCCAGCACGGTGGGCAGGCCGACCGCCTTGCTCACGTAGTCGCGCAGAGGCTCGTCACGCCACGCGAGGTTGGGCGCGAACAGCACGGTGGCCCCCGGCGCGTCGATCCAGGCGGCGGCGCCGATGCCGATCGAGGTCGCCTCCGGATATTGCCGCGCCAGCTCCGCCGCCACCTCGACGATCGTGTCGCGGGTGCCGGCCGGGTCCTCGGCCGGCGTGTCGCGGCGGTTCGACGCCAGCACGGAGCCGTGCTCGTCGACCACCCCTCCGGCCACCTTGGTGCCGCCGACGTCGACTCCGATGGTCAGCGTCACGCTGTCTCCTTCTGCTACCTGCTATGCCGCGCCGTCGCCGCCGGCAGCGTCGCCCGCCGCGTCGTCGCGCTCCCCGGACACCCCGGCGCCCGGTACATCATGATCCACGGTCGCGGTTCCGGCCACGTCGCCAACACCCGCTTCGGCCGTGGCCGCGGCCCACACATCAAACCCGCGAGGGCGACCCCCGGCCCGCGTGTCACCCGTCTCCCCACCACCCGCAGATACACCCGGCGTGCCCTCAGCGGCCTCAGAACCGCCCAGCGCGCCTGTCGCGGCCCCGGAATCGCCCGGCGCGTCTGTCACGCTCTTCGCGGCCTCGGCCAGCGCCGCCGCCTCGGCCACTCGGCGGGCGGCCTCGGCCGCCGCCTCGCGCGCCTTCTTGGCCGCCGCCCGTCGCTCGGCCTGCACGGCCGCCCGTTTCGCCGCCGCGGCCGCCCGCTCGTCCTCGGCCGCCGCCGCGCTCGCCGCCGAGGCGGCCGCCCACGGGTCGACCCCGGCCGCAGCCATCTCGGCGTGCGTCTTCGTGGGTCTCTTCACGGGGCGCTTCGCGCTGACCGTCCCCGCAGCCCGGTCCGCGTTGCCATCCGCCGCCACGCCCTCCGGATTTTCCGGATTTGTCGGAAATGTGTCGCGAGGAGAGGGCTGGCCGGTCGCTGTGGAGGCATCGGCTGCGGACGGGGCCGCGTTGGCTGCGCCGGAGTCGGGCGAGGCAGCGTCGGCCGCGCGCGAGCCCGCGCCGGCAGCGCGCGGCGTCGCGCCCGCCGCGGTCGCGGCCACGCGCGATGCCGGCTTCGCCGCGCGGGTCGCTGCCGACCACGCCTGGTCGGGGCTGGGCTGCGGCGCGGGCGCCGGCCTCGCCGCCCGTTTCGGCCGGTCACCCGCCAGCACCGAGAGACCGCGCATCAGGCTGGCCACCCCGCTCGCGATGTCACCCGCGCTGGCGGCCATGCGGGCGGCCGTCTCCGGGCCCGGGTCGCGCACCGCCGCGATCGCCTTGCACACCGGGCACACGCAGCACTCCGCGCTACCCGTCGCCCAGCCGCCACTCGACTGCTGCTTGTGCGCGGGGCCGGAAACCCCCGCGAACCGGTTGACCGCGCCGAAGGCGGAGTCGACCAGGGCACTCAGGCCGGCCGCGACGCCCTCGCGCGTACCGGAAGAATCGCTCGAAGCCATCGCGATCATTGCGGCGACCAGCCGCTCGGCCTCCTCGCGCGCTGAACCCGGCATCGCACCCACCCGCCCGCTCAGCTCGCCGGGAGGCTCTCGACGCGGCGCTTGAGCTGCTTCAACGCCGTGTCCATGATCATCTTTTCGGCCTTGCGGCGGAACATGCCGAGCATGCCGATGGAGAGCTCGACGGCGAGCGCGTAGGTCACCGTGGTGGTGCCGTCGCCGTTGTCGGCCAGGTCGTAGGAGCCCTCCTGCGACTTCTGCGTCTTGGAGGGCTCGACCAGCTGCCACTCGATGCGGCTCAGATCCTCGGCGTACGCGTACTCGAGCGTGTAGTCGTCGGCCATCACGCCGGCGTCGATCACGAAGCGGACCCGCGCGGCATAGCCGTCCTCGTACTCCTCGAGGACCTCGATCTGCTTCAGCGCGTCGACCCATTCGGGGTATCGCGGGAAGTCGCAGATCACCGCGGCGACCGCGCCGACGGGCGCAAGTACCTGGATCGACTGCGTCGAGGTATCCGCCATGCACGGAGGCTACCCCGTCCGTACGACATTCCCGACGACCGGGCCGAGCCGCATCTTGCAGCGGCGACTACCATCCGTCAGGTGCCGGTGCTAGCCAGTGTCTCCGCGCGTGTCCAACCGCTCGCGGTGACCGCGCGCGTCATCATGTTGGCGCTGGTCGCGGCCCTCACCCTGATCGCCACCCGCGATCCGGCGCAGCTGCGCTGGATCGCCCTCCTCGTGGTCGCGGCGCTGCCCGCGTTCCTGGCGCCCGACCATCGCGTCTTCGGACCGCTCGGCCGGTTCGCCGAGGTCACGGTCACCGGGCTCGCGGCCGGCTCGATCGCGGCCGCGGCCACCCGCAGCGGCACAGTGGACGCCGGGTTCGGCGCCGAGGCCGTGCTGCCCTACCTCGCCGTCCCATTGCTGACCGCCGCCCTGCGCCGCCGGCCGACCGAGGGCGCCGCGCTGCTCGGCGTCGCGGCCGTCGCGCTGGTCGCCGGCGGCACCCTGATCGGACAGGACAGCCCGATCACCCAGCCGGGCTTCCTCGCGGCCGGCGGCCAGTGGCTCGTGCTCGGCGCGATCGTCACGTTCGCGGCCGACACCATGCGGCAGCTCATGCAGCCGGCCGAGCCGACCCCGCAGCCGTACGCGGAAGCCACCCGCCTCCTGACCCAGCTGCGCAGCGTGGCCCGGTCGCTCCCGGGCGCCACGCTCGACCCGGGCGGCATCTCCGAGCACCTGCTCGACGAGCTGCGCATGGTGGCGCCCAGCGACCGTTCCGCCGTTCTCTCCACCAGCGGCGGCGGCCGTCTCGTGGTGCTGGCCCAGACCGGCGCCGACCGCGTCGACTGGGAGACCACGCTCGACGCCGACTCGGCCATCGCCGACTCCTGGGCCACCCAGCAGCCCCAGGTGGCGAACCGGTCGCAGGGCCGCTCGGCGCGCCGGGGCGAGGTCTCCTCGCTCGTCGTCCCGCTGGTCGCCGGGGTGCGCACGATCGGGTTGGTGATCCTGGAAACGGATGCTTCCAACGCGTACCCCTCCTCGGTGGTCTTCGATGTCACCGGCGTGACCGAGCCCGCGGCAATTCGCCTCGAGGCCGCCCTGCTCTTCGATGACGTGCGCTCGCTGGCCACCAATGAGGAGCGTCAGCGGCTGGCCCGCGAGATCCACGACGGCGTCGCGCAGGAGCTCGTGATGGTCGGCTACGGCATCGACAACGCGCTCGCGACGCTCCCCGAGGGCACCGATGAGACCGCCGAGGAGCTGCGCACCCTGCGCAACGAGGTCACCCGGGTCATCACCGAGCTGCGGCTGAGCCTGTTCGAGCTGCGTTCCGAGGTGGACCGCAACGGCGGCCTGGCCGCCGCGATCGCCGAGTACGCGCGGACCCTGGGCACCTCGGCGGGGCTGCGCGTGCACTTCACCTTCGACGAGTCCACGGCCCGGCTGCCCGCCGCGACCGAGGCCGAATTGCTCCGCATCGCGCAGGAGGCGATCACCAACGCGCGGAAGCACGCCGGAGCCTCTAATCTGTGGGTTACCTGCACCGTGGACCCGCCGTACGCGGAGATCGAGGTCTCCGACGACGGCAAGGGCTTCGCCGACGACCGCCCGGACGGTCGTTACGGCCTCACCATCATGGCCGAGCGGGCGGAACGGATCCGGGGCCGACTGAAGATCACGCCGCGACACCCCAGCGGGACAACCGTAGCCGTAGTGCTCGGATCGCCGGGTCGGCGCGATAGCGTGCGGGATAGCGTTTCCGCTCCAGAAGGGGAGTAACCCGAGCATGTCGACCAGTCCTGCGCCGACGACGCGCACCAAGGTCCTCCTTGTTGACGATCACGACCTGATTCGTAAGGGGCTGCGACACGCATTCGAGCGCGACCGTCAGTTCGAGGTCGTCGGCGAGGCGGCCACCGCGGCCGAGGCGGTCCGGCAGGCCGGCGCCCTCCAGCCCGACGTCGTGATCATGGACCTGCGCCTGCCCGACGGCAGTGGCCTCGAGGCCACCAAGGCGCTGCGGAAGAACAACGCCAACATGGGCATCGTGGTCCTCACCATGTACGCGGGCGACGATCAGCTGTTCGGCGCCCTCGAGGCCGGCGCGAGCGCCTTCGTGCCCAAGACCGCGCCGGCCGACGAGGTCGTGGCGGCCGCCCGGCACGCGGCGTCGGCGCCGAGCGCGTTCACCGCGGCCGACCTGGCCGAGGCCATGAAGCGCCGGCTGGCCCCGTCCGGCCCGCAGCTCTCGCCCCGCGAGGGACAGGTGTTGCGCCTGCTCGCCGATGGGATGAGCGTGGCCGGCATCGCCAAGCAGCTGTTCGTGTCGGAGTCGACCGCCAAGACCCACATCTCGAAGCTGTACGAGAAGCTGGGCGCGGCGAACCGGGCGCAGGCGCTCATGACGGCGCTGCGGCTGGGCCTGCTCGAGGCGCCCGACGCCCCGAAGTTCTAAGCGGTTCGCATCCGCTTGATCAGCAGGTAGGCCTCGCACCCGAGACACAGCCCGAAGGCCGCGTTCAGGAACGCCGCGAGCAACCCGAACGCGGCGAACACCACGCCCAGCGTGGTCAGCCCGGTGAGGTACCCCAGCGTGCTCACGGCCAGGAAGCTAAAACCGACGGTCTGGGCGAAACGGACGGGGGCGGCGGGCTCGCGCTCGGCCGGGGGACCGATGCGCGGCAAGATCAAGGACCGATAGGCGTACGCGTAAGGGCCCTTGCGTGGATCGAGAGCGGTGACGGCGAAGACGATCGTCTGGGCGAGCGCCAGCCAGCCCCAGCCGGTGGCCAGCACCACGATCAGAACGGCGCTGGTCACGGCCGCGGCGAAGCGCTGGCCGCGGGGGTCGAGTTCCATGCTCCGAAGCGTCGCATTGTTCGCCGTCGACGTAGCTGTGTGCTCAATCACCACCGGCCCGGTCAACTTTCCAGGGAACGCATGACCTTGCGGAGCAGGGTGTTGAGCTGAACCAGCTCCTCGTACGTCAGCGCGCTCATCATCTGGCGATCGCGCGCCATCCCCTCGAAGATGTTCCGGTCCCACTGCTCGCGCCCCTTGGACGTCGGCCGCACCAGCACCCGCCGCCGATCGCCCGGGTCGACCTCGCGGGTCACCAGGCCCGCCCCCACGAGCCGGTCGAGGCGGCTGGTCATCGCCGCCCGGGTCACGTGGGTGGCATCGGCCAGTTGCGCCGGGGTCGCCTCCGTCGGATGGGGCTGCACCATCAGCGCGTGCAGCGTCTTGTAGTCCTCCAGCGTGAAGTCCTCGTTGCCGGCGAAGGCGGCGGCGTCCAGCCGCTTGGCCCACTTGTTGATGTCGTACATCCGGACCAGCGCGCCCTCGACCTCGGGCGCGAACCGGGCGTCGTCCTTCCAGAACGCCGCCCAGCGCGCCACGTGGTGATCGACACCGTCCCTCTCTTCGGCCATGCCGCCCATTGTTCCACGCCCGATATTTAGATTGCGAATAATTCGACGTCGAACTAGTCTCGCCGTCATGCTCTCCGACTTCCGCCTGCTCGCCGCCGGCCAGACCCTGTCCTGGATCGGCAACGGCTTCCAGACCGTCGCCCTCGCCGTCGCCGTGGTGCGGGCGGGCGGCGGCGCCGGCGACCTCGGCATCGTGATGGCCAGCTCGTTCACCGCGCTGCTGGCCTGCTCGCTGGTCGGCGGCGTCTGGGCCGACCGTCTCCAGCCGAAGCGCGTCATGGTCGTCTCCGACCTGATCCGCCTGCTCTGCGCGGCCGCGATCGCGGTGATGTTCGTCGGCGGCGGCTACCACCTGGCGCTGCTCTGCGCGCTGACGGCGATCTCGTCCGGCGCCGGCAGCTTCTTCAACCCGGCGATGACCGCGCTGCGCCCGTTGCTGGTGCCCGTCGAGCGTCGCCAGGCGGCCAACGCGACGCTGAGCATTCTGCAGACCGGCAGCTCGGTGGCCGGTCCGGCGCTGGGCGGCCTCACGGTGGCGGCGTTCGGCGCGCCGGCCGGCTTCGCGGTGAACGCGGCCAGTTTCCTGGCGTCGATGGCCGCCTGCCTGCTGCTGCGGGCCCGCGCCACCCGCGGGCCGCGCTCGTCGATGCTGGCCGAGCTGCGCGCCGGCTGGCACGAGATCAGCAGCCGGAGCTGGTTGCTGGGCGGGCTGTTCGGGGCCGGGGTCTACCACATCGCGAACGGCATCATCCTGGTGCTGGTGCAGGTGGTGGCCATCGAGCGCCTGGGCGGCGCGACCGCCGCCGGCTTCATCGCGGCGGCGGAGGGCCTGGGCGGCACCATCGGCGCGGCGGTCGCGTTGCGCTTCAAACCGCGGCGCTTGCTGCGGGCGGGCTGGCTCACCCTCATGCTGATGCCGTTCTGGTCCCTGGCGTACGTGTGGCCGGCCACCCTGGTGGCGGTCCTGGCCGGTGCGATCATCGGCTGGGCGGGCCTGATCTTCTTCGACGTGGCCTGGGAGACGGCGTTGCAGGACCGCGTCCCGCAGAGCGCCCTGGGCCGGGTCGCGTCGTGGGACACGCTGCTGTCCTTCATCGCCATCCCCGTCGGCAACGCCCTGGCCGGTCCCGTGGCCGGCCAGTTCGGCACCAACCGGGTCCTGACCGTCTGCTCCCTGGTCCTCCTGCTGGCCGCGGCGTCGCAATTCCTGATCCCCGCGTCCCGGAACCTGACCCGCGCGGGCCGGCCGGCCGCCGCGCACACCCCGCCCGAGCTGGCCGAGGCCACCCTGTAGCGGCCGCCGCCGCTGGGTTGCCGCCCTGTCGGCGCGGCCGGTCATCCGGCCGCCGCCGCTGGGTTGCCGCCCTGTCGGCGCGGCCGGTCATCCGGCCGCGCCGAGAGTCACTCCGCGGCGGGCAGCAGACCGGCGAGCGCCGCGATCAGCTGCGGCTTGCTCGGCACGCCGGTGGCCCGCTTCACCACGCGCCCCTCGGTGTCCAGCACGAGCAGCGTCGGCGTCCGCCAGATGCCCAGCTCCCGCACCTCGTCGAGGTGGCTCTCGGCATCGACCTCGACGTGCCGCACCCCCGGCAGCAGCTCGGCCACCTCGGCGCTCACCCGCCGCACGGTCCGGCAGGGCGCACAGAACGCCGACGAGAACTGCAACAGCGTCACCGCCGCCGGCCCGACACCGAGCCGCTCGAGCAGTCCGGCCTCGAGCCGCTGCCCCGCCGCGCTCGGGTCGCCCTCGTTCCGCTCCCTCGCGTCCTCGACGACTCCGGGCTCTTCCTCGCGATCCGGCACCACGCCCACCGCGTCAGAGGGGAGGGACGGGACTACCGAGAGCGTCCGGGGCTTGGGAGCAGCAGCCTGATGCGTCCCCTGCACCGCCGCGGCCGCCGCCGTCGACGCCGCCTTGGCCGCCGTGGTGGCCGCCGCCGCGGGCGACGAATGGTCCGGGATCTCGACGACCTCGAGGCCCGCCGCCCGCAGGATCGCGGCCCGCTTCCGCTTCTCGGCCGCCTCGTCCCGGATCACGCCATCGGTGCGCCGGCGCCACAAACCGAACGTCGTAGCCACGATCAGGACGGCGACAATGACGGCGATCCCCAGCGGGTCCATAGGGAAACGATGCCACGCCAAAGTTGCCGAACAACCGGGTAGCGACGCGATTCACGTCCGCTGATCGAGCAGCGCCGTCAGCCGGGCCGCCTGTCGCTCCCACCGCCACTCCTGCTCGACCCATGCCCGGCCGGCCTTGCCCATCGCCCGGGCCTTCGCCGGGTCGGCCAGCAACTCGGTCAAACGGGACGTCAGGGCGGCCAGGTCGCGGCCGCCCACCACGAACCCCGTCTCCCCCTCGCGGACCGCGTCGGGCGCGCCCCCGGAGTCGCCGCCGACCACGGGCAGGCCCGTGGCCGAGGCCTCCAGGTAGACGATGCCGAGACCCTCGACGTCGAGGCCCGCGGCGCGGGTGCGGCACGGCATCGCATAGACGTCGCCGGCCGCATAGTGCGCGGGCAGCTCGGCCCACGGGACCGAACCGGTGAAGACCACATCGGACTCGACACCCTGCTCGCGGGCCAGCTTCTCGAGCTTCGGCCGGTAGGGGCCGCCGCTCACCAGCAGCAGGGCCGCGCCGGGCACGCGGCGGCGGACCGCCGGCAGGGCGCGGATCAGCATGTCCTGGCCCTTGCGCGGCACCAGGCGGGAGACGCAGACGATCACCGGGCGGTCGCTCAGGCCATGCCGGGCGCGGACCGCCGACCCGTCGACGCCGGGACGGAACGCCTCGACGTCGACCCCGGGCGCCAGCCGCTCGAGGTCGGTGAGGCCGTGCAGGGCCCGGTCGAGCCGGGTGCGCTGGTAGTCCCCCAGGTACGTGACCACGTCGTTGCCCCGGGCGATGCGCCGCAGCAACTGCCGCGCGCCGGGCAGCGCGGCCCAGCCGATCTCGTGCCCGTGGGTGATCGCCACCGCCCGGGTGACGCCGGCCGACCGGCGCAGGCCCTCGGCCAGCAGCCCGAGCGGGGCCGCCGCGCCGAACCAGACCCGGTCGCAGCCGTGCTCGCGGGCCAGCGACGCGGCCCGGCGCGCCACCGCGGGCGTCGGCAGCAGCACGCCGGTCCGCTCGCGCACCACCTCGAACGGCTGCTCGGCGTCGAATTTCGCCGAGCCCTTCCACGTCGACGCGTAGACGACCACCGACCCGGCCGGCTGCCGGATCGCCAGGTTGTGCACGAACTGCTGGATGCCGCCGGGCCGGGGCGGGAAGTCGTTGGTGACCAGCAGCGTGCGACCCATCAGCGCGCTCCCCGGGCATAGGCGCGGGCCGCGGCCATGCGCTCCACCGTGGACGGGTGCGAGGCGGAAATGACGTACTCCCAGGTCGGCGGGTCGGGATCGGAGAGGTTCACGGTGCCGAGGCGGCGCTGCATGGCCTCGAAGGTCTCCGGGTCGCCGGTCAGCGCCAGCGCGTGCGCGTCGGCCCGGGCCTCGATGCGGCGCGAGACGTAGGCCTGGGCCGGGCCGGCGACCAGGCCGGCGACGGTCACCACGGCCAGCATCAGGCCGATGCCGCGTGGCTCGCCGAGCGAGGTGACGCCGGCCAGCCGCAGCAGCCCGGACCACGAGCCGAGCAGGAACAGCGCGATCACCGCGACGGCCGAGCCCAGGGCGCCGAGCACGGTGCCGATCAGGACGTCGTTGTCCTTCGCGTGGCCGAGCTCGTGGGCCACCACCGAGACGACCTCGTCGGGCGTGGCCTCGGTCAGCATGGTGTCGTAGACGACGATGCGGCGGGTCGGGCCGAGCCCGGAGACGTACGCGTTGACCGCGCGCGTGCGGCGCGAGGCGTCGGCCACCAGCACGTCCCGCACGGGCACGCCGTCGCGGACGGCGATCTCGAGCAGCGAGGTGCGCAGCGGGCCGTCGGCCATCGGGGTGAACTTGTTGAACACGGGCTCGACCAGCACCGGCAGCACGAACGAGAGCAGCACGACCAGCCCGGCCGCGCCGACCGCGCCGAACGCCCACCACCAGCGCGGTGCGAAGTGGGTGATCGTGTAGAAGCCGAGCAGGGCCACCCCGCCGATCACCGCGCCGACCGCCCACGACTTCAGCAGGTCGACCGTCCACGCGCCCCAGGTCTGGGTGGAGATGCCGTACTTCACCACGACGACGTGACGCCAGGCCGCGAACGGCAGCGTGACGACCTCGGCCACGAGCACCACGGCGAGGCCGCCGAGGAGGGCCCGCACCACCCAGTGGTCGCCGAACGCGCCGACGATGCGGGCGCCGAGCGGGGTCAGCCCGAGCACCAGCGCCACGAGAAGGCCGATGGCCATCGCGCCGTACGACCCCGGGCGCAACTCGGCGTGGAACTGGCGGGCCCGCGCGACCTTGTCGGCCGGGAGCGAGCTGAGCGCGGCGAGCTGGTCGGCGCGCGGCGCGGGCGGCCGGTGCCAGGGGATGGTCACGGCGGCGAAGACGGCGAGCAGCACGAGCAACACAACGAGGGTGCCGGCGGCCCAGGCTCGCGACGTCGTCATCCGCCACATCCTAGAGACGCGATCACGCCACGTGTCGGCGCGGGAGCATCGGCACGACCACCGGCGGCTCGGGGGTCTCGACGATCTCCACCTCGAAGCCCGCCAGCTCGAACGTCTCGATCGCCCGGACCTCGCCGGGGGTCAGGTCGGCAATGCCGTCGGGCGTGTCCAGCAGCGCGCTGACCAGGCAACCCCGGCACGCGTCGGACGGCCCGGCGCAGCGACCGCAGTCGACGATCATCACTCCTCCTCACCCGGGTGGCACACCGACCACCATCGGTGACCGTCACGCTAGGCGAGGGGTACGACAAAAATCCGGTCAGGAGCGGGCGAGTCGCCTGAGCAGGGAGTCGGCGCCCATCGGATACGCACCGTGACGCCGCACGCCGTCGGCGACCTCGCGGTCCGACGAGATCACCACGATCGGCCGTCCGGCCGGCTCGGCCCGGACCAGCTGCCGGATCAGCTCGTCGGCGGTGTCGCCCTTGCGGGAGAACAGGACGCGTACGCCGCGCGGGGCCGGCGGCAGGCCGTGCACCCGCTCCGCGCCGTCGAAGACCACGGTGACCTCGTCGCCGGTCTGCGCCGCGATCCCGCCGAGGCCGGTGATCAGCCGCTTGCGCTGCTGCTCGAGCGACATCTCGGCGAAGCCGCGCTTGGTCACGTTGTAGCCGTCCACCACCAGATGCGCCCGCGGCAGCGCGAGCAGCTGGTCGAGCCGGCCCGGGTCGTCGGTGTCCTGGGCCCGGGCGCGGGACCGCTCGGGCTGGCCCGGCCGGTCGGCGGCGATGTCGGCGACGAAATCGGCGGGCAGCTTGTCGGACGGGCCCAGCGCCAGCTCGCGGCGCAGACCCGAGGCGGCCTGGCCGATGGTCTCGATGAGCAGCCAGAGCCGGGCGTCGTCGGCGGCGCGGGCGTCCTTGGCGCTCTGCTTGCCGTTCGCGGCCTGCGTCTCGGCCTCCGCGAGGCGGGTCTTCAGGCGGCGTACCTCGGCATCGTGATCGGCCGCGACGCGCGACGCGCGCCCCTTCTCCGTGGCCAGCAGGTCGCTCGCGCGTTTCTGGCCGGCCTGCGCCTCGCGCAGCGCCTTCGACGTCGACCGGGACTCCTCCCGCAGCTGGCCCAGCTCCTCGCGCACCCGGGCCAGCTCGTCGCGCAGCTTGTCGGCCTCGACCTTGGCCACCGTGCGGTCGTGCTCGGCGCGGACGGCCCGATGCTCGGCCTCGCGGATGCGGTTCTCCACCGCGGCGCTGTCGGCCTCGGCCCGGACCGCGTCGCCGGCGCCCTCGACCAGGTCGCGCCAGCCGTCGGGCCGGGCCAGGTAGGCCAGCGCGGCGACCTCGACCGGGTCGGCGGCGGCCGGGGCCATGCCGGCCGACACGGCGGCGCCGAGGTCGCCCGCGTCGGTGATGACCTTGCCGCTGATCCGCTGACGGAAGAGCGGGTCCGAGGTCAGTTGCGCGGCGATCTCGCGACCGCCGAGGCGAGCCCGCCGGTTCGGGGCGAACCGGGCGACCCGCCGCAGCACGACCGGGATCTCGTCGCCCGGCAGCCCGGGCAGCGCGGCGGCCGCCAGTGTGGTGATGCGCTGACGGACGGGCTCGGGCAGGACCGGTTCCGGGACGAACTCCTCGTCTTGAGCGAGCCCAGCCAGGACAGCCGCCGCCTCCTCCGCGGGGCGGTCGCCGGGAAACGAAGGCTCGGACATCTACCCATTCTCACACCGTGGGCAGCGGAAAAGCTTGTCGAAGCAAGTGATCTTTTGCGGCGAGCCGAAACGCGAACCAAAGGTGCACCGACCGGCGGCGCGACATTTCTGTCGTACCCCCTCTCTAATCTCCCCGCCGTGGCACAACCCGCATACGTCCAGGGCACTCTGGACACGCTTCTCGCCGCCGACGGCTCGGTCGACCCGGCGGCCCTCTCCCTGGCCGACACCACGTTCGTGGTGCTCGACCTGGAGACGACCGGCGGCGCGGCCGACGGCGCCGGCGTCACCGAGATCGGCGCGGTCAAGGTCCGCGCGGGCGAGGAGCTGGGCGTTTTCGCGACCCTGGTCAACCCGGGCGAGCGCATCCCGGCGTTCATCACCGTCCTGACCGGCATCACCGACGCGATGCTGGCCCCGGCCCCGCCGATCGAGACGGTGCTGCCCAGCCTGCTCGAGTTCCTGCGCGGGTCGGTGCTGGTGGCGCACAACGCGCCCTACGACGTCGGCTTCCTCAAGGCGGCCTGCGCCCGGCACGGCTACCAGTGGCCCAACCCCCGGGTGCTCGACACGGCCGCCGTGGCCCGCCGGGCGCTCACCCGCGACGAGGTGCCCAACCGCAAGCTCGGCACGCTCGCCCAGTTCTTCCACGCCGCGGTCCAGCCCACCCACCGCGCGCTCGACGACGCCCGGGCCACCGTCGACGTGCTGCACGGCCTGATCGAGCGCCTCGGCAGCTTCCGGGTGCACACGCTCGGTGACGCGATCGAGTTCGCCAAGGCGGTCACCCCGACCCAGCGCCGCCAGCGCCACCTGGCCGACGGCCTGCCGCACGTGCCCGGGGTCTACGTGTTCCGGGCCGCCGACGACCGCCCGCTCTACGTCGGCACGTCGAAGGACATCGCCAAGCGCGTCCGCAGCTACTTCACCGCCAGCGAGAAGAGGGCGCGCATCTCGGAGATGCTCGGCGCCGCGACCCGGGTCGAGGCGGTCGAGTGCGCCCACTCGCTCGAGGCCGAGGTCCGCGAGCTCCGGCTGATCGCGGCACACTCCCCGCCGTACAACCGCAGGTCGAAATATCCCGATCGGGTGGTCTGGCTCAAGCTGACCACCGAGGTCTACCCCCGCCTGTCGGTGGTCCGGCGCCTGGCCGACGACGACGCGGCCTATCTCGGGCCGTTCTCCTCGCGCCGCACCGCCGAGCTGGCCGCGGCCGGTGTCTACGACGCGCTCCCCTTGCGCCAGTGCGCCCACGCGCTCTCGATCCGCACCCCGACCCCCGCGTGCGCCCTGGCCGAGCTCGGCCGATGCCCCGCGCCTTGCGAACACAAGATCACTCCGGAGGCGTACGCGGAGACGGCCGCCCTCCCCTTCCGGACGGCCATCCACGGTGATCCCGAGATCGTGGTCGCCGCCCTGATGGGCCGCATCGACGCCCTCTCCGAGGTCCGGCGGTACGAGGAGGCCGCCGTGCTCCGCTCCCGCCTGATCGCCCTGCTCCGGGCCACGGTCCGCATGCAGCGCCTGTCCGCTTTGACCCGTCTGGCGGAGATCGTGGCCGCCCGGCGCGACGACATCGGCGGGTGGGAGATCGTCGTGGTCCGGCACGGCCGGCTCGCCGCGGCCGCCACCTCGCCGCCTCGCCAGCACCCCCGGCCGACCCTCGACGCGGTCCGGATGACGGCCGAGACGGTCCTACCCGGACCGGGTCCGGTCCCCGCCGCGACCGCCGAGGAGAGCGAGCGGATCCTCGCCTGGCTCGAACGGGCGGACACCCGGTTGGTGGAAACCTCCGGCGACTGGGTGTCACCGGTTCGTGGCGCCGCGCGCTTCACCGCCCTGCTCAACCGGGCAGAAGCCGCAGCAGCGGGCAAAGACTCGGCCGTTCGCTCATCCGTAACTGACCGTTCGGATGACGCTCGCTCGCTTAGGCTGTAAGGCAAGTGGATTCACCGGGCATGGTTCGGGTGACTTCACGGCGATTTGCCAGGCGGATCGCGTGGCGCCCGTCGGGTGCCGGGCGACCGAGCGGTGAGGGGGTGTCCAGTGGACGTCGACGCCGGCCACGGCGCCGCCCTTGGACGTGCCCTCCCCACGCAAGTGCCCGCCGAGCAATCCATCTCCCAGCGGCTCCGGTCCTTTCTGAGTTTCCCGGGCAACGACGACGACCCGGTCGCGAAACTCACCAAGACCCACCGCGGCATCCACCCCTCCGCCGACGCCGGCGTGCTCCGCCGCAGCTACGCCATCGCGGAGAACATGCACCGCGGCCAGATGCGCAAGTCCGGCGATCCTTACATCACGCATCCGCTGGCCGTCGCCCAGATCTGCGCCGAGCTCGGCATGGACACGACGACCCTGGTCGCGGCCCTGCTGCACGACACGGTCGAGGACACGAGCTACACCCTCGAGGCGCTGCACAGCGACTTCGGGCCCGAGGTGACCCACCTGGTCGACGGCGTGACCAAGTTCGACAAGGCGTTCTACGGCAAGGCGGCCGAGGCCGAGACCATCCGCAAGATGATCGTGGCGGCCGGCAAGGACGTCCGAGTCCTGGTGATCAAGCTCGCCGACCGGCTGCACAACATGCGTACGCTCGATGCACGCTCCCCCGCCAGCCGCGCCCGGATCGCCACCGCCACCCTCGACGTGCTGGTCCCGCTCTGCGACCGCCTCGGCATCCAGGCCCTCAAGCGCGACCTCGACGACGTGGTGCTCTACCACCTCGAGCCCGACTCGTACGCGCGCATCGACGACCACGTGAAGAACCGCCCGGGCTGGGGGGACTACCTCACCGAGGTGACCGGCAAGGCCCGCGCGGCCCTGCGCCGCCAGCGGGTGACGGCCGTGGTCACGGCCCGCCCGAGGCACTACTACTCGATCTGGAAGGACACGGTCGCCGGCGACCATCCGGTCCCGTTCGACCTGCCCCGGATCGCGGTGATCGTCGACGGCCCGGCCACCGACTGTTACGCGGCGCTCGGCGCGATCCACGGCCAGTGGCGCCCGGTCGCCGGCCGGTTCAAGGACTTCATCGCCTCGCCCAAGAACAACCTGTACCGCTCGCTCCACACGACCGTGACCGGCCCCGACGGCCGCCTGGTCGAGGTGCTGATCCGCACCGAGGCGATGCACCGCTACTCGGAGTACGGCGTGGCCACCGGCTACCGCTACCCGAAGGACGCGGAGACCGCCGACCCGTCCGGCGCCGACCAGCTGTCCTGGCTCAAGCGGGTGCTCGACTGGCAGCAGGACACCAACGACGCCGCCCAGTTCCTCTCCTCGCTGCGCTGCGACCTCGCCGAGGCCCAGATCACGGTCTTCGCCCACGGCCAGGCGGTCGAGCTGCCCAGCGGCTCCACCCCGGTCGACCTGGCCTACGAGCTGAGCTCGGAGAAGGGCGACCAGTGCCTGGCCGCCACGATCAACGGTCGGCTGGCCCCGCTCAGCTCGCAGCTGCGCGACGGCGACGTCGTCGAGATCTTCTCCGAGTCCGACCAGCACGTCGAGCTCGAGCCGAACGCGCCGCGCGGCCCCCGCAAGGAGTGGCTCGGCTTCGTGAAGTCGAGCCAGGCGCAGCTCTCGATCAACCGCTACTTCGACGACAAGAACGAGCCGGGCATGAGCATCGCCGACAAGGTGAAGCTCGGCCGGGCGACGATCGGCCTCACCCTCCGCAAGCACGACCGGGGGCTGGCCAGCGAGGTGCCGCTGCGCCGGCTGGCCGAGGAGCTGGGGTATCCCGACCTCGAGACGATGCTGGTCGCGGTGTGCGAGCGCAACCTCGAGCCGGACGCGGTGGTCGAGCAGCTGATCGCCCTCGTCGACCACCCCGACTGAGTTCACAGCCGCCCCCGCTAGCCTTGGCGACGTGAATTTCCCTCGGCGTGTGCGCGGCCTGGCGTACCTCACGTTCTATCGGATGCCGCTGCCCGCTCGCCGTTTCGTGGCCAAGCTCGTCGCGCCGAGATATCTGGTGGGCGCGGTCACCGTCCTGCGCGACTCGGAGGCGGCGGCGAACGGCGGACCCGAGCGCCTGCTGCTCCTGCGCCAGCCGCATCGCGGCGGCTGGGGCCTGCCGGCCGGCCTGCTCAAGAAGCGGGAACAGCCGGTGGTGGGCGCGGCCCGGGAGCTTTTCGAGGAGACCGGCGTACGCGTGGAGCCGGCCGACATGACGGCCGGCTCGCCCAACGCCATCGTCCACGTCGTGGGCGTGGTCGACACGATCTTCTTCGCGTACGTCCCGGCGTCGTCCACGCCGCTGGTGGTCGACGGCGCCGAGGTCCTCGAGGCGGCCTGGTTCCCGGTCGACGACCTCCCGCGGCTCAGCGCCAACACGGCTCTCGTGCTGAACACGTACGGCATAGTCCCGCGGTGACGCCCGTCTGCGCGCTGATCCTGGCCGCCGGCGAGGGCCGGCGTCTCCGTCCCCTCACCGAGCGGCTCCCCAAGGCCCTCTGCCCGGTCGGCAACGTCCCGCTGCTCGACCGGGCCCTGGCCCGCGTCGCCGCCCTCGGCTTCGACTCCCCCGCCACCGTCGCCGTCAACGCCGCCTACCTGGCGCCGATGATCGTCGCGCACGTGGGCGGCCGGGCCCACCTCTCGGTCGAGCACGATGGCCCGCTCGGCACCACCGGCGGCGTCGCGCGCCTCAAGTCCTGGATCGACGGACGCGGCGTTCTGATCGGCAACGCCGACGCCTACCTCGCCGACCCGCTGCGGTCCCCCGGCAAGGACGTGGCGGCCATGCTGGACGGTTGGTCCGGGGAAACGGTGCGCATGCTCACGCTGCCGAACCGTCCCGGCGAGACCGGCGGCTTCAGCGGCCACCGTTTCGCCGGCTTCTCGCTCCTCCCGTGGCGCCACGTCCGCGACCTGACCGAGGACCACGACACCCTCGTGCATTCGAGCTGGCGTCCGGCCGAGGCGGCGGGCGAGCTCGAGCTGATCGGTTACGAGGGCGCCTACATCGACACCGGCACGCCTGCCGACTACCTCAGCGCCAATTTGCACGCCGCGAATGGTCAGACCCTGATCGACCCCACGGCTGTGGTCTCCGGGGCCGTCGTCGACTGCGTCATCGGCCCGCATGCCCGGGTGGGGGGCGACGTCGCCCGTGCGGTTGTCTGGCCCGGGGCCGAGGTCCTCCCCGGCGAAAGCCTGACCGACGCGATCCGCGCACCGAACGGCCTGACCGTCCGAGTCTGACCGCGCCGTCGCCGATACCATGGTCGGCGAAAGATCCCGCCTCCCATCGTCCCGTCTCTCTCATCGTCGAGGAGCCCAGGTGAACACCGCGATCGTGCACATCGACTGCGCCACCGACTCGATCCCCGAGGTCGCCGAGGCGCTCGCGGCCCTCGACGGCGTCAGCGAGGTCTACTCGGTGGCCGGCAACGTCGACCTCATCGCCATCGTCCGCGTCCCGCACTTCGACGACATCGCCGAGGTCATCGCCGGCAAGATCTCCAAAACCCCCGGCGTGCTCAACACGGAGTCGCACATCGCGTTCCGCGCCTACTCGAAGCACGACCTCGAGGACGCCTTCGCGATCGGCCTCCCCGACGCCGACTGACCCCGCGCCCCGCGCCCGCGCCCCGCGCCCGCGCCCCGCGCCCGCGCCCCGCGCCCGCGCCCCGCGCCCCGCGCCCGCGCCCCGCGCCCCGCGCCCGCGCCCCGCGCCCGCGCCCGCGCCCCGCGCCCGCGCCCCGCGCCCGCGCCTGACCAAGGTTGCCGCCGCCGAGCGCAAGGCCAGGCTCGGCAGGGCCCGACGCCCGCGACAAGGCGGCGAACCGCGACGCGATCACCAAGCGCGGGTGCAAATCGGGCACGGGTGTGAACGGCGCGGGCTTGAACGGCCCAGGCCCGGGCACGAGACGGTGCATTCGAGCGCGAGCGCGAGCCCAAGCCAGCGCGAGCCGACGCGGGCGTGAGCCGACGCGGGCGTGAGCCGACGCGGGCGTGAGCCGACGCGGGCGTGAGCCGACCCAGGGCATGAGCCAGCGCGGGCATGAGCCAGCGCGGGCATGAGCCAGCGCGGGCATGAGCCAGCGCGGGCATGAGCCGCCCCGAGCCCGAGCCCGAATCAGCCCGAGCCCAACCCGTGAGCCGGCGCGGGCGTGAGACGGCCGGGCGCGAGACGACCCAGGCCCGAGACGACCCAGGCCCGAGACCACCCAGGCCCGAGACGGCCCAAGCGTGAGACGGCCCGGGCGTGAGATGCGAAAAGGGGCCCGCCGAAGCGGGCCCCTTTCGCGTTGCGCTGTGCGTTACCGGCCGGACGTGATTTCCTCGCGCTCGTCGCGGGCGCTCACCGGCGGCATGCCGGGGGACACCGGCGCCTCGGCCGGCTTCTCGACCGGGAAGAAGAAGCCCTTGATCGCCGGCGCCAGGGCGCCCACGCGGTTCATCTTCTTCGGCACGACCCAGCCGCCGTACTCGAGCGGGATCGGGTGACCGTGGTCGTCGACCGGGCCGAGCGGCTGGTGGACCTCGATGAACTGGCCGTTCGGGAGGCGGCGGATGATGCCGGTCTCCACGCCGTGGGCCAGGACCTCGCGGTCGTGCTGCTGGAGACCCAGGCAGACGCGGACCGCGATGAAGTACGCCAGCGGCGGCCCGACCAGCAAGCCGATGCGGCCGGCCCAGGTCATCGCGTTCAGGCTGATGTGGAACTTGTCGGCGATCACGTCGTTGCCGCCGGAGAGCGTGGCGACGATGAAGAACGTGAACGCCATGGCGCCGATGCCGACCCGCTCCGGGTTGTCGCGCGGACGCTGGAGCAGGTTGTGGATCGCCTTGTCCTTGGTGCGCCGGGCCTCGATCCACGGGTAGAACATCGGGACCGTGGTGAGCGCGCCGAGGCCGACCACCGCGGGCCAGAACAGGGGCGGGATGCTGTAGCCGTTCCCGATCGGGATGTAGATCTGCCAGTTCGGCATGAGACGGACCAGGCCGTCCATGAACATGACGTACCAGTCGGGCTGCGACGCCGAGGACACCTCGGAGGCGCGGTACGGCCCGAACAGCCAGATCGGGTTGATCTGGAACAGACCCGCCATCAGCGCCACGGTGCCGAAGACGGCCATGAAGAAGCCGCCCTGCTTGAGCGCGTAGCGCGGGAACATCCGCTCGCCGACCACGTTCGTGTTCGTGCGCATCGGGCCGGGCCACTGGGTGTGCTTCTGCGCGAAGACCAGGCCCAGGTGGACGCTGATCAGGGCGAGCAGGCCGCCCGGGATCAGCAGCACGTGCGCGATGTAGAACCGGCCGATGATCAGGTGGCCCGGGAACTCGCCGCCGAAGATCGAGGCCGAGATCCAGGTGCCGGCCACCGGGATGGACAGCATGATCGCCGAGGCGATGCGCAGGCCGGTGCCGGAGAGGCCGTCGTCCGGCAGCGAGTAGCCGGTGAAGCCGGCCAGGAAGCCGAGCAGGAACAGGACGACGCCGATCGCCCAGTTCGCCTCGCGCGGCTTGCGGAACGCGCCGGTGAAGAACGTGCGGGCCATGTGCACGACGATCGCCGCCATGAACAGCAGCGCCGCCCAGTGGTGCATCTGCCGCAGGAACAGGCCGCCGCGCACCTCGAAGGAGAGGCGCAGGGTCGACTCGTACGCCGCCGACATCTCCGTGCCGCGCAGGGCCGGGTAGGCGCCCTGGTAGGCGACCTCCTTCATCGACGGGTCGAAGAAGAGGGTCAGGAAGGTGCCGGTGAGCAGCAGGATGATGAAGGAGAAGAGGGCGATCTCCCCGAGCAGGAATGACCAGTGGTCGGGGAAGACCTTGTTGAGCAGCCCCCGCAGCGGGGTGGCAGCCTTGTACCGCTCGTCTACCCCCTTGGCGAAGGTGACGGGCGCCTGCGCGAGATCAACTTTCCGGCGCTTCACGGCCGCTCCCAGAAGTCGGGTCCGACGGTGTCCCTGTAGTCGGACAATGCCACGAAGTAGCCCTCGTCGTCCACGCCCAGTGGCAGCATCGGCAGACGCCGCGTGGCCGGACCGAAGATCGGCTGCGCGTTCCGGGTGATGAGGAACTGCGACTGGTGGCACGGGCAGAGCAGACGGTTGGTCTGCTGCTCGTACAGGCTGGCCGGGCAACCGGCGTGCGTGCAGATCTTCGAGTACGCGACGTAGTCACCCCACAACGAGCCCTTGTTCCGCGGGTCGGCGTCGGCGTTCGCCCTGGTCAGCTGGGCGTCGTCGGGCCGCAGGTGGATCAGCAGGGTCGGCGAGTCGGCCCACTCGTTGGTGGAGCCGCCGGGGATGCCGGGGAACACCGTGAGCTGGCCGCCGGTGCTGACGTCGTCGGGACGCAGCGGCGTGCCGTCCTGCCGGGTCAGCCGCACCAGGTTGCCGCCGTTGTTCTTCGGGTTGAAGCCCGTCGAGAACATGAACGGCGGGTCGTCCTTGTGCGGGTTCTCGATGAGGCCGCCGATCAGCGGCGCCGCGGCGGCCAGGCCGAGCGGCGCGAGGCCGATGGCGATCGCGCCCTTGAGCAGCGGCCGGCGCTGGACGCCCACGGCCAGCTCCTCGCCCACGAAGGCCATGGTCTGGCCGGTGATGAGCTGCTCGTCGGACGGCGACCCGCCGTTGTGCCGCTGCTGGATCGACACCTCGTGCGGCAGCAGCTTCTTGGCCCAGGCCAGGATCGCGAAGCCGACGCCGAACAACGCGATGCCGAGCGAGATGCCGAGCAGCGGCGTGTAGTAGTCGCTCAGCGTGTCGCCGAGCTCGAACTCCCAGGGCCACCAGATGTAGAAGCCCATGAACGCGAGCCCGGCCACCCCGGCGATCAGGAACAGCAGGGCGATGTTGCGCACGACGCGCTTCTCGGCCTTGGAGTCCACGCCGTGGAACTGCGACTCGTACGTGACGATCTCGATCTCGTCCCGCCGGGCGCCTTCCTTGACGATCTCGAACCGGCTCAGGCGCGGGTCGTTCACGTCGATCGCTTCCGGCTCGTCGTGCAGCGTCGTCATGACTTCCCCGCAATCCACAGCGTCGTGAAGACCAGGAGCACAATGCCTACCCCAAAGATAGCCAGTCCCTCGGTGACCGGGCCGTACCGGCCGAGGTTGAACAGGCCACCCGGGTCCTTGTCGTCCTGGAGCTGCACGGTGACGTACGTGATGATCTCGCGCTTCTGTTCCGGCGTGAGCTCGTTGTCACCGAACACCGGCATGTTCTGCGGGCCGGTCAGCATGGCCGCGTAGAGGTGCTCGGGGCTGACGTCGTGCAGGCTCGGCGCGTACTTGCCGGAGGAGAGCGCACCGCCGGCGCCGCCGAAGCCGTGGCAGGAGGTGCAGTTGACGCGGAACAGCTCGCCGCCGCGGGCCAGCGCGTCCGGGTTCTCCTTGAGGTCTTCGGTGAACTTGCCGTCGGCCGGCAGCTCGGGACCGCCGCCGAGCTCCTGGATGTACTGCCCCAGCTGCTTGGTCTGCGTCTTGTCGAACTGCGGCTTCTTCTCCTCGGCCTGAGCCTCCTGGCGGGTCATCGGCATGCGGCCGGTGCCCACCTGGAACTCCACCGAGGCCGACCCGACGCCGATCAGGCTCGGTCCGCGGCCCGGCACACCCTGCGCGTCGCGCCCGTGGCAGGTGATGCAGCTGTTGTCGTACAGCTGCTTGCCCTCCTGCGCGGTGGCGGAGAGCTGCACGTTGTCCTCGGCGAAGGCGCCGGGGGCGAACGCGGTGTACACGCCGCCGGCGAGGGCGAGCGCGGCCAGCATGCGCGCCGCCGCACCGAAACGACGGCGCGCCCGGCTCGGCGCCCCGCGCCGCCGGGTGAACAGCCCCCGGAATCGCCGACCGGCGGGGGTGTGTGAAGTCATGGGCTGGATCCTTCTGGTTTTCGACCTGAAGCTCATGGACGGGCGCGGTTCTACTTCAGCCAATAGATCATGAGGTAGAGCGCGATCCACACGACGTCCACGAAGTGCCAGTAGTACGACACGACGATCGCCGACGTGGCCTGCGCCGGGGTGAAACGGCCCATCGTCGTACGGATCATGTAGACGATGAAGGCGATCAGACCACCGGTGACGTGCAGGCCGTGGAAGCCGGTCGTGAGGTAGAACATCGAGCCGTAACCGTCGCCGTTGAGCTTGATGCCCTCACGGACGAGGTTGTGGTACTCGTTGGCCTGGCCGAGCACGAAGATCAGGCCCATCACGAAGGTGATCGTGAACCAGCGCCGCAGCGCGAAGACGTCGCCCTTCTCCGCCGCGAACACGCCGAACTGGCAGGTGACCGAGGAGAGCACCAGGATCACCGTGAAGGTCGTCGCGTACGGGATCTTCAGCTCGGGGGTGTGCTCCTCCCACATGCTGTAATCCGCCGCACGGATCGCGAAGTACATGGCGAACAACGCCGCGAAGAACATGAGTTCGCTGGAGAGCCACACGATCGTCCCGACACTGACCATGTTCGGTCGGGTCAGGGAGTGGATCCTGCTCTTGTCGATGGCTGAGGCCGCTGTCACGGGCTCATTATTGCCCCGCGATCAGTCCAACGTGCCGCGGGGGGTGGAATCCGGCACGAGTCGCAGCCCGGAAGAACGGTGATCGACCGGATGGGCCTAGCCTCGAGTGGTGCAGCTAGTCGAAACGCCCACGCCGCTCGCCTCGGCCGGGGATACTGTTCTTCCGCCGTTCACGGCCGCCTCGATCTTCAGCGGCCTTCACCTGGCGAGCCTGGTCGGACTGTTCCTGCTGGTCGCGGCCGCGCTGTACGGCTATGGCGTCTACAAGCTCCGGCTGCGCGGCGACCACTGGCCGGCCGGGCGCACGGTGGCCTTCGTCGTCGGTGGACTGGGCTCGATCGCGGCGGTCACGGTCACCGGCATCGAGGCGTACGACGACACGCTGCTCTCGGTGCACATGGTCCAGCACATGGTGCTGGCGATGGTCGGGCCGATCTTCCTGGCGCTCGGCGCCCCGGTGACGCTCGCCCTGCGCACCCTGCACGGCACGAGCCGCAAGACGCTGCTGGCCGTCATCCACAGCCGGGTGGCCAAGGTTCTGACGTTTCCGCTGGTCGCCTTCGGCATCTTCATCGCGAACCCGTTCATCCTCTACTTCACCGGGCTGTACCGCGCGTCCCTCGAGCACGCCTGGCTGCACGAGCTCGTGCACGTCCACTTCATCGTGACCGGCTGCCTGTTCTTCTGGCCGCTGCTCGGCCTCGACCCGCTGCCGAACCGCTGGCCCTACCCCGGCCGCGCGCTGCTCATGGTGCTTTCCGTGCCGTTCCACACGGTCCTCGGCCTGACCATCATGCAGAGCAAGACGCTGCTGGCCGGCGACTACTACCCGAGCCTGCACCTGACCTGGTCGAACCCCTGGGACGACCAGGTGCTGGCGGGCGGCATCCTGTGGGCCGGCGGCGAGTTCGTGAGCGTCACCATGCTGGGCATCCTGGTCATGCAGTGGATCAAGCAGTCCGAACGGGAAGCCCGCCGGATCGACCGCGCGCTGGACCGCCAGGAGGCGCAGGAGGCGGCCCGGGCGGCAGCGACGAGAGTCACAGGCCAGACCGACGGCGGATAACCGGATTCGGTACGATCAGCGCGCACCTAACTCGACGTGAACCGGGCCCATCCAACCGCCCCGCCCACCACCCACGACCGGAACTAAGGCCAAACATGAGCGACAGCGACGCACAGGCGACTCCGCGGCCGGATCTCTACACGGTCCTGCTCTACAGCGACGACATCGCGGTTCGCGACCGGATCCGGATGGCCATCGGCACCCGCCCCGCCGCCGATCTCGCGGTCGAGTTCGTCGACGCCTCGACGTGGGAAGAGTGCCGCATCATTCTCGACAAGTACGAGATCGACCTGATGGTGCTGGACGGCGAGGCGGCTCCCGCGGGCGGCCTCGGCATCGCCCGGCAGACCAAGGACGAGTACGCGAC
Source organism: Actinoplanes sp. NPDC051537 (assembly GCF_055586105.1). Lineage (NCBI taxonomy): Bacteria > Bacillati > Actinomycetota > Actinomycetes > Micromonosporales > Micromonosporaceae > Actinoplanes > Actinoplanes sp. NPDC051537. The sequence continues at coordinate 196,800 of NZ_JBVJIU010000011.1, forward strand.
TCCCCCGCCCGTCTGCGTCGTGCTGGCCCGCGCCGCCGACCGCTGGCTCGCCGCCTACGCCCAGGTCGACCAGACCCTGACCTACCCGCTCGACCCGGTCACCACCGGCCAGACGATCGCCGCCATGCTGCGGGCCCGCCGCAACGGCGCGATCCCGCTGGGCACGCTGGGCCACCTCGGCTGATCCTCTTCCCTTCAGACCTTCCCCCGGAGGCCCCGTCATGGGCGCACGTACCTGGCCGAACCTGACGAGCGCCCTGCTGCGCGGCGAGGAACTGGCCACGGCCGACACGGCCTGGGCGATGGGCGAGATCATGGCGGGCAACGCCACGCCCGTGCAGATCGCCGGGTTCGCGATGGCCCTGCGCGCCAAGGGCGAGACCCCGCGCGAGCTGGCCGGCCTGGTCGAGGCCATGCTCGGCGCGGCGACGCTGGTCGAGCTGCCGGAGAAGACGCGCACCTCGGCCGTCGACGTGGTCGGCACCGGCGGCGACCGGGCCAACACCGTGAACATCTCGACGATGGCCGCGATCATCACGGCCGCCTCCGGCGTCACCGTGGTCAAGCACGGCAACCGCTCGGCGTCGTCCACGACCGGCACCGCCGACCTGCTCGAGCACTTCGGCATCCCGCTCGACCTCGGCCCCGCGGGCGTGGCCCGCACGGTGGCCGAGGCCGGCATCGGGTTCTGCTTCGCCGCCCGCTACCACCCCGGCATGCGGCACGCCGCCGTCACCCGCCGCGAGCTGGGCGTGCCGACGTTCTTCAACGTGCTCGGCCCGCTGACCAACCCGGCCCGGCCGACCGCGGCCATGGTCGGCTGCTTCGACCTGCGGATGGCGCCGGTGATGGCCGCGGTGTTCGCCAACCGCGGCGACTCGGCGCTGGTGGTGCGGGGCGAGGACGGCCTGGACGAGTTCACCACCGCCGCCCCGACCCGGGTGTGGATGGCCCGCGGCGGCGCCGTCGAGGAGCTCCTGATCGACTCGGTCGAGCTCGGCCTGCCCCGCAGCCAACCGGCCGACCTGCGCGGCGACGACGTGGCGTTCAACGCCCAGGTGGCGCACCGGACGTTCGCCGGCGAGCCGGGCGCCGTACGCGATGCCGTGGTTTTGAACGCGGCGGCCGCCATCGCCGCCCAGAACGGCTTCCCCGGCGACTTCAGAGACACGCTGCGGGCCGGAATAGCCCGGGCCCAGGAAACGATCGACTCCGGGGCCGCGACGGCTCAGCTGGCCCGCTGGGTGGAGGCGGCGCAGACGGCCAAGGCCGCCGAATAGGCCGAATAAGTCACGAATGACGAAAAGGCATCAGACACGCCGCCGCTAATCCGCGGCGATGATGCCCATTCGTGGCAGCGTCTGAATCACATTCGGGTAATTCACCAGGACAGGAGCATCCCGTGTCCGAGCGTGAGCTGCGCTGTGTGATCTGCGACGGCGACATGATGTTCGAAGTTCCACCGTGCCCCGACGATCACGACGACTGCCCCGAGCTGGTCTGCACCCGCTGCGGCGCCGCCGAGGTAGTGGCCCCGATCGTCGTGCACCTGAGCTGGAAGCTCCGGCCGCAACTCCAGGTGCCCCACCAGCGCCGAGCGGCCTAGAAACAGCGAAGGCCCGCGTCCCCGAGGGGAACGCGGGCCTTCGGCAACAGCTCAGTGCTCGGCGGTGTGCCGGGTGCCCGAGTAGTACTCGAAGAGCATCGCGCTGGCCGAGAAGATCACCATGATCAGGCCGACCGCAATCAGCCACCACATCCAGAACACCAGGCCCAGGCCGGCGACCGACGCCGCCAGGGCGATGCCGAACGGCCAGTAGCTGCCCGGGCTGAAGAAGCCGATCTCACCGGCGCCCTCGGCGATCTCGCCGTCCTCGCGGTCCTCCGGGCGGAGGTCGATGCGCCGCGAGACGAACCAGAAGAACGTGCCGCACATCGTGCAGAGCAGTCCGGAGAGGATCAGCGCGACGAAGCCGATCCACTCCAGATGACCGGTCTCGCCGTGCGTCCAGAAGCCGTAGAGCGCGGCCGCGGCGAAGAGGAAGCCGGCAACGCCGATGAAGATTTTGTACTCGGTCTTCACGTCAGTCCCCTAGTTCCCGGCAGCATCTTTGAACTGGTTCCAGCTGTCGATGTGCCGGCGCGTGTTCAGCGGCTGGGTGGTCGTCGCGTACGGCGCCTTGCCGATCGCCGTCATCGCCTCCTGGGTGGTGGCGCCACCCTTCTTCTCGGCGAGGAACTTGTCGAAGTCGCCCGGCGACACGACGACCAGCTCGAACTGCATGAAGGCGTGGTACGTCCCGCAGAGCTCGGCGCAGCGGCCGACGTAGCGGCCCTCCTTGTCGAGGGTCACCTCGAAGACGTTGCGTACGTTGCCCGGGAACACGTCCCGCTTGAACAGCAGCTCCGGGACCCAGAACGAGTGGATGACGTCCTTGGAGGTCTCCTCGAACCGGATCTTCTCCCCGGTCGGGAGGACCAGCAGCGGGATCACGTCGGCCGAGCCGATGGTCGAGGCGACCGTGTTGGCGTCCTTGCCCATGCCGTCGCGGTAGTCGAACTCCCACTGCCACTTGAACGCCACGACCTGGACGACCTGGTCGGGGTTCTTGGAGAGCTTGTCCACGTCGGTCTGCACGATCGCCGTGTAGTAGAAGAGGACCGCGACCACCAGGATCGGGGTGACCGTGTAGAGGACCTCCATGGGCATGTTGAACCGGGTCTGCACGGGCAGCTCGTCGCCGCGCTTGCGATACCGGATGATGCACCAGAAGATCAGGCCCCACACGAAGATGCCGACGGTCAGCGCGGCGATGACGGACCCGATCCACAGGTCGTACATCTTGTGTGCCTGCAGGCTGATGCCGTTGCTGGGCCACCCGAAGTTGCCGAACTTGCTCCCGAAGTCCTGCAACGAACAACCCGAGAGCATCATCAGCAGCCCCGCGCCGCCGAGAGCGAGCCCGGAGATCCGGACTGCCATCCGCGGCCGTGCGGCCGAACCCTTTGCGCCCACCTGCTTCTGCCTCCCTTAGCAGCGCCGCCTCGCCCGAAAACGGACACGAGCGGCAAGGCGTCACCGACGGTCGCACATTACTCGACCAGGCCCTACCGTCCGGTTCCGGGGGTCCGATCTTCCGTCTCCCCCGGATACTCCTCAACAAACGGACGATACCGTTCTCCGGGTGGGAGACACGGGCGTTCCGGCCGGACCGGCGGCCTACATGGACGCGGCCACCGCCGTTCCACTGCATCCGGTGGCGGCGGAGGCGCTGGTGGCGGCACTGGCGGACGGCTGGGCCGACCCCTCGCGGCTCTATTCCGCGAGCCGGCGGGCACAACGGCTGCGCGAGGCGGCGCAGGCTTCGATGGCCGAGTCATTGGGCGTACGCGAGGACGAGCTCTCCTTCTGGCCATCCGGTACGCAGGCGGCGCAGGCGGCCGTGCTCGGCGGGCTCGCCGGTGGACGCCGCCGGGGCGCCACCCTGGTCCACTCCGCGATCGAGCATTCCGCCGTCCTGCACGCCGCCCATAAGGGAGAATCCACCGAGGTCGGCGTCGACCGGCTCGGTCGGCTCGACCTCGACGCCTGGTACCGGGCCGTCTCCGCACCAGGGGTCGCCCTGGCCGCGCTGATCAGCGCCAGTCACGAGGCCGGCACCGTCCAGCCGGTGGCCGCGGCCGCCGGCTACTGCGACGAGGCGGGCGTGCCGCTCTACGTGGACGCCGCCCAGTCGATCGGCCGTCATCCGGTGCCGCCGGGCTGGTCGCTGCTGAGCGCCAGCGCGCACAAATGGGGCGGCCCGCCGGGCGTGGGCGTGCTCGTGGTGCGCAAGGGAGTGCGGTGGATCTCACCGTACCCACAGGATGATCTTTATCGCCCCGGCGTGCCGGGCGCCCTCGACCTCCCGGCCGTGGTGGCCGCCGCCGCGAGCCTGCGCGCCGTGCTCGGCGAGGCGGCGGCCGAGGCGCTGCGGCTGAGCGCGCTGGTCGACCGGATCCGCGAGCGGGTGCCGGCCACCGTGCCCGACGTCGAGGTGGTGGGCGATCCGCGCGACCGGCTCCCGCACCTGGTCACGTTCTCCTGCCTGTACGTGGACGGCGAGGCCCTGCTGCATGCCCTGGACCGCCAGGGGTTCGCGGTCTCGTCCGGCTCCTCGTGCACGGCCTCGACGCTGCGGCCGAGTCACGTGCTCGAGGCGATGGGCGTGCTCAGCCACGGCAACGTGCGGATCTCGCTGCACCGGTCGACGACGGAGGCCGAGGTCGACCGCTTCCTCGCGGTCCTGCCGGGAATAGTGGCAAATATCCGGAAGGAGGCGGGGATGTGAGCGCGGCGGACGCGGGCGGCGCGATCGGGGACGGCCTTCTCCCCTCGCTCACCCTCGACTGCCTCGGCCGGCGCTGTCCCCTCCCGATCATCGCCCTCGCCCGGCAGATCGGAAGTGTCGGGCCGGGGGAGGTGATCCGGGTCCTCGCGGACGACCCGGCGGCGGCCAATGACGTGCCGGCCTGGTGCCGGATGAAGGGTCAGGAGTATCTCGGCTCCCCCGAACCGCACGCGTTCGACGTGCGGCGGGTCAGCTGAGGTAGTCGACGACCGGGCCGACCGGCTCCTTGGCCAGGAACGTGTCGACCACGAGCCGGGGACCCAGGTAGGGCTCGTACTCCTGCTGCCGCTCGAGCACCCGCACCCAGTCCGGGATGCCGTCGTGGTCGCGCGTCGCGTAGCGCGCCTCGACCCGGCGCCGGTGCTCGGCGTCGTCGCCGCAGACCACCTCGACCACGCGCAGCGGCACCTGGCGGCGCTCGGCCAGGTCGACCCAGAGCTGCCGGGCCGCCTTCACCGGGTTGACCGCGTCGATGATCACGTGGTGGCCGATCTCGAGCTGGAGCTCGGCGAGCGCGGCCACCACGCCGTACGCCGCATATCCCGGCCGTGACTCGGCGACCTCGTAACGCCGCAGCGTAAAGTCCACCGTGTCGACGGCGAGCACCGCCGCGGGCAGCTCGGTGGCCACCCGCGCGGCGAGCGTGCTCTTCCCGACGCCGGGCAACCCGGCGAAGACGGCGAGGACCATTACCTCACCCTAGGGCAGGGCTCAGGCGGGGAGGAACGGCTTGATCTCGGCGGCGGCCTCGTCGCCGTACGAGTCGGCGAGCCGCTTGGTGAAGTCCTCGGCCCGGATGTCGTACTCCTGCGGGCCGACCGACTCGAGGACCAGCGCCGCCACCAGCGAGCCGACCTGCGCGGCCCGCTCGAGGCCCAGGCCCCAGGAGACGGCCGCGAAGAAACCGGCCCGGAAGCCGTCCCCGACGCCGGTCGGGTCGTCGGGGATGACGTCCCGGGCGACCGGCACGTGGATGCGCTCGATGTCGCGCCCGGTGATCTCGACGCCGTCCTTGCCCAGCGTCGTGACCCGGATGCGCACGTGCTCGAGGACCTGCTCGGGGGTGAGGCCGGCCTTGGTCTCCAGCAGCGAGCGCTCGTAGTCGTTCGTCAGCAGATAGTCGGCGCCGCTGATCAGGGTCAGCACGTCGCTGCCGTCCATGCGGGCGAGCTGCTGCGAGGGGTCGGCGGCGAACTTGAAGCCCCGGGCCCGGCACTCCTGCGAGTGGCGGATCATCGCGGCCGGGTCGTTCGCGCTGATCAGCACCAGGTCGAGGCCCCCGGCGCGGGCGTCGACGGGCGTGAGCTCGATGTTGCGGGCCTCGGCCATCGCCCCGGCGTAGAACGAGGCGATCTGGTTGAGGTCGTCGTCGGTGGTGCAGACGAAGCGGGCCGTGTGCGCCACCTCGCTGACGTGCACCGACGCGCAGTCCACGCCGTGCCGCTCGAGCCACGAACGGTAGTCGGCGAAATCGGCGCCGACCGCGCCCACCAGGATCGGCTGGAGGCCGAGCTTGCCCATGCCGAACGAGATGTTGCTGGCCACGCCGCCACGCCGGACCACCAGGTCGTCGACGAGGAACGAGAGCGAGACCTTGTGAAGCTGGTCGGCGATGAGCTGGTCGGCGAACCGGCCCGGGAAGTGCATCAGATGGTCGGTGGCGATCGAGCCGGTGACGGCGATCTTCATGTCGGCCCTCGGGGGTCGGGAAACAGGGGGCAGCCTTACCAACGCAGCCTACCGGCAGGTTACGCGCCGCAGGCCGCCCCGTTAACGGGACGGCCTGCGGTCGGGACGTGCTATGCGGGCGAGATCAGTGGAACGAGTCGCCACAGGCGCAGGAGTTCTGCGCGTTGGGGTTGTCGATCGTGAAGCCCTGGGCGTCGATGCGGTCGGCGAAGTCGATCGTGGCGCCCGCCAGGTACGGCGAGCTCATCCGGTCGACGACGACCTCGACACCGCCGAAGTCGCTGACGATGTCCCCGTCCAGGGAACGCTCGTCGAAGAAGAGCTGGTAGCGAAGGCCGGAGCAGCCACCGGGCTGAACGGCGATACGCAGGCGCAGGTCGTCGCGCCCTTCCTGCTCGATCAGGGCCTTGACCTTCACCGCGGCGACGTCGGTAAGGATGACGCCGGTCGGCGCGGCGGCCTCGGTCGCGTGGGTGTGCGCTTCAGTGGTCACTGCGTATCTCCCTGCCAGGGTGCGAAGTCTGCCGTACCACCCAACGCTAGCCCTGTTCCGGATGATTCCCAATCCGGGTGGTCCAGGTCACCCCGGTTCACCTGCTCCACTGCCGGGAAAGGCGCTCGGCCAGCTCACGCAGGCCCCGGGCGGGCTCGGCCATCGCCGTCTCCGCCGAGCCGAAGTGCTCGGTCAGGGACAGCGTCTCGGTCACGCCGGCGCTCGCCGCCTCGCGGTAGCCGGTCTCGTTCCGGCCGCAGACCACGATGCAGGGCAGGCCCCGGTCGCGGGCGCCGTTGGCGATCCCGGCCACCACCTTCCCGCGCAGCGACTGGTGGTCGAACGAGCCCTCGCCGGTGATCACCAGGTGCGCCGCGTCCAGCTCCTTCTCCAGGCCGATCAGGGTGCCGACCAGGCCGATGCCGGAGACGACCCGGCCGCCCATGGCGATCAGGGCGGCCCCGATGCCGCCGGCCGCGCCGCCGCCGGGCGCGACCTCGAGGTCGGTGACGCCGAAGGCACGCTCGAGCACCCCGGCGAACTGCTCGAGGGCGGCGTCGAGGCGGAACACGTCCTCCTCGGTGGCGCCCTTCTGCGGGCCGAAAACCTTGCTGGCGCCGTGCAGGCCGGTGAGCGGGCTGTCGACGTCGGTGGCCGCGACCAGCCGCACGTCCCGCAACCGCGGCTGACCGCCCAGCGCCGCGGCCGAGGCCAGGTAGGCGCCGCCGTAGGGCAGCGCGTAGCCGGCCACGTCGACCGGCGCGGCGCCGAGCGCGGCCAGCATGCCCGCTCCGCCGTCGTTGGTCGCCGAGCCGCCCAGCCCGACGACCAGTTCGGCCGCGCCCGCCTCGACCGCCGCGAGCATGAGCAGGCCCAGGCCGTACGACGTCGTGGTGTTGGGGTTCCGCTCCTCGCCGGTGAGCAGGTGCAGGCCGCACGCCTGCGCGCTCTCGATGTAGGCCGTGTTGCCGGCCAGCAGCACCTCGCCGCGCGCCGGGCGGCCGAGCGGATCGACCGTCTCGACCTCGAGCCGGCGTCCGTCGAGCGCTCCGGCCAGGACCTCGACGAACCCGGGACCGCCGTCGGCGAGCGGCCGCAGCACGAGGTCGTCGGAAGGGTTCCAGCCGGAGGCCACGGCGGCGGCGACGGCGGGGGCGGAAAGGGTGCCGGCGAACTTGTCCGGACAGATCAGTACGCGCACGGGTCGAGTGTGGCAGGCCACTGTTCGCACGGGAGATGGCCGTCCCGCGCTGTGCGACGATGAATTCGTGACCTCGACCTGGACCGAACCGTCGAATTCCGCAACGGCGCTCCTCCTGCTCGGCCGCGGCGTCGACCCCGCCTCCGAGCGCGGCGTCGACTGTCCCGGCGACCTGCCCGCGCCGAGCGACCCCGACCTGGTCGCCCGCGCCACCGCCGCCAAGGCCGCGCTCGGCGACCGCGTCTTCGTGCTCGGGCACCACTACCAGCGCGACGAGGTGATCCAGTTCGCCGACGTCACCGGCGACTCGTTCAAGCTCGCGCAGCAGGCCGCGGCCCGTCCCGACGCCGAGTTCATCATGTTCTGCGGCGTGCACTTCATGGCCGAGAGCGCCGACATCCTGACCACCGCGGCGCAGAAGGTGATCCTGCCCGACCTCGCCGCCGGCTGCTCGATGGCCGACATGGCGGTGCTCGGCCAGGTGCAGACGGCCTGGGAGCACTTCGAGGACCTGGGCATCGCCGGCGACGTCGTCCCGGTCACCTACATGAACTCGTCGGCCGACATCAAGGGCTTCGTCGGCCGCAACAAGGGCGTCGTCTGCACGTCGTCCAACGCCAAGCGGGCGCTGACCTGGGCGTACGAGCAAGGTTCGAAGGTCTTCTTCCTGCCCGACCAGCACCTCGGGCGCAACACGGCGGTGCTCGAGATGGGCTTCGACCTCGACGACTGCGTGCTCTACGACCCGCACAAGCCGAACGGCGGCCTCACCGACCAGCAGCTGCGCGACGCCCGGATCATCCTCTGGCGGGGGCACTGCTCGGTGCACGGCCGGTTCACCATCGACAGCGTGCGCGAGGTGCGCGAGCGGGTGCCGGGCGTGAACGTGCTGGTCCACCCGGAGTGCAAGCACGAGGTGGTGCGGGCGGCCGACCAGGTCGGCTCGACCGAATACATCATCAAGGCGCTCGACGCGGCGCCGGCGGGGTCGGCCTGGGCGGTGGGCACGGAGCTCAATCTCGTACGCCGGATGGCTCTCGCCCACCCGGACAAGCAGATCATGTTCCTGGACCGCACGGTCTGCTACTGCTCGACGATGAACCGGATCGACCTGCCGCACCTCGTGTGGGCGCTCGAGGAGCTGGTCGCGGGCCGGGTGCCCAACCAGATCACGGTCGACCCGGACACGGCGCACCACGCGCGGATCGCGCTCGACCAGATGCTCGCCCTGCCGTAACCCCCAGCCGTAACTCTGGGTAACGACAGAGGCGCAGTCCGCGTGATCGTGCCTTTCTGTTGTCTTAATCATCAGCATTTCACGGGCCCCTGGGCGTTGTGCCGACTTTCTTTATTGTCACTCAACGCTATGCTTCCCCGGTTGCAGAAACGGGTACCCCCGCCCGTCGATCACTTCCGGGCGCTTCGATCGCCCGCCGGCTGGAGGTTACGTTGACCGACGATGTCCTGGTCGTGCACGGCGGTACGCCGCTGCAGGGCCAGATCCGGGTCCGTGGCGCCAAGAACCTCGTATCCAAGGCGATGGTCGCCGCCCTGCTGGGCGAGACGCCGAGCCGCCTCTACGACGTGCCGCGCATCCGCGATGTCGAGGTCGTCCGCGGCCTGCTCGAGCTGCACGGCGTCAAGGTCACCGACGGCGCCGACGACGGCGAGATCGTCATGGACCCGACCAACGTCGAGAGCGCCAGCACCGACGAGATCAACGTGCACGCCGGCTCGAGCCGGATCCCGATCCTGTTCTGCGGCCCGCTGCTGCACCGGCTCGGCCGGGCGTTCATTCCCGACCTGGGCGGCTGCCACATCGGCCCGCGGCCGATCGACTTCCACATCCAGGCGCTGCGCGAGTTCGGCGCGGTCGTCGACAAGGCGCCCGAGGGCATGCACCTGAGCGCGCCGAACGGGCTCAAGGGCGCCAAGCTCGAGCTGCCCTACCCCAGCGTCGGCGCCACCGAGCAGGTGCTGCTCACCGCCGTGCGCGCCGAGGGCGTCACCGAGCTGCGCAACGCCGCCATCGAGCCCGAGATCATCGACCTGATCTGCGTGCTTCAGAAGATGGGCGGCATCATCACGGTCCACACCGACCGGGTCATCGAGATCGAGGGTGTGCCGAGGCTGCACGGGTACGCGCACAAGCCGATCCCGGACCGGATCGAGGCCGCCAGCTGGGCCGCCGCCGCGCTCGCCACCAAGGGCGAGATCGACGTGGTCGGCGCCCGCCAGGCCGACATGATGACGTTCCTGAACGTGTTCCGCTCGATCGGCGGCGAGTTCCAGATCACCGATGACCGGGTCGCCCGGCCGGGCGTCACCGGCGCCGAGGGCGGCATCAAGTTCTGGCACCCGGGCGGCGACCTCCAGCCGGTCGCGCTCGAGACCGACGTGCACCCCGGCTTCATGACCGACTGGCAGCAGCCGCTGGTGGTGGCGCTGACCCAGGCCCGCGGCCTCTCGATCATGCACGAGACGGTGTACGAGCAGCGGCTCGGCTACGCCGACGCGCTGAACCAGATGGGCGCGACGATCCAGGTCTACCGGGACTGCCTCGGCGGGACGCCCTGCCGCTTCGGCCGGCGCAACTTCAAGCACTCGGCCGTCATCGCCGGGCCGTCCAAGCTGCACGCGGCCGACCTGGTCATCCCCGACCTGCGGGCGGGCTTCGCCCACCTGATCGCGGCGCTGGCGGCCGAGGGCACCTCGCGGGTCTACGGCGTGGACCTGATCAACCGCGGTTACGAGGACTTCGAGAACAAGCTCGCCGCCCTCGGCGCACACGTCGAACGTCTCTGATTTATAGATTTGGGCGGCGCGGTGTGCTTCGCACCGCGCCGCTTGGCTACTCTCCTAGCGTGTCCTCGCTTTTTCGCCGCAAGTCCGCCGACGTCGCCACTCCCGAGGTTGAGGAGGAGGTGAGCGGCGCCGCGCCCCGCGCCAAGGGCTACACCCCGAGCAAGCGGGAGCTCGGCCAGGTCACGCCCAAGCGGCAGAGCAACGCCCGGAAGGTCAACGCCGAGGCGCCGGCCAACCGCCGCGAGGCCATGAAGCAGATGCGCGAGCGGCAGCGGGTCGAGCGCGCCGAGGCGGCCGAGGGCATGCGTCAGGGCGACGAGCGCTACCTGCTGGCCCGCGACCGCGGCCCCGAGCGCAAGCTGGTCCGCGACATCATCGACTCGCGCCGTACGGTCGGCACGTGGTTCTTCGGCGGCGCGCTGATCGTGCTGGTCGGCTCGACCGTCCGGATCTCCGCCGTCCAGCTGGCGAGCAACGTGCTGTGGGCGCTGCTCGCGATCGCCGTGATCGTCGACAGCGTGCTGATCGCCCGCCGGGTGAAGAAGCTGGTGAAGGAGCGCGTCCCGAAGTCCACGGTTCGGGTGGGCTCGCTCCAGCTGTACGGCGTGATGCGCGGCCTGACGTTCCGCCGCATGCGCGTCCCGAAGCCGCAGGTCGAGATCGGCGACAAGGTCTGAATTTCGCTGCCGGCTAACTCACCCCGGCCAGCCGGAGCAGGGCCGCGGTCGCCGCGGCCGCCAGGACGACCACCACGAACGGCGCCTTCCGCCAGGCCAGGACGCCGCCGACGAGCACACCCAGCGGCCGGGCCGGGCCGGCGAAGTCGGTGCCGGCCATCAGCGCCGCGGTCCCGGCCAGCGCGGCCAGCAGCGCGGCGGCGGCCATCGGGAGCAGGCGCTCGAGCGTGGCGGAGAGCTTGAGCCGGCCGCGCAGCAGCACGCCACCGAGCCGCATGCTGTAGGTGCCGACGCCCAGGGCGATGATCGCCGCGATCAGCATGGCTGGTCCCTCCTTCGGCGGCGCGGGCGGACCAGCGTCACCAGCCCCACCAGCGCGCAGATCACCGGCAGACCCGCGGGCAGCACGGGCGTCAGCAGGACGGCCACGGCAGCGCCGGTGAGGGCGACGGTCCGCGTCGCCCGGTCTCGCAGCGACGGCATGATCAGGGCGATCAGGGCGGCCGGGAACGCCGCGTCCAGGCCCAGCGCGTCCGGGTTGCCGGTGGCGCCGCCCAGCAGCACGCCCAGGGCGGTGCCGATGTTCCAGGACGTGAAGAGCGTCGCGCCGATGATGAAGTAGACCCGGCGCCGGCGGGTGGGGTCGGGCTCGGCCAGCGTGAACGCCGCGACCTCGTCGGTCAGGACGTGGCTGCCGATCACCTTCGCCCGCAGGCGTGGGCCCAGCGCGTCGCCCACGGCCAGGCCGAAGGGCAGGTGGCGGGCGTTCAGCAGCAGGCCCGCGAAGACGGCGGCGAGCGGGTTGCCGGCCGCCAGCAGGCCGACCGCCAGGAACTGGGAACCCCCGGCGAACACGACCGTCGACATCAGGAACGGCACCCACACCGGCAGCCCGTACGCGATCGCGATCGCCCCGAACGACGCACCCACCGCGACCATCGCGGCCGCGATCGTGGCGGCGTCACGCAGCAGGGCGCGATCCGCATCCGTTCGCTGTACCGTACGCATGGTTTGAAATACTGAACGATGACCGCCTCGTTCGTCAAACCGAACGAACTGATCGACGGAGCGAACATGCACCAGCCCACGCCACCGCTCGCCACCATCGCCGCGGCCCTGCGGCGCGAACGGGAGCGGGTCGGCATCTCGCTGGCCGAGCTCGCCCGCCGGGCCGGGCTGGCCAAGTCGACGCTCTCCCAGCTCGAGTCGGGCACCGGCAACCCCAGCATCGAGACGCTCTGGTCGCTCGGCGTCGCGCTGGGCGTGCCGTTCAGCCGGCTGGTCGAGCCGCCGGTCGCCCAGATCCGGGTGATCCGGGCCGGCGAGGGGCCGCGCCTGCAGGCCGACGAGGCCGACTTCGTGGTCACCCTGCTCGCCGCCGGCTCGCCGCACACCCGGCGGGACATCTACGTGATGGAGCTCGAGCCCGGCCAGCCGCGCGAGGCCGCCGCGCACATTCCGGGCAGCATCGAGCACATGGTGGTCGGCGCCGGGCGGGTGCTGGCCGGTCCGATCGGCGAGGCGATCGAGCTCGGTCCCGGCGACTACGCCACGTTCCCGGGCGACGTCCCGCACCACTACGAGGCGCTCGAGAACTCGTGGGCGGTGCTCGTCATGGAGCACCTGTAGATCGGTGTGACAGATGGTTGCTCAGACCTACCCCTGGGTAACACGCCTCGGTAACCTGGCGTCCATAGGGAGGTGGAGCCGTGACCACGACTCAGCCCCATCAGACCGATGTCGACGAACGGCAGGCCCGAAAGGTCGCCGAGGCCGCACGCGAGTCCGAGTGGCGGAAACCGAGCTTCGGCAAGGAGCTGTTCCTCGGGAAGTTCCGGCTCGACCTGATCGATCCCTGGCCCAGCGAACAGCCCCGGCCCGACGCCGACCAGTTCCTCCGCGATCTCGGCGAGTTCGCCCGCACCGGGGTGGACGGCGCCCGGATCGAGCGCGAGTCGCACATCCCCGACGAGGTCTTCCAGGGCCTCGCCCGGCTCGGCGCGTTCGGCATGAAGATCGACAAGGAGTACGGCGGGCTCGGCCTCACCAACCTGCACTACTGCCGCGCGCTGACCCTCGTCGGCTCGGCCAGCGCCTCGGTCGGCGCCATGCTGTCGGCCCACCAGTCGATCGGCGTCCCGCAGCCACTCAAGATCTTCGGCACCCCGGCCCAGAAGAAGGCGTTCCTGCCCCGGCTGGCGGCCGGCGAGGTGTCCGCGTTCCTGCTCACCGAGCCCGACGTCGGCTCCGACCCGGCCCGGCTCGCCACCGAGGCCACCCCGGTCGAGGGCGGCTACCGGCTCAACGGCGTCAAGCTGTGGGCCACCAACGGCACGATCGCGACCCTGCTGGTCGTCATGGCCCGGGTGCCCGACAAGGGCATCACCGCGTTCGTGGTCGAGGGCGACTCGCCGGGGATCACGGTCGAGCGGCGGAATGCGTTCCTCGGGCTGCACGGCCTGGAGAACAGCGTCACCCGGTTCCACGACGTCTTCGTCCCGGACGAGAACGTCATCGGCGCCCCCGGCAAGGGCCTCAAGATCGCCCTGACCACGCTCAACACCGGCCGGCTGTCGCTGCCCGCGATGTGCATCAGCGCCGGCAAGCGGTCGCTCGCCATCGCCCGCGAGTGGTCGGCCGAGCGCGTGCAGTGGGGACTGCCGGTCGCGCGGCACGAGGCGGTCGCCAAGAAGATCGCTTTCATCGCCGCCACGACGTACGCGATGGAATCCATGCTCGATCTCTGCTGCATGATCGCCGACGACGACCGCAACGACATCCGCATCGAGGCCGCGCTGGTGAAGCTGTTCGCCAGCGAGATGGCGTGGCTGATCGCCGACGAGCTGGTGCAGATCCGCGGCGGCCGCGGCTACGAGACGGCCGACTCCCTCGCGGCCCGGGGCGAGCGCGCCGCCGAGGCCGAGCAGATGCTGCGCGACCTGCGGATCAACCGCATCTTCGAGGGCTCGACCGAGATCATGCACCTGCTCATCGCCCGCGAGGCGGTCGACGCCCACCTGGCCGTGGCCGGCGACATCATCGACCCCGAGGCGGGCGTCGGGCGCAAGGCGAAGGCGGCGGCCCGGGCCGGCGGCTTCTACGCCCGCTGGCTGCCCACCCTGGCGGTCGGCAAGGGCCAGGCGCCGTCGTCCTATGCAGAGTTCGCCCCGCTCGCGGCCCATCTGCGGTACGTCGAACGCGCGTCCCGCAAGCTGGCCCGGTCCACCTTCTACGCGATGTCCCGCTGGCAGGGCAAGCTCGAGCGCAAGCAGGGCTTCCTCAGCCGGATCGTCGACATCGGCGCCGAGCTGTTCGCGATGTCGGCCGTCTGCATGCGCGCCCACGCCGAGCGCGAGCGGCGCCCCGAGGGCCTCGAGCTGGCCGACCTGTTCTGCCGCCAATCCCGCCTGCGGGCCGACGCCCTGTTCGCGGCGCTGTGGGACAACACCGACGCGATCGACGTGAAGGCCTCGCGCCGCGTGCTGGAGGGCCGTTACGCCTTCCTCGAGGACGGCATCCTGACCTCCCCCGAGGGCGACGACGCCTGGGTCGCGGCCTGGCAGCCCGGCCCGGCCGTGGTCGACGACGTCCGCCGCCGCATCCCGAAGCCGGAGAAGCCGGAGCAGGAGAAGCCGGAACCGGAGTAGGCCTGTGGACGCCGGCTGAAAAGTGTCAGACCCTGGCGCTTTACTCGACCCCACCCAGTGAACGGGGTGGGGTTTCGGGGCGCGAAGAACGGGGTGGGGTCTCGGGGCGCGGTGAACGGGGTGGGGTTTCGGGCGCGGTAAACGGGGTGGGGTTTCGGGCGCGGTAAACGGCGCGGGGCACGGGGCGGCAAATCCCGAGCCGCGACGGTCAGCCCGCGGCATACAGGCGGGCGACCACATCCTCGATGTCGGGCTCGACCACCGAGAGATCACGCACGGACGCGGCGGTCACCAGCGTGGCGACCGCCGTGCCGGCCGCGGCCGAGTCGAGGGCGAACGTCACCCGGTGGCCGTCGGCCTCGACGCCGGTCAGGGTGGCGCCGTCGAGGGCGAAACCGGCCGGCAGTGGGGCCTCGAGGTCGACGACCAGGCTGCGGCGCGAGCCGTAGCGGGCGTGCAGCGCCTCGATCGTGCCGTCGTGGACGACGCGGCCGTGGTCGATCACCACCAGCCGGTCGCACAGGCGCTCGATGTCGGCCAGGTCGTGGGTGGTCAGCACGAGCGTGACGTCGCCGGTCGCGCCGAGCTCGGCCAGGAACGAGCGGACCGCCTGCTTGCTCACCACGTCGAGGCCGATCGTCGGCTCGTCGAGGAACAGCACCTTCGGCCCGTGCAGCAGCGCCGCGGTCATCTCGCCGCGCATCCGCTGGCCGAGTGAGAGCTGCCGCACGGGGGTGTCGAGGAAGGCATCCAGCTCCAGGAGGGCGCGGCAGCGGCGCAGGCGGGCCTCGTGGTCGGCCGGCGGCACCCGGTAGATGTGCCGGAGCAGCCGGAACGACTCGCGCAGCGGCAGGTCCCACCAGAGCTGGGAGCGCTGCCCGAAGACCACGCCGATCCGCAGCGCCAGCCGGGTGCGCTGCGGCACCGGGGTCAGGCCGAAGACCGATACCTCGCCCGAGGTGGGCGAGAGCACGCCGGTCAGCATCTTCAGGGTGGTCGACTTCCCGGCGCCGTTGGGACCGATGTAGCCGACCATCTCACCCGGCTCGATCGTCAGGCTGACCCCGTCGACGGCCGGCACCACGCGTTTCTCTCGGCGGAAACGGCCGGCTTTGACCCGTACGGCGAAATCTTTGCGGAGGTTCTGCATTTTGATCATGAGCCGGTGCTCCGGTAGTGACGGACGCCCGAGCGCCACACGACGGCGGCGATGAGCGTGGCGGGCAGGCAGACCAGCGGCGCCACGAAGCCGGCCCAGGCCGGGAGCCCGAGCGGGTCGGCGTGCCCGAGCAGGGCCAGCGCCGGCTGATAAGAGACGAAACCGAAGCCGAGGGCGTACGCGAACAGGTCGCGGAACCAACCCCCATAGACCGAGATGGGGTACGAGGTGAAGTCCCGTCCGCCGTAGGTGAAGCCGTTGCCGATCTCCCCGGAGTCGACCCACCAGAAGGCCAGGCTCGCGCTCAGCACGAAGATCGCCCCGAAGAAGAACCCGCCCCCGACCGGCGCCAGCACCGCCAGCAGCACCCGGGCCGGCGTCCAGGCCAGGTGGTTGACGTGCAGCGCGACGCCGTAGACGGTCAGGCCGAACGCGACCCGCAGCACCTTGCGGATCGGCAGATCCATGAAGACGAGCTGCGGCAGGACACCCAGCGGCCGGAGCAGGATCGTGTCCAGGGTGCCGGATCGCACGTACCTCTTGAGATCGTCGATGTTGCCCACCACGGCGTCGCAGAGCACGAAGCCGGAGACCGCCAGGCCGGTCATGAGCACGCTCTGGGCCAGGGTGAAGCCGCCGATCGTGGTGGTGGCGCGGAACAGGACGAAGACCGTGAGCACGTCGAGGACGGTGGCGCCGAGATTGCTGAGCATCTCGATCGCGAACGACGCCCGGTAGGAGGCGACCGAACGGATCTTTCCGGCGATCATGGCGGCGTACGCCCGGAGCTCATCCACCCTGCACGACCAGTTTCCGCTCCGCGCGCCGCTGCACCACCCGGCACAGGGCGAGCAAGATCACGGCCCAGCCCGCCTGGAGCAGCACCAGCCCGAGCTGAGCGGCCGGCGGGTCGCGTTCGACCAGCACGTCGAGCGGGGTCTGGAGCAGGCCGGGCAGCGGGGTGGCGATCCAGAGGGTGACCGTGGCCCACTCCGGGAGCAGGCGCAACGGGAAGTAGAGGCCGGAGAGGACGCCCGAGCCGAGGGTCCAGAGCATGAGCGGACCGCGGGCGTCGATCAGCCAGTAGGCGGCCGCGTTGACCAGGAAGCGGCAGGCGAAGCTCCCCACTACGGCCAGTACCACGGAGATCAGGAAGAGCGGAACGGTCTGCGGGTTTTTCGGGATATATCCGGTGAAAACAACGTAGCCCGCGATCACCGGAGGCACGAATCGGGTGAGCATGGCGTGGCCGGCGCGGCCCAGGTCGGCGGCGAGGTAGGCGGTGACCGGCGGGATCGGTCGTAACAGATCGGATGCGACGTCCCCGGTGCGGATCCGGTCGGCCAGCTCGGTCCAGCCCCAGATGCCGGTGACGGTAAGTAGCCCCTGCCCCACCCAGACGAACGTGACGAGCTGCGCCGGGTCGTACCCGCCCGGACGGCCGCCGGTCGCGCCCTCGGCCACGGCCAGGAGCACGTAGCAGCGAAGGAAGCCGAAGACTATGTTGGTGAACGATCCGGCTATGGTGGCTTGCCGATAGGTCGCGTAGCGCCGGAAACCCGACCATGCGAGTGCACCGAACGTAGTGATGGAGGCGCGCAACGGACGACCGGGAGAGATCGTCAGCACGCTGGCGTCAATCCCGTCCACGCCGTTAATCTCCTTCCGAACCCCCGCAGTGGAGCCGGGCGACTCTACCCGGGTCTCCGGACGGCCACCGCACATTTTCTGACCAAGAAGAAGTGGACTTAGCCGTGACGGAGCGTCGCCAATCACTGGGCCTCACCTTGGGTGCCCGATGAACGGCTGGAGCTCACAGATAGGCGAGGACCGCTGGGGCGACGAGCCGGCGTGGGTCTACGAGATCACCTGGGAGTGGGAGCCACTGCCCGGTCAGCGCTACCCCGGCGACCCGGGGCGGCGCAAGGCGGTGCACACGCCGGTGTATGAGGCGTCCTCCGGTTCCGCGCCGCAGGAAACCCGGGGTGGGTACGCCGCCCGCAGCGCCCCCGTGCCCCCTCAGCAGCAGCGCGACGAGCCGTCGTGGCCCCGCCCCGCATCCGCCGCCGCCCAGCCCGGCCGCTCCGGTGCCGCCGCGCCCGACCAGCGCCGGGGTGCCGCGCCGGTCTACGGCCGGGAGGGCCAGTATTCGCAGCCCGGTCGTCGCGAGGGTTTCCCCGCGGACGCCGGTGGCGGTCGCCGTGAAGGGTTTGGTGGCGCTCCCGAGGCCGGTCGCCGTGATGGGTTCGGTGGTGCTCCCGAGGCCGGTCGCCGTGACGGGTTCGGTGGCGCTCCCGAGGCCGGTGGCGGTCGTCGCGAGGGGTTCGCCGCCGACACCTCCGGGCGCCGGGATGGGTTCGGCGACGGCGGTCGCCGGGATGGGTTCGCTGACGCCGGTCACCGGGATCAGCCTGGGCGGCCGCCGGCCGGGCAGGCGTCGTTCCGGCCCGCGCCGCAGGTGCCGGTCAACCCGGGTGCGCCGGTCTCCCCCGGCGGGCGCGCCTCCGTGGCGCCCGTTTCCGGGTCGGCGCCGCGGCCGCAGTCCGGTTCGTCCGGTTCAGCCGGTCCGCAGCAGAGGTCGCAGTCCGGGCCGCCGGTCACGCCCGGGCCCGGCGGGGTGAGTGGCCCGCCCGGGCCGCAGCAGCGTCCGCAATCCGCGCCGCCCGGGCAGCAGCGCCCGCAATCCGCGCCGCCTGGGTCCCCGCAGCGCCCGCAATCCGCGCCGCCTGGGCAGCAGCAGCGCCCGCAATCCGCGCCGCCGGGGCCGCCGCGCGCGCAGGGCGGCGCGCCCATGTCGCCGCCGCACGTTCAGGGTCACGCCCAGCCACCGCAGGGCCCGCGGCCGCCGCAGCCCGGTCGCCCGCCGCAGCAACACGGCGTAGCGCCCGTCTCACCGGCCAACCCCGGCGTCTACGGCGCGGCGCGGGCCGCCTCGCCCTATTACGGCCGTCGTCCCGACGAGCCGCAGCGCCCGGTCGGTGATGATCGCCCGCCCGCCGACAATCGCCCGCAGCCCGATGGCCGTCCGCACGCCGCCGGGCCTCGTCCGGTGTCGCCGGGGGCCGGGGTCTACGGCAGTGCCCGTCCGGCTCCGGCCGACGCGTTCCCCGCCCGGCCCGAAGCGCAGCAGCCCAGCCGCCGCCACGACGCGCCCTTCGACCTGCGGCCCGCGCCCGAGGTAGGCACCCCCGCCCCCGCCCGGCCCGCACCCCAGCCCACCCGGGTCACGCCGTCGCACCCGGCCACGCCGCCGGCCCCCGTCTACCCGTCGGTGCCCGGACAGGCCCGCCCGGTCTCGGCGCAGCCTGCTTCGCAGCCGGTGTCCGGCCCCGGCCCGCAGCCTGCCCCGCGACCGGTGTCCGGGCCTGCACCGCAGCCCGCATACGAACCCGCGCCACGACCCGTGTCCGGGCCCGCACCGCAGCCTGGATACGAACCCGCGCCACGACCCGTATCCGGGGCCGGCGCTCAGCCGGTTTCGGGGGGCGGGGCGTGGCCGGTTTCCGCTCAACCGGGACCGCGGCCGGTTTCCGGTCAGCCTGCGCCTTCGCCGGTTTCCGCTCGACCTGCGTCGCCGGCGGAAACCGGTCAAGGCGGACCTCGGCCGGTTTCCTCGCCTGCCTTTGGTGAACCTCCGCATGACGAGCTGCCTCAGGCGGGGGCGGCCGAATATGCGGACCACCCGTATGCGCCCCGGCCCCGGCATGCCCCGTCGGGCGAGAACGCGGAGGATCGGGCTCGGGTGTTCGACTCGGCCGTTGAGCCGGTTACGGCGCCGCCGGGTGGGGAGTTTGTGCTTCCGGACGGGCCTCAGGCGGGGTCGGGGGTCGAGCCGGTCACGGCGCCTCCGGTTGCGGCCTCGGCCGAGCCGGACTGGGCCGAGTCGGCCTGGGCCCGCACTGCGGTTCCGGAAGTTGCGGAAGTTGCGGAAGAACCGCATGGGCTTGGGTGGCTGCTGTCGCAGAGTGGGCTGGGTGCGACCACGCCGGTGGTCGAGCCGGCGCCGGAGGTCAGCGCGCCGCCGGTGGTCGAGCCCGAGCCTGAGCCGGTTGCCGCGGTTGAGGACGATCCGGCTCCGGTCAGTGGGGCGCCGGCGAAGGAGAGCTGGTTCGTGCCGGTCACCGGCTCGCAACCGATCATCACGCCGCGAGATGGGGCGGTTGAGGAGCCGGAACCCGTTGACGTCACGGAACCGGTCGATGTCGCGCCGGTCAGTGCGGTTCCGGTCAGTGCGGTTCCCGTCAGCGCGGCCCCGGTCAGCGCGGCGCCCGTCAGCGCCGCACCCGTCAGCGCGGCCCAGGTCAGCGCCGCACCCGTCAGCGCGGCTCCGACTAGCGCCGCTCCCGTCAGCGCGGCCCCGGTCAGCGCGGCACCCGTCAGCGCCGCACCCGTCAGCGCGGCACCAGTCAGTGCCACCCCGGTGAGCGCCGCGCCGGTTTCGGCGGTGCCGATCGATGAGCCTGCTGCTCCCGGGACGGACATCGTTGAGGAGACGGTTGACGCCGAGCTCGTCGACATCGCACCGGTTGACGCCATGTGGGTCGAGGCCGAGGTGCCCGTCCGGGTGGAGGAGCACGACGAGCCCGAGGACGAACCGCTGGCCATCGAGGCGGCGGTTGAGGAAGACGAGCCGGAGCCTGAGGACGAGCCGACCGCGGAGGCGGAGCCCCAGGACGAGGCGGAGCCGGAATACGAGGCGGAGCCGGAATACGAGGCGGAGCCGACAGCGGAGGCGGAGCCCGAGCCGGAAGTCGCGGCGGAGCCGACAGCGGAGGCGGAGGCCGAGCCCGAAGCAGAGCCGGCGCCGGCCGCAGAAGCCTCGGTGGGGCCGGAGCTCGAGACGCCCGGCGAACCCGAGGCGCACGACGACGCCGAGTCGGTGATTGGTCTTGCGGCGGGGGCGGCCTCAACCGTACGGGAAAAGGAAACCCCGGAAGCGGAAGCCGCCGCGCCCGGCCGGGGTAACGCTCGCGCTCGGCGTGCTGATCCGGAGCAGGTGCTTGCCACCTATCCGTGGTCGTTCGATGCGGCGACGCTGCGGGAAGAGGCCGACGACCACGATCAGATGTGGACCGTCGTCGATCGGCTCAGCGACAAGCTCGAGTACGCCGAGCGGGATGGCGTGCGGGCGCGGCTGCTCAGTCTGCGGGCCGTTGCCGAGCGGCTGCTCGGGGAGCTGGACCCGGCGCTCGAGGATGCGCGGGCAGCGCTCCGGCACGCGGAAGCCACCGGTGAGCTGCAAGGGATCGCCGTCGTGCGGGCTCGGCTCGCGCATGTGCTGCAGTGGCGGGCGGACTATGCCGAGGCCGACAAGCACTACGCCGAGGCGAGCTCGCCGGAGCTTCCGTCGCGGCTGCGGGCCGAGATCGAGGAGCTGGCCGGGCGGTCGGCGTTCGATCAGGGGCGTTATCTCGAGTCGATGAACCACTTCGAGACGGCCCTCGACCTGCGCAAGGGCGCCGATCCGGAGCTCGTGGAGCGGATCGAGGCGGCGCTCGACACGATCACCGCGCGGACCTCCGGCGGGGGGTGGGGGCCCTATCCGCGGACGCGGGACGAGATTCTCGGCATCGCGGAACCGCCGCGGCCTCTCCGGGACGAACGGACGGGGCTGTGGGGCTACGTGGGCGCGGTGCCTCCCCGGTACGCGCAGGCGCAGCCCTTCGCCGACGACCTGGCCTGGGTGCGGCGGCCCGAGTCGCCGGCCTGGGAGCTGATCGATCTCGCCGGTGAGGTCGTCATCGACGCGTCCGCCGGGTACGTCGCGGCCGAGCGGTTCGCCGAGGGGCTGGCCTGGGTCACCCGGGACGAGGACGGCGGCTGGTACGCGATCGACCGGCAGAACCGCCTCATCGTGCCGGGCGGGTTCGACGACGCCAAGGCGTTCCACCACGGGCTGGCGCTGATCAAGCGGGGCGGCTGGGGCGTGATCGACCGGCATGGGCGGGTCATCGTGCAGCCGCGCTATCGGGCGTTCCTGACCCCGCTCGTCACCGGTGGGCCGATCGAGGGCTTCACCGACGAGGGCCTGGCGGTGGTCGAGGAGGGCGAGCGGTTCGGCGTCGTCGACCGTACTGGCCGGCTGATCGTCCCGACCGCGCACGCGGAACTCGTGATCCACCCGGTGGCCTTCCTGGTCGCCGACCAGTTCGGGCTGTGGGGCGCGCTGAACCGCAAGGGTGAGCCGCTGGTCGAGCTCAAGTACCGCGAGCAGTCGGACGTGCTGGACGAGATCGATCACACGCTGACCGACGGGCGACCCGTGCTCTGAGCTAACCCGCGGCGGAAAACAGAATGCAAAATCGGCGTATGGGTAGGGTCGAACGCATGGAGTTCCGTCATCTCGGCCGTTCCGGCCTGCTCATCAGCGAGATCGCCTACGGCAACTGGATCACCCATGGCTCCCAGGTCGAGGAGGACGCCGCAGTCTCCTGCGTGCGCGCCGCCCTCGACGAGGGCATCACCACCTTCGACACCGCCGACGCGTACGCGGGCGGGCGCGCCGAGGAGGTGCTGGGCCGCGCGCTCAAGGGCGAGCGCCGCGCCGGCCTGGAGATCTTCACCAAGGTCTTCTGGCCGACCGGTCCCGGTCCGAACGACCGCAGCCTGTCCCGCAAGCACATCATGGAGTCGATCGACGCCTCGCTGAGCCGGCTCCAGACCGACTACGTGGATCTCTACCAGGCCCACCGCTACGACTACTCGACGCCGCTCGAGGAGACCATGCAGGCGTTCGCCGACGTGGTGCGCTCGGGCAAGGCGCTCTACATCGGCGTGTCGGAGTGGAGCGCGACGCAGCTGCGGGCGGGCTGGGAGATGGCGCAGGACCTGAAGATCCCGTTCGTCTCCAACCAGCCTCAGTACTCGGCCCTCTGGCGGGTCATCGAGGCCGAGGTGGTGCCCACCTCGATCGAGCTGGGCATCGGCCAGGTGGTCTTCTCACCCATCGCGCAGGGCGTCCTGAGCGGCAAGTACGAGGTGGGCAAACAGCCGCCGGCGGGCTCGCGGGCCACGGACGAGAAGTCCGGCGCCCAGTTCATCTCCCGCCTGCTCGGCGACGACGTGCTGACCGCCGTGGCCGGCCTCAAGCCGCTGGCCGAGCAGGCCGGGCTGTCGATGGCGCAGCTCGCGGTGGCGTGGGTGCTGCAGAACTCGAACGTCTCGGCGGCCATCATCGGCGCCTCCCGGCCGGAGCAGGTCCGCGACAACGCCAAGGCATCGGGCGTACGGCTGGAGGCCGACCTGATGAAGGCGATCGACGCGGCTCTCGACCCCGTCGCCGAGCGCGACCCGGCGAAGACCGTCTCGCCGGCCAAGCGCCCGTAGACAACGGCCGTCATCGCCGGGGACTCCCATCCCACGGAACGGCCCGCGATCGCCCCGTCGTGGGGGAGGCCGTCGATTTTCGCCGCCGCCGGTTTTGCGGTGTCGGAAATTGGCGGCCTCCCCCACGACCTCGAGGGGGCGATCGCCCGTGGCGCCGGAGGCGACGCCATCAAGCTCAGCTCCCACTCCAGAAGCGCATCAGCTCCAAGCCGATCTGGATCACCGTGCGGTCGAGGTTCAGCAGGTCGCCGATCCAGTAGACCGCCTCGAAGAACCAGTCCCCGATCTTCGTCTGCCACAGAGCGAGAAAGAGCAGGATGAAGCCGTACGGGGCGAAAAGCGCCCAGGCCCGCTGGTAGGCCGGGCTCATCCAGGGCGCGATGATGCTGCCGCCGTCGAGGCCCGGAACCGGGATGAAGTTGAGCACGCTCGCCGTGATCTGCAGGAAGGCGAGCGCCGCCATCGCGCACCAGAACTGCGGGTGCGCGCCGGACAGACCAACCTCGCCGGTCGGCAGCAGCGCCAGGTGCACGTCGCCGAAGCCGAGCAGGAACGGCACCGACAGCACCAGGGCCAGCACTACGTTGGTGAGCGGGCCGACGGCGCTGATCAGCGAGTCCTTGACCTTGCTGTTGATGTAGCGGTGGTCGATCCAGACGGCGCCGCCGGGCAGGCCGATGCCGCCGAGGATCACCACGACGACCGGCAGCACGATGGACAGCAGCGGGTTCGTGTACTTCAGCGGGTTGAGCCGCAGGTAGCCGCGATCGGCCACGGTCTTGTCGCCGGAGAAGAAGCCGGCCAGGGCGTGCGCGTACTCGTGCAGGCAGAGCGACACCAGCCAGCCGGTCACGATGAACAGGAAGATGTCGACCCGGACGTTGCCGAAGCGGGTCCAGGTCATCCAGCCGCTGACGGCGAAGATGGCGAGAATGCCGACGAAGACCGGGCTCGGCACGAAGGCGTTGCGCGGCGTCCGCGTGTAGACGGGCTCGTAGGTCACGGTCGGTCCGCCTCAGTCCGCCGGAAGGAGGCTCATCCGGTAGTCGACCCGGTCGTCCTCGAGCAGGATCACCTGGGCGACCCCGGCACCGGCGAGCTCGCGCCACTCCTGGCCGATCCACGACTCGGCGTCGGCCTGGCTGCTGAACGTCTCACCCGGACCGGAGACCTGCTCTCCGTCGACGTTCTCGTACCGCCAACTCCACGGCATCCGCCGTTCCCCCTCACGTCTGCAATCGTGGGCTCCACCCTACGGCGTCCCGCTGTGCGGCCCGGCCTTAAGGTACGGGGCATGTCCGATGATCGGTGGAACACCGTCCTGGTGCTCGGCGGGATCCGCTCCGGCAAGTCCGCGTTCGCCGAGGCGCTGGTCTCGGACGCGCCCTCGGTGCGGTACGTGGCCACGGCGGCGAGCGGCGAGGGCGACCCCGAATGGCTGGCCCGGATCGAGGCCCATCAGCGGCGCCGGCCGCAGTCCTGGTCGACCGAGGAGACCGGCGCCGACCCGGCCCGCCTCGCGGCGCTGCTGACCGAGGCCAAGCCGGACGACACGCTGCTGGTCGACGACCTCGGCGGCTGGGTCACGGCGCTGCTCGACCCGGCGCGCCAGCCCAACGACGACGAGGCCGACGTGGCCGCGCTGGCGGCGGCGGTGCGGGGCTGCACGGCCCGGGTCGTGCTGGTCAGCCCGGAGGTGGGGCTCACCCTCGTGCCGACCACGCCGGTGGGGCGGGCCTTCGCCGATGCGCTGGGGACGACCAACCAGGCGCTCGCGGAGGTTTGCGACCGGGTTGCGCTGATCGTGGCCGGCCGGCCGGTGTGGCTGAAGGAGTCGGCCGGGGATGCCGTTTCCGGCCTTGCCGTCGCTGAGGTGGGCGCGGCCGAGGTGGCCGCGGCCGAGGTGGGCGCGGCCGAGGTGGGCGCGGCCGAGGTGGGTGCGGCTGACCTCGCCGAGGCGCAGGTGGTTGCGCCGGTCAGTGTGGATGAGCCGACCGCGAGCTCGGCGCCGGTTGCGGTGCTCAATGAGCCGACGCAGCAGCTTCCCGTCATCGGGACGGGCACGCCCATCGAGCCGGGCATGGATCTGCCGCTGCCCGACAGCGACGCCGGGCCCGACGCCCGGGATCGGCTTGTCAACGTCGACTTTGCCGGGGCCGGACTCGGGGCGCTGGTCGAGGCCGTTGAGTTTGCCGCGGCCACGCAGGGGACGACCATCCCACGGCCCTGGACTTCGGTTCGGGTGCTGCTCGTCTCGGGGCGCCATGAAGGCGGGGCGGCCGCGGGAGACGACGCGGACGACGTCGAGCGGCGGGTTGCCGAGGTCGAGCACGGTGAAGGTGTGCTCAGCCGGCTCGCCGGGCAGGCGGGGGCCGATGTGGCCGTGCTGCGGGTGGCGCGGGCGGGGGCGATCGAGGACGGGCCGGTGGCCGACGAGGCCGCGGTCGACGTGGCGCTGCGGCAGGGGTGGCGGATCGCCGAGGCCGCCGCCGACGCCGGGCGCGATCTGCTCGTGCTGTCGTCGATCGGGGTCGGCACCGACGCGGTGGCGGCGGCGCTCTCGGCCGCGATCACCGGGGCCGAGCCGGTCGAGCTGCTGCCGCGGGTGTTTCAGGCGGGCGGGCGGTTCGACGACGAGGCCTGGATGCGGCGCTGCGCGGCGGTGCGGGATGCGCTGCACCGGATTCGGCAGGCGCCGCGCGGGGCCAAGGATCTGCTGCGCGAACTGGGCGGCGCGGACTTCGCGGTGGCCGTGGGCGCGCTGCTCGGCGCGGCGTCGCGGCGCCTGCCGGTGCTGCTCGACGGGCCGGTCGGCATCGCGGCCGGTCTCGTCGCGCGCGACCTCGGCAGCCAGGCCCGGCACTGGTGCCTGCTGCCCGACGCCGGCCGGCTCGCGATCGTCAGCAAGGGCGCCGACGTGCTCGGGCTCAACCCGGTGCTCGACCTCGGCCTGGGGCTGGGCGAAGGGGCGAACGCCCTGGCCGCGCTGCCGCTGCTGCGCACGGCGATCGGGCTGGCCGCGGCCGCGCCGGTGCACCCGGCCCTGCTCACCGAGCCGGGCGACGGCGGCGCCACCGACCTGATCGTGCCGAACGACGAGGACGTGGACTTCGCCGAGCCCGAGCCGGACGGTCCGGGCCCGGCGACGACGACCGAGGAGTGAGCGACAGCCGCGGCGTGAGCGGCGACGATGGCGTGACCGGCGACGACAGCGTGAGCGGCGACGACAGCGTGACCGGCGACGACAGCGTGAGCGGCGACGATGGCGTGAGCGGCGACGATGGCGTGGACGACGGCGGCCGGAAGGGCGACGGTCTGCGGCTCGCGGTCACGACGCTGACCGTGTTTCCGGTCCGCGGCGGCCGGGTGGACCGGGCGGCCGCACGCTGGGCGATGACGCTCGCGCCGGCCGTCGGGCTGGCCCTCGGCGGGGTGCTCGCCGGCCTGCTCTGGGGTCTGCGCGAGCTGGGCTTCCCGGCGCTGGTCGCGGCGGCGGTGACGGTGGCGGCCGGCGCGCTGCTCACGCGCGGCATGCATCTGGACGGGCTGGCCGACACGATCGACGGCTTCGGCTCGTACCAGACCGGCGATAAAGCATTAGAAATAATGAAAAAGTCGGACATCGGGGCGTTCGGGGTGGCGGCGATTGTGCTGGTGCTGCTGATTCAGACCGCGGCGCTGGCCACCGCGCCCGTCAGCGCCGTCGTCGTGGCCTGGACCGCGGGACGGCTCGCGATCACGGTGGCCTGCCGCAAGGGCGTGCCCGCGGCCCGGCCGGAGGGGCTGGGCGCGCTGGTCGCGGGAACGGTCGGCGGGGCGACGGCGTGGGTGATCGCGATCGTCGTGGCGCTCGGGTCGATCCCGGCGGTTCCGCACCGGCCGGCCCTCGGCCCGGCCGCCGTGGCCGCCTCGCTGCTCGCCGTCGTGCTGGTGCTGCGGCACGCGCGGCGGCGGTTCGGCGGCATCACCGGCGACGTCCTCGGTGCGGTCACCGAGATCGCCACCACCGTCGCGCTGGCCGGGCTATCCCTGCGCTGAGTCGAACTCCTTGACGACCCGTTTCGGGGCCGTGCGCCGCCACGCGTCGGTCACCACGCGGCGCAGCTCCCCCGGGTCGGCCTTGCTCAGGTCGACCCGCACCCAGCCGTACCGCCCGGTGTACGCCGCCTTCTCGTAGACGTCCGGCGCGCTCGCGATCAGCTCGGCCTGGTCCTCGACCGAGGCCTTCACCGACGCGTACGAGGACTCGGGGCTGCCCGCCGCGAACATCTTGTCGCCGTAGCGCAGGGTCGGGTGGCCCCAGCCCTCGACGAACACCTCGCGGGTGCCGGGCAGCGCCAGAACCCAACCCTTGAGCTGGTCGTACGTGACCGCCATGTCACCGCACCGACGGCTGCACGAACGGCGGCCGGACCACCTTCGCCTCGGTGCGGCGGCCCCGGATGTCGATCTGCACCAGGTCGCCGTCCTGCACGCCGGCCGCGGTGTCGATGAGCGCCAGCGCGATGCCCACCTTCTTGGTCGGCGAGAAGGTGCCGCTGGTCGTCTCGCCGATCGGCTGCTCCCCCGCGTACACGTGCATGTGTCCCCGGGGGATGCCGCGGCCCGTCAGTTCCAGTCCGCGCAGGAGGCGCCGCGGACCCTGCTCTTTCTCCGCGACGAGCGCCTCGCGGCCCCAGAAGGCCGGCTTCGACCAGCCCACCGCCCAGCCCGAGCGGGCCTGCACCGGCGTGATGTCGAGCGAGAGCTCCTGGCCGTGCAGCGGGTAGCCCATCTCGGTGCGCAGGGTGTCGCGCGCGCCGAGCCCGCACGGCTGGACGCCGGCCGCCACGATCGCGTCCCACACCATGGTCGCCGCGTCCCACGGCACGACCAGCTCATAGCCGTGCTCGCCGGTGTAGCCGGTGCGGCAGACGATCAGGTCGGCGCCGAACAGCGGCGCGGTGGCGAACGACATGTAGTCGTGGGCGGTGGGCAGGCCCAGCTTGCCGAGCAGCTCGGCCGACAGCGGACCCTGCACGGCGAGCACGGCGAAGCCCTGGTGCTCGTCGGTGACCGTGAGCCCCTCCGGCGCGGCCGCGGCCAGCCGGCGCACCACCTCGGCGGTGTTCGCGGCGTTCGGGATCAGAAAAACATGATCATCAGCGAACAGGTACGCGATCAGGTCGTCCACGACGCCGCCGCTCTCGTCGCAGCAGAGCGTGTACTGCGCCTTGCCCGGCTCGATGCGGCCCAGGTCGTTGGTGAGGCAGGAGTTCACGAACGCGGCCGCGCCCGCGCCCCGGACCCGCGCCTTGCCCAGGTGGGAGACGTCGAAGACGCCGGCCGCCTCGCGAACCGAGGCGTGCTCGCGCAGCACCCCGCCGCCCGCGTACTCCAGCGGCATCTCCCAGCCGCCGAACGCGGCGAACTTGGCGCCGAGCGCGACGTGGCGCTCGTGCAGCGGCGAACGAAAAAGGGCATCGGTGACCTCGGCAGACATGAGAGTCAACTTACCCGTGACCTTGGGACTCGTTATTGTCGCGGGGACACCCTTCATCCCGGCGCGATCGTGCCGGGGTTCCGCCAGCGCAGCCGGTGCGCCCAAGAAGCCGCCGGCCCGACCGTCCCCGGAGTGCCCGAGTGAGCCAGCCCAGCCTCAGCCTGGTCGACAACGACCCGGCCGAATTGGCCGTCGACGCCATCGTCATCGGCCTGCACAGCCAGCCCGACGAGGGCGGCGCCCTGCTGCCGGCGGCCGGCGCCGAGAGCATCGCCGCCGCCTTCGACGGCAAGCTCACCTCGACGCTGGCGCTGCTCGGCGCCGGCGGCGCCCCGGGCGAGGTGACCAAGCTGGCCACGCTCGGCACGATCGCCGCCCCCCTGGTGATCGCCGTCGGGCTCGGCGACGAGCCGTCCGGCTCCGCCCCCGAGCTGGAGAAGCTGCGGCGCGGCGGGGGGGTAGCTGTCTGCGCGCTGGCCGGTAGCGTACAGGTGGCGCTGGCCCTGCCGATCCCGGACGACGAGGACGCGCCGGCCGTGCTGCGGGCGATCCTCGAGGGCGCGCTGCTCGGCGGCTACCGCTTCGCCGGCTACAAGACCAAGCCGCAGCCGGGCCGCCGCGAGCCGGTGTCGGCGCTGCAGGTGTACGTGCCGGACGCGTCCGACGCCGCCGCCGGCGCCGAGCTGACCCGGGCCGCGGCGGTCGCCAAGGCGGTGCGGGCCACCCGCGACTGGGTCAACACCCCGCCCAACAACCTGCGCCCGCCGCAGTTCGCCGACGCCGTGGTGGCGGCCGCCGAGGGCACCGGGCTCGAGGTCGAGGTGCTCGACTTCGAGCAGCTCAAGGCCGGCGGCTACGGCGGCATCGTGGCCGTGGGCCAGGGCTCGGAGGCCCCGCCGCGGCTGGTCAAGCTCAGCTACGTGCCGGAGGGCGTCGAGTCGCCGAAGAAGGTGGCGCTGGTCGGCAAGGGCATCACGTTCGACACCGGCGGCATCAGCATCAAGCCGACGGCCGGCATGTGGGAGATGAAGTCGGACATGGCCGGCGCGGCCGCGGTCGGCGCCGCGATGCTCGCCATCGCCGAGCTCAAGCCCCAGGTCGCGGTCAGCGCCTATCTGGCCATGGCCGAGAACATGCCGTCCGGCTCGGCGTACCGGCCCGGCGACGTGATCACGATGTTCAACGGCAAGCGGGTCGAGGTCTTCAACACCGACGCCGAGGGCCGCATGGTGCTCGGCGACGCGATCGCCCGGGCCTGCGCGGACGGCGCCGAGTACGTGCTGGAGGCGTCCACGCTCACCGGCGGCCAGGTGGTCGCGCTCGGCAAGCGGATCGCCGGGCTGATGGGCTCGGACGCGGCGGTCGAGCTGATCCGGGCGGCCGGCGACAAGGTCGGCGAGCCGGCCTGGCCGATGCCGCTGCCCGAGGAGGTCCGCAAGGGCATGGAGTCGGACATCGCCGACATCTGCCAGACCAACGCGAACCTCGACCGGGCCGGGCACATGCTGCAGGGCGGCGTGTTCCTGCGCGAGTTCGTGGCCGACGGGGTCGAGTGGGCGCACGTCGACATCGCCGGGCCGGGCTACCACTCGGGCGAGGCCAACGGCTACTGGACGAAGGGCGGCACCGGCGTGCCGGTCCGCACGTTCCTCCAGGCCATCGACGATCTGAGCTAGCTCCGCCGCTTCTGACGGGCGTTGTAGTCGCGCATGCGCTGCGGGTAGCCCATCAGCCGCACGTCGTAGATCGGCACTGCGAGCTGGTGGGCCCAGCGGCGGGCGACCTCGGGCGACTCGATGCGGCGGCGGGTCCACTCGCCGTCGTGTGCCACGAGCAACACCGTGGTCTCGGTCACCGTGGTGCGGGGCTCGATGAACGCTTCGACGCCGCGGCGGGACCGGACGAACTCCGCAAGATAATCGAGATCGGCACGATCGACCGGCCGCCCGGCAGGCCGCCGGGGCTCCGTGCGCCGCCGAAACCAGGCCACTCCCCGCTCCTCACGCTCAATTCCCGCAAGGGTACGTCGAGAGGGCACGCCGACGGGCACCTGCCTGCATCGATCGGTTCCACAAGTGACAAGATGGCCAAGACGTACTGTGACCGTTTCCATTGTGTGACCCACATGGCGGCGATGCGACCACTGGAGTCAACGTGAGCCAGCCGAACGGCGGAACCTTCGACATCGTCATTCTCGGCGCCGGCAGCGGCGGTTATGCGGCCGCTTTGCGTGCCGCCGAGCTCGACCTCTCCGTAGCGCTGATCGACAAGGCCGAGCTGGGCGGCACCTGCCTGCACCGCGGCTGCATCCCGACCAAGGCGCTGCTGCACGCCGCGGAGATCGCCGAGCAGACGCGCGAGAGCGAGCAGTTCGGCATCAAGGCCGACCTGGTCGGCATCGACATGGCCGGCGTCAACGCGTACAAGGACGGTGTCGTCTCCCGGCTGTACAAGGGCCTGACCGGCCTGCTCACGCACAACAAGAACATCACCGTGGTCAACGGCGCGGGCAAGCTGGTCGGCAAGGACACCGTCGAGGTCGACGGCCAGCGCTACACCGGCCGCAACGTCATCCTCGCCAGCGGCTCCTACTCGCGCTCGCTGCCCGGCCTCGAGGTCGACGGCAAGCGGGTCATCACCAGCGAGCACGCCCTCAAGCTCGACCGCGTGCCGTCCTCCGCGATCGTGCTCGGCGGCGGCGTGATCGGCGTCGAGTTCGCCAGCGTCTGGAAGGCGTTCGGCGCCGACGTCACCATCCTCGAGGCGCTGCCCCGGCTGGTCGCGGCCGAGGACGAGGAGGTCTCGAAGCAGCTCGAGCGGGCGTTCCGCAAGCGGAAGATCAACTTCAAGGTCGGCAAGCCGTTCGAGAAGATCGAGCACACCGACAACGGCGTGCGCGCCACCATCCAGGGCGGCGAGACGGTCGAGGCCGAGGTGCTGCTGGTCGCGGTCGGCCGCGGCCCGACCACCAAGGACCTCGGCTACGAGCAGCAGGGCATCACGCTCGACCGCGGCTTCGTGATCACCAACGAGCGCCTGCACACCGGCGTCGGCAACATCTACGCGGTCGGCGACATCGTCCCCGGCCTCCAGCTCGCGCACCGCGGCTTCGCCCAGGGCATCTTCGTGGCCGAGGAGATCGCGGGCCTGCACCCGGCGGTCATCGACGAGGCCGGCATCCCGCGGGTCACCTACTGCGACCCCGAGATCGCCTCGATGGGCCTGACCGAGGGCAAGGCGAAGGAGAAGTACGGCGCGGACAAGGTCTCGACGTACAACTACAACCTCGGCGGCAACGGCAAGAGCCAGATCCTCAAGACCGCGGGCTTCGTCAAGCTGGTCCGCCTGAACGACGGCCCGGTCCTCGGCGTGCACATGATCGGCGCGCGGATGAGCGAGCAGGTCGGCGAGGCGCAGCTGATCTACAACTGGGAGGCTTTCCCGGAGGAGGTCGCGCAGCTGGTGCACGCCCACCCGACGCAGAACGAGGCTCTCGGCGAGGCGTTCCTCGCGCTTTCCGGCAAGCCCCTGCACGCCCACAGCTGATCTCTGTCAAGAAGACGAAGCGGTTAAGGAGTTCGAAGAATGCCGGTATCGGTCACCATGCCGCGGCTGGGTGAGAGCGTCACCGAGGGCACCGTCACGCGCTGGCTGAAGCAGGAGGGTGAGCGGGTGGAGGCCGACGAGCCGCTGCTCGAGGTCTCCACCGACAAGGTCGACACCGAGATCCCGTCGCCGGCCGCGGGCGTCCTGACGCGCATCGTCGTGGGCGAGGACGAGACGGCCGACGTCGGCAGCGAGCTCGCCGTCATCTCCGGCGACGGGGAGGACGCGGGCTCGTCGGCCCCGGCCCCGGCCGCCCAGCAGGAGGCCCCGCAGCAGGAGGCCGCCCAGCAGGAGGCCCCTCAGCAGGAAGAGGAGCCCGAGCCGCCCGCTCCCGCCACTCCCTCCACCGAGAAGCCGGTCGAGGCCGAAGCGCCCGCGCCGCAGCAGGCCGCCGCGCCGTCGTCCGGCGGGGCAAGCGGCACCGACGTCACGATGCCGGCCCTGGGCGAGAGCGTCACCGAGGGCACCGTCACCCGCTGGCTCAAGCAGGTCGGCGAGACCATCGAGGCCGACGAGCCGCTGCTCGAGGTCTCCACCGACAAGGTCGACACCGAGATCCCGTCGCCGGTCGCCGGCACGCTGCTCGAGATCAAGGTGCAGGAGGACGAGACCGCCGACGTCGGCGCCGTGCTCGCCGTCGTGGGCGAGCAGGGCGCTGCCCCGGCCGCCGCTCCCGCGCCGCAGCAGGCTCCCGCTCCCAAGCAGGAGCAGGAAGAGCCCGCGCCCGCCCCGAAGATCGAATCGGCGCCGGCCCCTTCGTTCGCTCCCGGCGACTCCTACGCCGAGCCGTCGGCCGAGGCCGAGACGGCCCAGGACCCGTCGGCCGCCGAGAGCAAGGCCGAGCCGCCGGCCGCCGTCGCCACCCCGAGCCGGGAGGCCACCCAGGCCAACGGCGCGGGCGACGCCGGCTACCTCACGCCGCTGGTCCGCAAGCTGGCCGCCGAGAAGGGCGTGGACCTGTCCAAGCTCACCGGCACCGGCGTCGGCGGCCGCATCCGCAAGCAGGACGTCATCGACGCGGCCGAGGCCGCCGAGAAGGCCAAGGCGGCTCCGGCTCCGGCCCCCGCGGCGCAGCCCGCCGCCAAGCCGGCCGCGGCGCCCGCCGCCAAGGCGTCGCCGAGCCCGCTGCGTGGCCGCACCGAGAAGCTGACCCGCACCCGCCAGACGATCGCCCGGCGGATGGTCGAGTCGCTGCAGGTCTCGGCGCAGCTCACCACGGTCGTCGAGGTCGACGTCACGAGGGTCGCCCAGCTGCGCAACCGGGCCAAGGCCGACTTCCAGGCCAAGCACGGCGTCAAGCTGACCTTCATGCCGTTCTTCGCGCTGGCCACGATCGAGGCGCTCCAGCAGCACCCGGTGGTCAACTCGTCGATCGACCTCGAGAACAACACGGTCACCTACCACGACGGCGAGCACCTGGGCGTCGCGGTCGACGCGCCGCGCGGCCTGATCGTCCCGGTGATCCGCGACGCCGGCGACCTCAACCTGGCCGGCCTGGCCAAGCGCATCGCCGACGTAGCCGACCGCACCCGCAACAACAAGATCGGCCCGGACGAGCTGTCCGGCGGCACGTTCACGCTGACCAACACCGGCAGCCGCGGCGCGCTGTTCGACACGCCGATCATCAACCAGCCGCAGGTCGGCATCCTCGGCACCGGCGCGGTGGTCAAGCGCGCCGTGGTCATCACCGACCCCGACCTCGGCGAGATCATCGCGCCGCGGTCGATGGTCTACCTGGCGCTCAGCTACGACCACCGGATCGTGGACGGCGCCGACGCGGCCCGCTTCCTCGGCACGATGAAGGAGCGCCTCGAGGGCGGCCAGTTCGAGGCCGAGCTCGGTCTGTAAGGACAACAAGCGAGAGGGCGTGCCGGAGTGATCCGGCACGCCCTTCGTTTTGAACGGGTTCGAATTTGGGCATCATGGAACCCATGCGGATTCTGATGGCCGGCGCTTCCGGCTTCCTCGGCACCCGGCTGGCCGACCGGCTCGCCGCGGCCGGGCACGAGATCACCCGGCTGGTCCGGCGACCGCCCCAAAGTCCGGCGGAATCCACCTGGCAACCGTCCCAGGGCCAGATCGACCCGGCCGTGGTCGCCGCCGCCGACGTGGTGGTCAACCTCTCCGGCGCGAACGTCGGCACACACCGCTGGACCGCCCGCTACCGCAGCACCCTGCGGTCGAGCCGGGTCGACACCACCGGCACGCTGGCCCGCGCGATCAAGCAGCTGCCCGAGGCCGACCGGCCGCGCACGATGCTCCAGGCCTCCGGTGTCGGCCGCTACGGCGACACCGGCGACCGGCCCGCCACCGAGGAGGCGCCGGCCGGCACCACGTTCCTGGCCGACCTGTGCCAGGTCTGGGAGGCCGCGGCCCGGCCGGCCGAGGACGCCGGCACCCGGGTCGTCCTGCTCCGCACGGCGCCCCTGCTCGACGGCGACGGCGGCATGCTCAAGCCGCTGCTCGTCCCGTTCCGCCTGGGCGCGGGGGCCAAGCTCGGCGCCGGCCGGCAGTGGATGGCGTGGATGGCCCTGGCCGACTGGCTCGGCGCCGCCGAGTTCCTGCTCGACCGCGAGGACATCGCCGGACCGGTGAACATGGTCGGCCAGGTGCAGTGCACCAACGCCGAGTTCACCCGCGCGCTGGGCCGCGTCCTGCACCGGCCGACGCTGCTGAGCGTGCCCGGGTTCGCGCTCGACGTCGCGCTCGGCGGCCTCGCGCAGGAGCTCCAGATCAGCCAGCGGGCGGTCCCCGCCGTACTCGAGAAGTCCGGTTTTAGGTGGTCTTATCCGGATGTTGAATCGGCGCTGCGCGCGGCGACAGATGTTTGACGTGGGGCAAGGGGCGTTCGCTTGCTAACCTGCGGCTGATGTCCGTCGCCGCGCCCGTCACCGAAGCCGGAGAGGATCGTCCGGCCCCGCCAGTCGTCGGGACGACGACCCGTCTCCGCCGTTCCCATCTCCTCATGGCGCTCGCCTCGCTCGGCCTCGCCGTCTACCTGACCCAGGGGCTCTGGCGGCAGCCGTACACGCACGTCATCGCCGACAACGTGGGCGACCAGGCGTTCTTCGAGTGGGTGCTGGCCTACGGCACCCAGCTGCTGCGGCACGGCGGCGACCCCTTCTTCACCACCATGATGAACACGCCGCTCGGGGTGAACCTGGCGGCGAACACCTCGATCACGGTGTACGCGATCCTGTTCGCCCCGCTCACCGTGCTGGCCGGCCCCCAGGTCACCTTCGTGACGGTGCTGACGCTGAACATGGCGGCCGCCGCCTTCGCGTGGTACCTGTTCCTCGGCAAGTTCGTCACCCGCAACCGGGCGTCGGCCGCGGTGGCCGGGCTGTTCTGCGGTTTCGCGCCGGGCTTCGTGGCGCACGCCAACGGCCACCTCAACTGGTCGTCCGGCTGGATCGCGCCGGCCGTGCTCTGGGGTCTGCTGCGGCTGCGGCAGGACGGCCGGTGGCTGCGCAACGGCGTCGTGCTGGGCGTGCTGCTCGCGGTCGGCTTCTCGATCGCGGCCGAGGGCCTGTTCTTCGTGGCGTTGGCCGGCGGGGTTTTCCTCATCGCGTGGTCGGTCCCGCGGGCGACCCGGGCCGAGGCGCGGGCGGCGCTGCCGACCGTGCTGGCCGGGCTCGGGGTGACCGCGGTGGTGGCGGGCGCGCTGCTGGCCTACCCGCTCTACATGCATTTCGGCGGGCCGCAGACCTTCGCGGGGACGGGCTTCAACCAGCGGCACTACGCGGAAGACATCGCGTCCTACTTCGCCTTCTCCGACCGTACGCTCGCGGCCTGGGCCGGCCTCGAGAACAATCTCGCGCCCAACCCGACCGAGCAGACCTCGTTCTTCGGCCTGCCGCTGATGATCCTCATCGTCGCCGCGTGGGTGCTTCTCTGGCGCCGCGCCGATCCCGGTCGCCGCTCGACGCTGCGCGCGCTGGCCGTGGTCGGCATCACCTTCATGGTGATCTCGTTCGGGCCCCGGTTGCTGTTCTTCGGGAACGAGACGGACATTCCCCTCCCGTACGCGTTGCTGCAGCGCCTGCCGCTGTTCGATTCCGCCCTGCCGGCCCGTTTCGCGCTGGTCCTGGTCGGGGTCTTCGGGGTGATCCTGGCGATGACCGCCGATCTGCTCCTCGACCGCGAGACGATCCCGCACCCGGCGCACACGTCGTTCGCGGCCGCCTTCGCCTTCGCCCTGATCCCGCTGTTCCCGCTGCCGCTGCTCACCACCGTGCGTACGCCCGAGCCGAAGTTCATCGCGGACGGCACCTGGCAGAAGTATGTGCCCGCGGGCGGGACGATCAGCTCGCTGCCCTTCCCGATCAACGTGGCCGCCGACGGGCAGCGCTGGCAGGCGTACACGATGGCCCGGGGTGGGCCGCAGTTCCGCATCCCCGACGGCTACTTCCTCGGTCCGGAGGCCGGCGGCCCGAAGGAGAAGGGCCGGATCGGCGCCCTCCCCCGGCGCACCGACTGGCTGTTCCTGCGCGCCTCGCTCTACGGCTACGTCGCCCAGGTCACCAACTGGGACCGGGCCCAGGCCCGGGCCGACTTCCAGTACTGGGGCATCGACGCGCTGTTCCTGACCGACGAGATCACCGGCGCCGAGGGCATGCTCTACCGCGCGGCCGTCGAGCTCACCGCGACCGAGCTGCTCGGCCCGCCGGAGAAGGTCGACGACGTGCTGGTGTGGCGCATCCGTCCCGGTGTGGATCCGATAGATCGCTGAACGCGGACTAGCCTGGGGCCGTGACATCCTCCACGCTCACCGTGCTGCGCCCCGGCCTGGTCGACTACCGCGAGGCCTGGACCGAGCAGCGCCGCCTGCACGAAGCGGTGGTGGCGGGCGACCAGCCCGACACCATCCTGCTGCTGGAACACCCCAGCGTCTTCACCGCCGGTAAGCGCACCGAGCCGGCCGACCGCCCGTTCGACGGCACCCCCGTCGTCGACGTGGACCGCGGCGGCAAGATCACCTGGCACGGCCCGGGCCAGCTCGTCGGCTACCCGATCCTCAAGCTGGCCGACCCGGTCGACGTGGTCGCTTACGTCCGCCGCACCGAGCAGTTGCTGATCGACGTGTGCGCCGAGTTCGGCGTGGCCACCGACCGGGTCGAGGGGCGCAGCGGCGCGTGGGTGCTCGCCGACGACCGCGGGCCGGACCGCAAGATCGCGGCGATCGGCATCCGGGTCGCGCGCGGCGTCACCCAGCACGGGTTCGCTCTCAACTGCGACTGCGATCTGTCGGCGTACGACCGCTTCGTGCCCTGCGGCATCCGCGACGCGGGAGTCACCTCGCTGAGCGCCGAGCTCGGCCGCGACGTGCCGGTCGCCGAGGTGATGCCGGTCCTCGAGCGGCATCTGCCCACGCTGTTCTGATGGCTCTCTACCGCGACCCGCGCGACAAACGCGTCTTCGTGCCCAAGAAGGGCGGCGGCGTGGTGCTGAACTTCGGCCACCCCGTCGCCTGGGCCATCCTGGTCCTCACCACGATCATCCCGCTCGCCATCGTCGCGGTCGTGACGATCGGCGTGCTCACCTGAGGCTCCACACCGTCACTCCCGGCCCGGTCGAGCAGGCCAGGTAGTTGCCGGCCACCGCGCACGGGCCGGGCGCGAGCACCGGGAGCGAGCCGAGCAGACGCCGGCTGGTCCGGTCGCTCACCCAGGTGCGGTCGCGGTCGAAGCGCAGCATCAGGCCGCCGACCGGGCCGCCCCGGCCGAGGTTCTCCAGCACGCGGCCGGTCGACGTGTCGATCCGGACCGTGCCGCCGCCCCCGTCCACCGCGAGCCCACCGGTGATCGTCTGCCAGAGCGGGTTCGTCCAGCGGATGGCGCCGGTCGCCGGGTCGAGCGCGGTCGCGCCGTGCGAGCCGGTGACGCAGATCAGCAGGCCACACCCGGAGACATAGCGCGGCTCGAGGACGCGCGTGCGCCAGAGCGGCGTCAGATCACGCAGGCGGTACGCGGCCACGTACGTCTGCGGATGTACGTAGATCGTGCCCCCGATGATGACCTCGGTGCTGGACGTGCCGGCCCGGCCGATGCCCTGCTCGTACGGGTCGATGCCGAAGTCGCGGCCCGCGGCGAGCGTCGTGCCGTCCGCCGCCGAGCGCAGCGTGCCCCGGCCGTCCCGGTCGAACGAGAGCACCATTCCCCCCGCCTCGTCGGCGTCGAAGGCGTACGCCTCGCCGCGCCGCTCCCAGATCGTGCGGCCGGTGGCCAGGTCGGCCATCCGCATCACCGACCGGACCGGGTCGGAGACCATCGCCCGATCGCCGAGCACCCGCGCGATGCCGAGCTCGGGCGCCTCCCACCGCACCCGCCCGGTGGCCGCGTCGAGGAACGTGATCCGCCCGTCCTGGAGCGGCCAGTAGGTCAGCGTCGTGCCGGTGTGGTCGAGGGCCAGCGCGGGCCGCTCGCCGGCCAGCGCGACCGACCACCCGGCGCCGCCGCCGAACCGGATCGCCTCGATCACCGTCGCGCCCCCGCCGACCCGGGTGTGGGCGGCGAACAGCATGCCGGCGGTGAGCAGAAACGCCGTCGGCTGCCCGCCGGTGTCGGCGACGTGGACGATCCGGTCGCGGGCGGCCGGCGCCACGGCCCCGCCGAGCAGCAGGATCAGCGACGCGGCGACCAGCAGGCGGACGCGACGCGCCCAGCCCCGCGGCCCCCGGGGGCGGGGCAGCGGCGGGGCGGCGTCGAGGTCGATCAGTCCACTCGCCATACCGAAACAGTCTCGCCGGTCGCCGGGCAGGCCAGGAAGGGTCCGGACCGGTCGCATTCGGTGGGGAACACCAGCGGCAGCACGCCGACGATCCGGCCGCCGGGCGGCTCGGCCACCCAGGTGCGGTTCCGCTCGAACCGCAGCAGCAGGTCGTCGAGCGGGCTGCCGCGGCCCAGTTCCTGGACGACGCGCCCGGTCGCCGGGTCGAGCCGGACCGCCCGGCCGCCCACGGTCGCCGCCACCCCGCCGGGCGTGATCACGCGCCAGGGACCGGCCCACCGCGTCGTCCCGGTCGCCGGCTCGATCGCCGTCGTGACGTTCCGCCCGACGGCGCAGATCAGCGCGCCGCAGGGCACGATCCGCTCGATCGGGGCGGCGTCGGCCCGCCAGCGCAGCCCGAGGTCGGCCAGCCGGTACGCGGCCAGCGACGTCGGCGACCACCAGTAGAGCGTGTCGCCGAGCACGATCTCGGCGGTGGACCGTCCCGCGTAGTCGAAGCCCCACCCCTCGACGTCGAGGCCGAGATCTCGCGCCGGGGACAGCACCGCGCCGTCGGCGACCGCGAGAACCGTGCCCAGGCCGATCGGGTCGACCATGATCAGCCGGGTCGCGTCCCCGTCCATGGCGAGCAGGTCGGCCGTGCGGTCCCACCGGGTCCGGCCGGTGGCGAGGTCGGCCATCCGCAGCCGGCCGGTCGCGCTCGCGTCCTCCCAGGTCCACACGGCGACGGCGTCGCCGGCGAGGTGAATCTTGGAAAACTGGGGTGCGCTCCAGAGCACCTTTCCCGTACGCCGGTCGAGGAACGTGGTGCGGCCCTGATCACGGGGCTGCGCCACCAGCGTGCGGCCGTCCCCGCCGAGCGACAGCGCCGGCAGGTCGGCCGCCATCGTCGCCACCCACCGGGGGCCGCCCGGGATCAGCGGCGTCGACTCGATCCGGGAGCCGGTCGGCTGCGGGTGAGCGGAGATGACCGCGTCGGCGGTGAGCAGGTGGGCCGTGGAGCCGTCGACGCCGGCCACCAGGGTCACGCCGTCGATCGGCGCCGGCCGCGCCGCCCCGCCGAGGCACGCGAGCAGCAGCAGCGGGAGCAGCACCGCCACTCCCCGCAGGCGAGGGCGGGGGCGGGGCGCCCGCGATGGCGGCGTGGCATCGAGATCGATCAGCACCGCCACAGTGGATCCCCGTCCCCGTCAAACCGCGGTGAGCTACGGCGTGATGCGGTGAAGGTCGCGCGGGAACGCGGTCACCTCACGCACGTTCGCGATGCCGAGCAGGCGGGCGACGAACCGCTCGAGACCGATCGCCCATCCGCCGTGCGGCGGCATCCCGTACCGGAAGCCGTCAAGATATCCCCGGTAGGGCTCGAGCGGCTCGCCGGCCGCGGTCAGCGCCGCCACGTAGTCGTCGTAGCGATGCAGCCGCTGCCCGCCGGTGACGATCTCCAGGCCCTTGAAGAGCAGGTCGAAGCCGTTCGAGTACGCGTGGTCGGCCGGGTCCGGGTGCGTGTAGAACGGCCGCTTGCGCATCGGATAGCCGGTCACGTACAAAAACTCGGAGTCGTGCTCGCGCAGCGCCCACTCGCCCAGCGCCCGCTCGTAGGCGGGAGTCATGTCGCCCTCGTCGGCCGGGGCGCCCGCGATTCGCAGCGCCTCGGCGAACGACACCGACGGGATCTCGTCCGGGACCTTCGGGGTGGTGACCCCGGTGCGCGCGGCGACGGTCGCCATCATCACCGACAGTGTGCGGGTGAGGGCGGCCATCACGTCGCGGTGGTCCTTCACGAAGCCCATCTCGGCGTCGAGCGACGTGTACTGCGCGAGGTGGCGCGCGGTGTCGCTGGGCTCGGCCCGGAAGACCGGGCCGACCTCGAAGACGCGCTCGAAGACGCCGACCATCAGCTGCTTGTAGAGCTGCGGGGACTGGGCCAGGTAGGCCGGGCGGCCGAAGTAGTCGATCGGGAAGACGTTCGCGCCGGACTCCGTGGACGACCCGACGATCTTGGGCGTCTGGATCTCGGTGAAGCCCTGCTCGGACAACGCCGTACGGAAGCCCGCGGTCGCCGCGGCCGACACCCTGAGTGAGGCGCGTCGCGCGGGGTGACGCAGCGCGAGGGCCGCGTGGTCCAGCTGGGTGGGCAGGCTCGCGCTCAGCTCGGGGCGATGCAGCTCGAACGGCAGCGGTACGTCCACCGCCGACAGCACGCGAATGACCGGTGACGTGAGCTCGACGCCGCCCGGCGCCTGCTCGTTGGCGGTGACCGTGGCGACGACCTCGACCACGCTCTCCTCGCCGATGGTCTCGAGGGCTTTTTTCTCCGCGGGGCCGACGACGACCTGGCTCAGGCCCTCGGCGTCGCGGACGATCAGGAAGGCCACCGATTTCAGCATGCGCCGGCGGTGTACCCAGCCCGCGATCGTGACGGTCTCGCCTTGGTGCGCGGTCAGCTGGGTGGAGAGGATGCGTTGCATGGCGTTTACCTCCTCGGGTCTGCAACGCGGCCCCAGGGAGGTGTGGGCGAGCGGGATCCTCGCGGTGCCACCACACCTTCGCGCCCCTCGTCGGGGCGCCTCTTGTCATGCTCGGCTCGGGAGTGTCTTCACGCCCCGGCGCGCGGGCCGCCATCACAGCCACGGCGGCTCTCTCGGCCGGCGATCGGAGCGCTACTCGGTTCCGTCAACGCCGTTCGCTCTTGCTTTCCTCTTGCCGGCGGGACGTTAACAGCAAGCGACCTGGGGGGAAACCGAATTACCGGCATGTGGGGTGACCGCGGTCACACCGACCGTCACGTGAGCCTCGTCGCCCCTGTCTAGGCAGGGCCCTATTCAGGCGTAATCTCGGGGCTGTGACTATTGCTCCCGAGGGCCGCCGCATGCTGCGCATCGAAGCGCGCAACGCCGAAACTCCCATCGAGCGGAAGCCTCCGTGGATCAAGGTCAAGGCCAAGATGGGCCCCGAGTACACGCAGATGCGGGGCCTGGTGCAGAAGGAAGGCCTGCACACTGTCTGCCAGGAGGCGGGCTGTCCCAACATCTACGAGTGCTGGGAAGACCGCGAGGCGACCTTCCTCATCGGCGGTGACCAATGCACCCGCCGGTGCGACTTCTGCCAGATCGACACCGGCAAGCCGGCCGAGTTCGACGCCGACGAGCCGCGCCGGGTCGGCGAGTCCGTCGCCACCATGGGCCTGCGCTACGCGACCGTCACCGGCGTGGCCCGCGACGACCTGCCCGACGGCGGCGCCTGGCTCTACGCCGAGACCGTCCGCCAGATCCACAAGCTCCAGCCCGGCTGCGGCGTCGAGCTGCTGATCCCCGACTTCAACGCCGAGCCCGCGCAACTGGCCGAGGTCTTCGGCGCGACCCCCGAGGTGCTGGCACACAACGTCGAGACCGTGCCCCGCATCTTCAAGCGCATCCGCCCCGGCTTCCGCTACGAGCGCTCGCTCGACGTGATCACCCAGGCCCGCGCGGCCGGCCTGGTCACCAAGAGCAACCTGATCCTCGGCATGGGCGAGGAGCGAAGCGAGATCTCCCAGGCGCTGCGCGACCTGCACGCGGCCGGTTGCGAGCTGGTGACCATCACGCAGTACCTGCGTCCCACCCCGCGTCACCACCCGGTCGAGCGCTGGGTGAAGCCGGAGGAGTTCGTCGAGCTCCGCGAGGAGGCCGACCAGATCGGCTTCGCCGGCGTGATGAGCGGCCCGCTGGTCCGGTCGTCCTACCGCGCCGGTCGCC
Source organism: Actinoplanes sp. NPDC051537 (assembly GCF_055586105.1). Taxonomy (NCBI): domain Bacteria; kingdom Bacillati; phylum Actinomycetota; class Actinomycetes; order Micromonosporales; family Micromonosporaceae; genus Actinoplanes; species Actinoplanes sp. NPDC051537. Next base: position 239,739 of record NZ_JBVJIU010000011.1, read on the forward strand.
TTTACAAGCAGGCCCTCGAAGCCCGCGGCTGACGCCCGCCCTCCCCGCCCGCGTCATCCCCGGCCGGCACCCCGCCACCGCTTAGCTCTGCTCACCAATACGCGCATCACCCGCCGCCCGTGCCGGCACCGCGCCACGCCCGGCCCACCGCCGAACCCCGCCCGAGCCGGCCGGCGTCGCTCCTTACCCGGCCACCGCCGCACCCCGCCCGGCGACCGCTGGGCTCCCGGCCGCACCCCGCCCGGCCCCCACTCACTCGGCCGCGCCGCACTCCGGCCCACCGCCGCACCCCGGCCACCGCTTTGCTCTGCTTACCAATACGCGCATCACCGGCCGTCCGCGCCGGCACCGCACCCCGCCACCGCTTTGCTCTGCTTACCAATACGCGCATCACCCGCCGCCCGCGCCGGCACCGCACCCCGCCACCACTTAGCTCTGCTCACCAATACGCGCATCACCCGCCGCCCGCGCCGGCACCGCACCCCGCCACCACTTAGCTCTGCTCACCAATACGCGCATCACCCGCCGCCCGTGCCGGCACCGCACCCCTCCCGGCCACCGCCACCCCGCCGCACCCCGCCCGGCCCACCACCGCACCCCGCCCACCGGGCATGTCGTATTTTTCGGACCTTTCGGCCAGTGGGCGATACCGATTTGCCCGGCCTAACCTTGATCAGCCGGGGCAAATCGCCCCGAGGGGAGACGCAGACCCGGGCCGAGCACCTCGGTCACCGTTCCACGGCCCGGCGAGTCAGTGGTGAGACCGACCCCAACCGTTCGAAGGTAGGGGTGGTCCGGCCGTGCGCCGTTTCCTGCTGTTCCTGGCCGGCGTGGCATCCGTCCTCGCCCTGACCGCTGCCCCCGCCGCAGCGGCGACGACGGCGGCGACGACGACGGCCACCGCCTGCGCCCCCGCGACCTACCGCCACACCTTCAACGGCCCCGCCGGCACCGTCACGATCACCGCGAGCAAGGCCCTCTGCGCCGGTCAGAAGCAGACGTTCACCCTGGTCTCGTACACGAGCGACGCCCCCGGTTCGAACGCCGGCCAGTTCGTCTACGACACCGCCGCCGCGACGATCACGCCCGCCAAGCGCAGCGTGACCCTCAAGGTCGCCGTCCCCAACTGCTACACCCAGGTCGACGCCTTCCGCGGCGCCGCCGTCCGCACCGAGACCACGAGCATGGCCGACCCCTACGGCAGCGCCTCGATCGCCTCGTACACCGGAGGCTCGACCGCCTGCGCCGCCACCCCCACGGTCACCTACGCCAACGCCTGCGACGGCACCTTCACCGCCACCCTCGCCAACACCCCCGACGCCGGCACCCAGGCCGTCTTCCTGACGGGAACGGGAACGGGAACGGGAACGGGAACGGGAACGGGAACGGGAACGGGAACGGCAAACGGAAGCCGCATCCGCCTCTCCCCCGGCCGCTCCACCACGATCAAGGTCGCCAAGGGCGCAACGTTCACCGTCCGGGACAGCACCTTCACCACCCACGTGGCCCAGTGGCGCACCCCGTCGACCACGTGCGCAACCACCGCCGCCCCGCCCGCCGTGACCACAACGACGACGCCGGCCGCCACCCCCACAACCACCGCGCCGTCCCCGGCCACCACCAGCAGCTCACCCAGCGCGAACTACACCCAGGCCCCCGCCGCCTACCCCACCTTCCCGGACGGCACCGACACCAAGGCCGAGGCCGCCGCCCTCGCCGAGTCGGGCATGGGCGCCGGCAGCGTCCTCGCGATCGCCTTCGGCCTGGCCCTGATCGGTGCCGGCGTCGCCGCCCTCACCTACCTGGTCCGCCTGAACCGCCGCCTGGCCTAGGCCCTCACTCGTCGAGCAGCCCCAGCCGGTGGGCGACCGCCGCCGCCTCGACCCGGTTGGCCACCTCGAGCTTCGCGATGATGCGGGAGACGTGGACGCTGGCCGTCTTGGGTGAGATGTACAGGCTTTGCGCGATCCGGCTGTTGCTCTGCCCCTCGGCCACGAGCCGCAGCACCTCGCGCTCGCGGGCCGTCAAGATCTCGGTACCGGCCGCGACCACCGCCGCCGCGCCCGGGGTCCGCAGCCCGAGGCGCCGCGCCAGCGTCTCGGCGTGGTGGGCCAGCGGCGCCGCCCCCAGCTCGTCGGCGATCGAGCAGACCTCGCTGAGCGTCTCGGCCGCCGCGGCCCGGTCGGCGGCCTGCGCCTCCGCGAGCCCGAGCAGCGCCGCCGCGAGCTCGTAGCGCCGGCCGTCGGCCCGCCACGCCTCGACCGCCGCCCGCCACCGTTGCTCGCCCCCGGACAGCACCGCGTCGACCTGCAGCGCGAACGCCCACTCGGCCGAATAACGCTGGGCCAGCCGCGCCGCCGCGTCGGCCACCGCCTCGGCCAGGTCTTCCGCGCCCGGCGCCGCCACCGCCGCCCGCGCCGCCGTGGCGAGCAACGGCCACCCGTACCGCGGCCGCTCGAAGACGCACGGATGCGCGACCGCGCTCCGCGCCACTTCGGCCGCCGTGATCACATCGCCCGCGTCGAGCGCCGCGAGGACGCGCAGCTCGAACAGGTAGAGCCGGTTCTCGGCGTGCAGATAGGGCTTGCCCAGCCACATCGTCGCCTTCGTCACCAGCGGCTCGGAACCCTCCTGCCCGCGCGCCAGCCGCAGCCAGGCGCGCAGCCGCAGCCAGGGCAGCTCGAGCCGGCCGGGCGGATCGTGCCGGGCCGCCTCGGCGAGCCGGGCGTCGGCCTCGTCCCACCGGCCGAGCGCGATGAGCGCCTCGGCGTGGTTGGCCAGCAGGAAGACGCCGGTCGTGCGGCTCACGCCGACCCGGTCGGCGTCGGGCACGCCCTCGGCCGCGGCCGCCGCCGACTCCGCGTAGCGCCCGAGCTCGAACAGCGAGTCGGAGATGCTGACGAGCGAATGCGTCAGGCTGGACAGGTCGCCGGACGCCCGCGCGCGATCGGCCGCCGCGTACATGATCGGGAGAGCGTCGCCCACGTGCACCCGGCCCGTGCAGACCTCGCCGAAGACCACCTCGGCCGCGACGATCGTGGCCAGGTCGCCCTCGTCGGCCGCGGCCTGCTTGGCCTCGGTCGCGATCTGGGCGGCGATCTCCTCGTCGATGTCGGAGTAGTGGCGGGCGAGGTCGGCCAGCAGCCGCACCCGGTCGGCGCCCTGCGGCGCGAGCCCGAGCAGCCGGTACGTCTCGCGGCACTCGTCGGCGCCGTCGCTCTTGCCGGTGTTGCGCAGCAGCTTGACCCGGCGCAACAACAGCCGGGCGGCGCGCAGCGGCTCGGCGTCCTTGTCGAGGTCGCGCAGCGCGGCCTTGGTCAGCGTGAGGGCGCGCTGGTGGTCGCCCGCGTCGACGGCGACCATCGCGGCCTCCTCGAGCAGGTCGAGGTGGCCGATCTCGAGCAGGGACTCGGCCTCGGGCACGTCCTCCCACAGCTCGAGCACGCGGTCGAGCAGACGGGCCTGTTCCCCGTACGCATATCGCCGCCCCGCGACGTCGGCCGCCCGCTTCGCCGACACCAGCGCCCGCGGATGATCGCGTGCCGCATACCAGTGGTGGGCGATCTCGGCCGGCGCCCGCCCCATCGCGACCAGCGACGGCTCGTCCTCGACCGCCTGGGCGTAGCGCGCGTGCAGCCGGGCGTGCTCACCGGGCAGCAGGTCGTCGTGCACGGCCTCGCGGACCAGCGCGTGCCGGAACTCGTAGCCGCCGTCAGGGTCGAACACCACCAGCTGGGCGGCCACGATCGTGCGCAGGGCCGACTCGAGGGCGGCCTCGTCCATTCCCGCGACCCGCAGCAGCAGCTCGTGGCCGAACTTGGTGCCGCCGACCGCCGCCACCCGCAGCACCTGCTGGGCCGGCTCGGGCAGCTGGTCGACCCGGGAGAGGAGAAGGTCGCGCAGGCTGGTCGGGATGTCGCTGCAGGCCGGGTCGGCGGCCGCCGCGAACTGCTCGATGAAGAACGGGTTGCCCTGGGAGCGCTCGTTGACCGCGTCGACCGTGGCGGCCGCCGGCTCCACGCCGAGGATCTGGGTGAGCATCTCGGCGGTGCCGTCGCGGTCGAGCCGGTCGATCTCGTGGCGCTGCACTCCGCGTACCCGATCCAGCTCGGCCAGGAAAGGCCGCAGTGGATGGCCGCGATGCAGCTCGTCGGTGCGATAGGTGCCGATCAGCAGCATCTGCGGCACCCGGGCCGAGCGCACCAGGAAGCCGATCAGGTCGCGCGTCGACCGGTCGGCCCAGTGCAGGTCCTCCAGGATCAGCACGATCGGCTGCGCGCCGCTGACCCGCTCGAGCAGGGCGCCGACCGACTCGAAGAGCAGGCCGCGCCGGGCATCGCCGGGCTCGGGCGGCGGACCGAGATCGGGCAGCAGCCGGGCGAACTCGCGCTCCCGCCCGTCGAGGATCGCCGTCCCGTCGGCCCGCACGAGCTCGCGCAGGGCGGCCGCGAACGGCGCGAAGGGAAGGCCCTCCTCGCCGAGCTCGAGGCACTGGCCGCTGAGCACCCGCACCGGCTCGCCGGCCAGCGTGCGGCAGAACTCCTCGACCAGCCGGGTCTTGCCCACCCCGGCCTCGCCGCCCACCAGGAGGGTGGACGGCTCGGCGCTGCGGGCACGTTTGAGCGCGTCGCGCAGCGCGGCCAGGTCGGCCTCGCGGCCGACCAGAACCTCGCTGTGCGCTTGCGCTGTCATGAGGTCGAGCATGCCATGGGGGTACGACAAGAATCGCGCCCCTTTTTCGCCGCTCATGCCGCGGCGGTCACCCGCGCGCTCCGCCCCCGTTCGCGCTTGGAGCGCCACCGGCCGAAGCGGCGGTGCTGCCCCTGGCCCGCGGTGCGGGCGAGCTCGTGGTCGGCGGCTTCACGGATCATCTCGGCCACCCGCTGACGGTGCAGCTGGAGGGTCATGGCCGGGTCGCTGTTCGGAAACATCTCTTCGCGCCTTTCGACAGGTCGTTCGCTGTTGATGTCGACTCTTCGCGCGAAGGCACCCCGCCCACATGAGGAAGCCGCCTCATTTCGGGGCCCGCACCCTCCTTACCCGGGCCCGCGACCGGTGCCCGGCCCGCGTAAGGCACCGCAGTCCCACTACACTTCCGTGTTATGGCAAAACCCCAGGAGAAGGTGTCGTTCGGCGAGCGCCTGAAGCAGATCGGTCAGGTGTTCTCTTTCACGGCAAAGCAGGACAAGTGGTTCATTCCGCTGCTGGTCGCCGCGGTTCTGATCCCGGTCGCGCTCACCGTGCTCGTCGTTCTCCTGACGGGTGGCTACATCTGGATCCCGGTCGGCCTCATGCTCACGCTGCTGGCCGCCGTGATCGTGCTCAACCTGCGCTCCAACGCCGCGATGATGAACGCGGCCGAGGGCCAGCCCGGCGCCGCCGCGAGCCTGATCGAAAACATGCGCGGCGACTGGCGGGTGCGCCCCGCCGCGAGCTCGACCACCCAGTTCGACATGGTGCACGTGGTGATCGGCCGCCCCGGCGTGATCCTGCTCGGCGAGGGCAACCCTCAGCGCGTACGAGGCCTGCTAGGTCAGGAGAAGAAGCGGCTCTCCAAGGTCATCGGAAACGCCCCGATCTTCGACTGGATCATCGGGCACGAGGAGGGGCAGCTCAACATCCGCAAGCTGCGCACCACCCTCATGCGCCTCCCGAAGAACCTCACCGGCAAGGACGTCAACGCCCTCGACAAGCGCCTCGGCGCGCTCATGGCCCGCCCGCAGATGCCCAAGGGCGCGATCCCGAAGAACATGCGGCCGGCCAAGGGCGCGTTCCGGCAGCAGCGTCAGCGCTGATAAAGCCCAAAACGACAAATCACGAACAAGCAGCAGAGGTACGCGGTCCGGACAAGCCCACGCCGCGCAGCGCGACCCGGCGGAAACACCGGGCCGCAGCGCGCCTCTCGCGTGTAGCGATGGGTCACCCACCCCGCCGCGCCCGGCAGCCGAAGTCCCCGCACGCCGCCGCAGCAGCAGCCACAGCCCGACGCGCGTATGGGTAAGCAGAGCCGCGCAGCCACCCGACGCGCGTATAGGTAAGCAGAGCCGCGCAGCCACCCGACGCGCGTATAGGTAAGCAGAGCCGCGCAGCCACAGCCCGACGCGCGTATAGGTAAGCAGAGCCGCGCAGCCACAGCCCGACGCGCGTATAGGTAAGCAGAGCCGCAGCCGCCACCCGACGCGCGTATAGGTAAGCAGAGCCGCGCAGCCACAGCCCGACGCGCGTATAGGTAAGCAGAGCCGCAGCCGCCACTCGACGCGCGTATAGGTAAGCAGAGCTCCCGACCAGATCCCAGCCCGCCACCAACGCGGCCGCACCCCAACGCGCGTATAGGTAAGCAGAGCTCCCGACCAGATCCCAACCCGCCACCAACGCGGCCACAGCCCGACGCGCGTATAGGTAAGCAGAGCTCCCGACCAGATCCCAACCCGCCACCGACGTGGCCGCACCCCGCGGGCGGGTCACTCGCGCGGGCGGGACACCACCATCACCGAGCGCGCCGCTCGGTCGTGCAGGCCGCGACCGTCCCCATCGGAGATCACCGCGGGGATGATCAGGGCGATCAGCAACCCCCGCAGCAGCGCCCGCGGGATGCCGATGGCGCCTCCGTCCGTGATGGAGATGCATCGGATGCGGGCCAGCGCCATGCCGACCGTCTGTCCGAAGAGGCCGACGAAGAACGCGTGCGCCAGCACGAACACGCCGAGCTGCGGCCACGGGTTCGCCCGCAGGTCGTCGACCAGGAAGCTGGCGACCAGCGTGGCCGCCGCCCAATCGATCAGCAGCGCCAGCGCTCGCCGTGCGAACGACGCCACATCGGTTCTCGGTTCGCTGGTCGTCGCCACGACGCCAAGCGTAACCGGGCAGGTTTTCGCGACCCGGCACGCGGTATGTGACGGCCGCGATAGCGTGGCCTGGATCGCGGCTCACTCTCCGGTGCCGTAACACGACGGAAACAATAGGGATACGCCCGGGCAACTCCGTACCCATAGCGTCGCGACCAGCCTAGCCACGCGGCGGAACCACGCCGCCCCGGTGTCGAAATCATGTGCCAGGAGGACGTGTTGTTCGCCAATCCCGAGGAGCTCCTGCGATACCTCAAGGACGAGGACGTCAAGTTCGTCGACGTACGGTTCTGTGACCTGCCCGGTGTGATGCAGCACTTCAACACCCCGGTTGAGTCGTTCGACGACAGCGTCATCACCGACGGTCTCGCCTTCGACGGATCCTCGATCCGAGGGTTCCAGGCCATCCACGAGTCCGACATGATGCTGCTGCCGGACGTCAGCACCGCGTTCATCGACCCGTTCCGCCAGCAGAAGACGCTCGCGCTGAACTTCTTCATCCACGACCCGTTCACCCGCGAGGCCTACTCGCGTGACCCGCGGAACGTGGCCAAGAAGGCCGAGACCTACCTGGCCTCCAGCGGTATCGCCGACACCGCGTACTTCGGCGCCGAGGCGGAGTTCTACATCTTCGACTCGATCCGCCACTCCACGTCCGCGAACCAGGCCTTCTACTACATCGACTCGATCGAGGGCGCCTGGAACTCCGGCAAGGAGGAGGAGGGCGGCAACCGCGGCTACAAGACCGCGTACAAGGGTGGCTACTTCCCCGTCGCGCCGCTGGACCACTACTCCGACCTGCGCGACTCGATGGTGCGCCGCCTGCTCGACGCCGGCTTCACCGTCGAGCGCTCGCACCACGAGGTCGGCACCGCCGGCCAGGCCGAGATCAACTACAAGTTCTCGACCCTGCTGCACGCGGGCGACCAGATGCAGCTGTTCAAGTACATCATCAAGAACACGGCGTGGGAGAACGGCAAGACCGCGACCTTCATGCCCAAGCCGCTGTTCGGCGACAACGGCTCCGGCATGCACACCCACCAGAGCCTCTGGCTGGGCGGCGAGCCGCTGTTCTACGACGAGACCGGCTACGCGGGCCTGTCCGACACCGCGCGCTGGTACATCGGCGGCCTGCTGCACCACGCCCCGAGCCTGCTCGCCTTCACGAACCCGACGGTCAACTCGTACCGTCGCCTGGTCCCTGGTTTCGAGGCCCCGGTCAATCTGGTCTACTCCCAGCGCAACCGCTCGGCCTGCACCCGCATCCCGGTGACCGGCAGCAACCCGAAGGCAAAGCGCGTCGAGTTCCGCGTGCCGGACCCGTCGTCGAACCCGTACCTGTCGTTCGCCGCCCAGATGATGGCCGGCCTCGACGGCATCAAGAACAAGATCGAGCCCCCGGCCCCGATCGACAAGGACCTCTACGACCTCCCGCCGGAGGAGTGGGGCACCGTCAAGCAGGTCCCCGGCTCCCTCGACGCCGTCCTCGACTCGCTCGAGTCCGACCACGAGTTCCTCACCGCCGGCGGTGTCTTCACCGACGACCTGATCTCCACCTGGATCGACTGGAAGCGCGCCAACGAGATCGACCCGGTCCGCCTCCGCCCGACCCCGCACGAGTTTGAGATGTACTACAACGTCTGACCCGTTTCAGCTCGCTGACCTGGGGTTTCGTCGTACACCCCAGCAACCGCGACAACTCGGCGACAAGCTGCGAAGCGGCGGTCATGCCCGGCTCCGAGCCGGCGTGGCCGCCGCTTCCCGCTGTCCGCCCCTGTCGCCGATTCCCGCACTCCAGCCTCGGCGGCGCTCGTAGGGTCAGCACAGCCACTGCGAGAGGAGCGACATGCCGACCGACTGGTACCGAACGACGGAGTGGCACGAATCGGCCCGAGCCGAGTTCGAACGGCGCCTCGCGAGGGCGCGGCCTTCGAGCCGCGGTCAGTACCTTCGGATCAAAGCTCTCAGCCTGGCCGAGGCGGGAATCGCCGACGGCGCCCGGGAGCTCTATCGACGCGTCTTGGAGGGTGATCCCGATGGCTCAGAAGCGGCGTCAGCCACCGAGCTGCTCGGCGACCTGGAACGAGCCCACGGCAACGCCGCCGCGGCCGAAGAGCACTACCGAACACTGCTCGACCGATGGCCGACCCTGAACGGCACGAGCCACCTGGCAGAACTCTCGCTTGCCGAACTGCTCACCGAACACGGCGACGCAGACCACCTGGAGGAAGCAAACGCGCTGCTCACCGCATGCGCGGAACGTGGCCGGGGCCTGGCGTTCAACGACGCCATCTTTCGCTGGAACGTCGCACGTGCACGACTCGCCGACAGGCTCGGCGACGAGCCGGCCCGGACAGCGGCCGCAACGAAGGCACTGGCCTTGGTCGAGAGCGGACCGCGGCTACCTCGCCACCCTGACATCGGCATAGTCGAAACCAGCGAAGCAACGGTGCGTTGGCTGAAGCAACTAACGACGGTCACGCCTGGCCCTCGGCCGGTGTGACCGTCGTTTGCCGTCGTACGGCCGTGCAGTGATAGCAGCCGTAGCTGGTTTCGTCGGAGCGGTACCACTCGTGCGCACCGCAGTCCTTCTTGCCCTTCGGGAACAGCGGCATGGTCCAGAACGGCAGGATGACCCGCAGTCTCGTACGCCATCGATACTTGGCCATGTGTGCCTGCTTTACCGTCCGGCCAGCTCGGCCACGACCGGGGCGAGAGCGGCGGCGACGTCCGCTCCGAACACGAAGTACGTGAAGCCGATCTCGTCACGTCGCCGCTGGATCTCCTCGGCGGCCGCGGCGGGGTCGGTCGGGAGGAAGGCCAGCGAGTCCGCGGCGCGGAGGGCGGCGGGGTCGGTGTCGGGGCCGGCCATGAACGGGGCGACCCCGTCGCCGACCACCGGCACGTGCAGCGCGAACTCCACGTCGCGGCCGTTGCCGAAGTCGCGGACCCGGCGCGTCGTGTCGGCCCGCGACTCGGTGTGCGGCATCACGAAGGTCACCGTGTCGGCCAGCTCGGCCGCCACCGCCTGCGCCTTCGGGCCGCCCACGGCCATCGCCACCGGGGTGTGCCGGTCCGGGCCGTCCAGCTCGCGCAGGGCCTTGACGACCGCACGCACCTGGTCCAGTCGCCGGCTCGCGGGCACCACCGGCAGGCCCAGCTCGCGGAGCTGGTCCGAGATGCCGGGCCGGCCGGTGCCGATGCCCAGGTCGAAGCGGCCCTCGGTGAGCACGGTCAGCGAGTGCGCCTCCCACGCGGTGCTCCAGGCCGGCCGCACCGGCGACGCGTACACCCAGGTGCCCACCCGCAGATCGGTGACCGTCGCCGCGACGGCCAGCGCGGGAGCCGGCGCCGGCTGCCACTCCGGCACGTCGGGCATCAGGATGGTCGAGTAGCCGCTGTCGGCCAGACCACGCAGCTGGTCGCGCCACGCCCGCACATCGGTGGTGATCGGAGCAACGGCCCCGAAGCGCAACGACCTGGTCGACGTAGTCATGGTGATCAACCTCCCCGGCCCGACCCTACGCCGGGCTCTCCACCTTTCTACGAACGAGCCGCGGCGGATCCGACACACCGCGCCGGGCATGTCTACTCCGGGATCGCGAACCAGTCGTTCGGGTCCGGCGAGTCGCCCGGCGTCGCCGATCTCGCGCGCGCCACGGCGGTGAGCAGGTCGTTGCCCGACTCCCCGGCCGTCCGGTACGCGGCCTCCGCCTCGGCCGGCTCGCCCAGGTTCACCAGCACGTCGCCGAGCAGTCCGGCGGCCAGGGCCTTGCGTACCGGATCGGCGCTGCCCCGGATGGCCTGCTCCAGCAGCGGGCGCGCCTCGGCGTACTCCTCCTGGTCGATGTAAACGATCGCCAGGTCGGTCTGGGCGATCGGGGTCCAGCCCGGATGGCCGGTGTCGACGGCCGCGCGGTAGGCCGCCTCCGCCCCGGCCATGTCGTCCTGACCCACCAGCAGGTCGCCGAGCAGGTCCAGGGCGCGCGGCTTCTGGTCCGGGTCGTCCGCGGCGATCGCGGCCTCCAGCAGCTCGCGGGCCCGGTCGATCTCGTCCGCGACCATCAGCAGGGCGGCGAGGCTGGTCTGCGCCATGGGCAGGACGTGGGCATTGCCGGAGGCGACGGCCGCCTCCAGCGTCTCCCGCGCGAGCTCGGTCTCGCCCGCGTTGAACTGCACGACGCCGAGGCTCGCCTGGGCCAGCGGCACCACCTGGGCGCTGCCCGAGGCGACCGCCGCCTCCAGCAGCTCGCGCGCCCGCTCGACCTCGCCCTCGGTCACCAGCAGGACGCCGAGGTTGGATTGGGCCAGCGGCACGATCTGCGGGTTGCCGGAGGCGACGGCCGCCTCCAGCAGCTCCCGTGCCCGCCCGGCCTCGCCGGCGTTGAGCAGCAGGCCACCGAGATTGGCCTGGGCCATCGCCACCGCGGTCGAGTTGCCAGAGTCGATCGCGGCCTCCAGCAGTTCGCGGGCCCGCCCGTTCTCACCGGCGTTGAACAGCAGGCCACCGAGATTGGCCTGGGCCATCGCCACCGCGGTCGGGTTGCCGGAGGCGACGGCCGCCTCCAGCAGATCGCGGGCCGGCCCGACCTCGCCCAGGTTGAACAGCAGGCCGCCGAGGCTCGCCCGGGCCACGGGCGCGATCTGCGGGTGGCCGGTGCCGATCGCCGCCCGGAAGGCCGCCTCCGCCCCGCGCAGGTCGCCCCGGGCCGCCAGCACCTCGCCGAGCAGGGTCAGCGCGCGGGGCGTCTGGCCCGGGTCGCCGTCGGCGATGGTCTCCTCCAGCAGCGGGCGCGCCTCGTCGCCCCGGTCCTGACCGAGGTACAGCACGGCCAGGTCGGTGCGCGCTATCGGCATCCACTTCGGATTCGCCGTGCCGATCGCCGCCCGGTAGGCCGCCTCCGCGCCGGGGACGTCACCCTCGTTCGCCAGCACCCCGCCGAGCAGGGCGAGGGCCTCGGCCTTCCGGTCCGGGTCGCCGGCGGCGGCGACCTGCTCCAGCAGCGGGCGCGCCTCCGCGCCGCGGCCCTGACCGAGGTACAGCACGGCCAGGTCGATCTGCACGACCGGGACCCAGCGCGGGTGCGCCGTGGCGATCGTCGCCCGGTAGGCCTCCTCGGCGCCGGTCTCGTCCCCGCGGCCGGCGAGCAGCTCGCCGAGCACGGCCAGCGCGCGCGGCCTCTGGTCGGGGTTGTCCGACGCGCTCGCCCGCTCCAGCAGCGGGCGCGCCTCGTCGCCGCGATCCTGGCCGATGTACAGCAGGGCCAGGTCGTTCTCCGCGACCGGCGTCCATTTCGGATGCGCCGCGGCGATCGCCGCCCGGAAGGCATCCTCCGCGCCGGGAGCGTCGCCCCGGCCGGTCAGCAGCTCGCCGAGCACGGCCAGCGCGCGCGGCCTCTGCTCGGTGTTGCCGGAGGCGGCGACCTGCTCCAGCAGCCGTCGCCCGGCGTCCCATTCCCCGACAGCCACCAGCAGGCTTCCGAGGCTCACCTGCGCCATCGCCGCGACCTGGAGATCGCCGGAGTCGGCCGCGGCCTTCAGCAGGTCGCGGGCCCGGCCGACCTCCCCGGCGTTGAACAGCAGCCCGCCGAGGTTGGCCTGGGCCAGGGCCGCCACCTGGGGGTTGTTCGAGCCGACGGCGGCCTCCAGCATTTCGCGCGCCCGCTCGAGCTCGCCGGAGTTGAAATACAGCCCGCCGAGATTGGCCTGGGCCAGCCCCACGACCTGGGGGTTGTCCGACGCGAGGGCGGCCTCGAGCAGCTCGCGCGCCCGGCCGGGCTCGCCCGCGTTGACCAGCAGGCCGCCGAGATTGGCCTGGGCCAGCGCCACCGCGATCGGGTTGTCCGAGCCGAGCGCGGCCTCCAGCAGCTCACGCGCCCGCGCCAGCTCGCCGGTGTTGAACGACAGCCCGCCGAGGCTCGCCTGCGCCAGCGGCACGACCCGGGTGTCGCCGGAGCCGATGGCGGCCTCCAGCACCTCGCGCGCCAGCCGGTACTCGCCGGTCCGGATCAGGACGGCCCCGAGGTCGGTCCGGGCCATCGGCACCACGTCGGGGTCGCCCGAGTCGATCGCCTGGGTCAGCAGGACCCGGCTGCGGTCCAGGTTGCCGTCCTCGAACTCGAGGTCGCCCAGCAGCAGCGCCGCCAGGGGCGCCACATCGCTGTCGTCCGCGTCGAGCGCGGCCCGGAAGGCGCTCCGCGCGATCGCGCTCTCCTTCCGGGTGATCGCCGCGAAGCCTACGTCGAGAAGGTCGTACGGCGAGCTGTCCCGGATGACGAAGTCCCAGGTGGAGCCCGGAATCTCGACCGCGCTCTCGGGTCGCTGACCGTCGGCGTAGGCGAGGATGTAGTCGAACGCGGAGAACCGGATGTCGTCGTCCTCGCGCACGGTGTGGAGCAGGGCGATCGACCCGGCGATCGGTTCCCGCGCCCAGGCCAGCCCGGCGGCGAAGGCGTCGTCGGTGGCGTCGAGCTCGGGCGCCGCGTCGGCCAGGTACATCGCGAACATCCGGTGCAGGGTCGTCCGGCGCAGCGGGTGCTCCAGACCCACCCGGCGCCAGTCGATGGCAGCCTGGATGACGGCCCAGCCGGCCGGGTTGCTCTCGTACGCGTCCTCGTAGCGCTGTTCGAGCAGGGGCGCGGCCACCAGTTGCTCGCCGATGCCCCGCTGCGTGAAGTCCTCGTCCCGGTACAGCCGTGCCGCCTCCTCCCGCTCCTCCGGCTGGAGCTTCCGGGCCAGCGTGATCGTCCGCGCCCGGCCGAGGATCAGGTGGGCGGCGCGTCCCGTCTCGCCGGCGGCGGCCAGCACGTCGTCGCGCCTCTTCGACCGGATCGTCCCGGCGACCAGCACGGACGGGCCGAGGCCGGCGAAGCTCTCCAGGGTGAGGGCGTCGAGCCCGGACGGGGCCAGGTAGCGGTCGATGTCGTCGAGCCACAGCACGATCCGCTCGTTCCGCTCGGCGACGAGCGAGGCGAAGAGGGGCCCGAAGGCCAGCAGCTTGGCCGGCGCCGACGGGTCGCCCCGGGGCACCAGCAGCCGCGCCTTGGGCACCTCCGCGAGCAGCGCCTCGAACAGCGAGCGCGACTTGCCCGACTTCGACAGACCGACCAGGAGCACGAACGACTCGTCGCGGACGGCCTCACGAAGCGCGGCGTCGGCCTTGCGACGCACGTACGGCTGCGCGCGGTGGACGTACTTCGACCGGGAGACGCCGATGTCGTGGTAGTTGACGTCCTCCACGGCCGGCGGGGTCCCGTCCGCCGCCAGACGCAGGTCGAGCAGGTCCTGCAACTCGTGCGCGCGCTCCGGGCCGGAACGCAGCATGATGTTGACGTCACCGGCCTGCGCGATCTGCACGATCTTCTCGACCTGGCCGCCGCTGACCACCGCGGCGACCTCCGGCCGGACCGCTTTCCGATCGTCCACCGCCCACCGCCCGCCGGATCAGAACGTCACGTCGCCGTGGACCTCGCCGATGTTGGTTATCTTGCCGACCCGCGCGTTGTCCTTCACCGTCGTGATGAACGAGGGCGCGGCGGGAATGTCGTTGATCAGGTCTTCCAGCTGCCGGGCGAGCTCGGGATCGTGCGCGATCCGGTCCTGGAGGGTCTCCGCGAGCTCGGCGGTGCGGGCCTTGCTCTCCGGTTTCGCCTCCACCCGGTCGATCGACTCGGTCACCTCGGCGTCGCCGCCGAACCGCGAGCGCACCACCTCGTAGACCCGGTTGATGCCGTTGCGGACCGCCTCGCCGAGCGCCGACCCGGCCCCTTCGGCGGCCTTGGTGGCGATCAGACTGGCGGCGGCGAGCGCGAGAGAGGCGGGATCCATTGCCCGAACGTATCCACATCCCCGGCCGCGGGCAGTCACCTCACCGACAGGCCCGGCATAATGATCAAGTGAGCGACGGGCCGGGCCGACGGGGGAGCGTGCTCGCGCTGGGGGCGCTCATGGTCGCGGCGTTCTCGTTCTTCACCGTGGAGATGCTGCCGGTCGGCCTGCTGCCGGTGATCGCCGGCGACGTGGGTGTCTCGCTGTCGACGGCCGGTCTGCTGGTGACCGGCTACGGGGTCACGGTGGCCATCGCGTCGCTGCCGCTCACCCATCTCGTACGCCGGATTCCGCGCCGTTATCTGATCTCCGGGGTGCTGGCCGTCTTCGTGGTCGCGACCTGCGTGTCGGTGACCGGTGGCTACCGGCTGCTGCTCGGCGGGCGTGTCGTCACCGCGCTCGCGCAGGCGATCTTCTGGGCCGTCGCCGCGCCGGCCGCCGCCGCGCTGTTCGACCCGCGGGTCCGTGGCCGGGTGACCGCCGCGCTGATCGGCGGGGGCTCGCTCGCGAGCGTGCTCGGCGTGCCGTCCGCGACGTGGCTCGGCCAGCAGGCCGGCTGGCGGGTCGCCTTCCTCGCCGTCGCCGGCCTCGGCCTGGTGGCGCTGATCGGCACCGCGCTGCTGCTCCCGACCACCGCGCCCGAGCACGGCAACGCGGCCACCGGCGAGACGCCCGACACCCGGCGGTACTGGCTGCTCATCGCCGCGACCGCGGTCGCGATCACCGGCGTGTTCGGCGCGTACACGTACATCTCCCCGTTTCTCACCCAGGTCAGCGGCTTCCCGGCCGATGGCGTCGGCGCCCTGCTGCTGGTCTACGGCATCGCCGGTCTCGGCGGCGTCGCCGCCGGCGGCGCGCTGGCCGACCGCGCCCCCCGGGCCGCCACCGTGGCGCCGCTGCTGATCCTGTCGCCCGTCCTGCTCGCCCTCTACCTGTTCGGCACCAGCCAGGCCGCGACCGTGGCCCTGATGGCGCTGTGGGGCTTCGCGATGCCGCAGATCCCGGCCACGTTCCAGAGCCGGGTCCTGCAGGTGGCCCCCGGCAGCACCGACGTCGCCTCGGCGGTCTTCTCGGCCATGTTCAACGTCGGCATCGCCTCCGGCGCCCTCCTCGGCAGCGTGCTGCTCCCCCGCACCGGCCTGCGCAGCACGTTCCTGATCGCCGGACTGCTCACCGGCGTGGCACTGCTGCTCCTGCTGAGCGAGCCCGCCCTCACGAGAAGGCGGTTGCGGGGACAGGCAGAATCGGGACGTGGACATCGCGGTGCTCGGTCCGGTCGAGCTGCGTGACGGGGGCGGTCAGGCCGTGCCGGTCGCGGGCGCCCGGCTGCGCACCCTCCTGCTGCTGCTCGCCCTCGACGCCGGCCGCGTCGTCACCGCCGACCGGCTGATCGACGGGGTGTGGGGCGACGACCCTCCGCAGGCGGCGGGCAACGCGCTTCAGGCACTGGTGTCGCGCCTGCGCCGCGCGGCCCCGGCGCTGACCGTCGAGTCGGCGGCCAACGGCTACCGCCTGGCCATCGACCCGGAGAACGTTGATGCCATCCGGTTCGTCCGGGCGGCCGAGAGCAACCCGCGGGGAGCGCTCGACCTCTGGCGCGGCGATCTGGAGTTCCCGGAGGTGGCCCGGGCGGACGCGGTCCGGCTCGACGAGCTTCGCCTCGCCACCCTGCGCCGTCATCTCGAGGCGCAGATCGGCCACCGGGACGTCGTCCCCGAGCTGGAGGGCCTGGTCGCCGCCCATCCGCTCGACGAGCCGCTCACCGGCCTGCTCATGCGGGCGCTGCAGAAGCAGGGCAACCCGGGGCGCGCGCTGGAGGTCTACCAGGAGCTGCGGCGCCGGCTGGCCGACGAGCTCGGCGCCGATCCGACGGCCGAGCTGGCCGCCGTCCATCTCGAGCTGCTGCGGGCGCCGGCGCGGGCGCGGGGCAATCTGCCGGCCGAGGTGAGCAGCTTCGTGGGGCGCGATGCGGACGTACGTGAGGTGTGCGCCCTGATCGACACCCATCGCCTGGTCACGCTCCTCGGGCCGGGCGGCAGCGGCAAGACCCGGCTCTCGGTCGAGGTCGGCGGCCGCCGCGCCGGCGAGGTCTGGCGGGTGGAGCTCGCCCCGGTGACCGATCCGTCCGAGGTGCCGCAGGCCATCCTGGGCGCGCTCGGGCTGCGGTCCCAGCTGCAGATCGCCCGGCCGGCGGTGGCCGAGACGCCGGTGGCCCGGCTCAGCGAGGCGCTGGCGGGCCGCGAGATGCTGCTCATCCTCGACAACTGCGAGCATCTGATCGCGGCCGCCGCCGAGGTGGCCGACGCGCTGCTGCGGGCCGCGCCGCGCCTGCGCCTGCTCACCACCAGCCGGGAGCCCTTGGGCATTCCGGGCGAGCGGATCCATCCGGTCGAGCCGCTGGCTCTCCCCCCGGTGGGCGCGGACGCCGCCTCCGCCTCCGCATTTCCGGCCGTACGCCTGCTGCTCGATCGCGCCGCCGGGCTGGTGCTCGACGACCACAACGCCGAGCCGGTGGTCCGCGTCTGCCGGGCGCTCGACGGCATGCCGCTGGCCATCGAGCTCGCCGCCGCGCGCCTGCGCACCCTGCCCGTGCCGGTGCTCGCCGACCGGCTGGCCGACCGGTTCCGGCTGCTCACCGGCGGCAGCCGCGCCGCCCTCCCCCGGCACCAGACGCTGCGGGCGGTGGTCGACTGGAGCTGGGACCTGCTCACCGAGGACGAGCGGCGGCTGTGGCGGCGGTTCGCGGTCTTCCACGGCGGCGCCGACGTGACCGCCGTCGAGCAGGTCTGCGACGCCGACCTCGGCCTGCTGGGCGCCCTGGTCGACAAGTCGCTGCTGGTGCTCGGCCCGGACGGTCGCTACCGCATGCTCGAGACGATCCGCGAGTACGGGCTCGAGCGGCTGGCCGCGGCCGGCGAGTCCGAGTCCCATCGGCGCACCCTGGCCCGGTACCTGCTGTCGCTGGCCGAGGAGGCCGAGCCCCGGCTGCGCACCGCCGAGCAGCTGGTCTGGCTGCGCCGCCTCGGCGTCGAGCACGACAACCTGCAAGCCTCGGTCCGGGCCGCGGTCGACGCCGGCGACAAGGTCACCGCGGCCGCGTTCGTGGCCCGGCTCGGCTGGTACTGGTGGCTGCGCGGGCACCGGATGGAGGGCGCCGTCCTGTCCGCCGAGGTGGCCGCCATGCCCGGCGAGGCCGACGCCGAGGACCTCGCGCTCACCCACACGTTCGCCGTGATCAACGGCCTCGAGGGCGCGCTGACCATCGACCAGGTGAAGGAGCATTTCCTCGCGGCCGAGACGAACGGCGCCGGCCCGGACGCGAAGCATCCGGCGTTGCGCCTGCTCAAGCCGCTGGCGGCGATCTTCGACAACCCCGACCCGGACGCCGGTATCCGGGTCGTCGCGCCGTTGTTCGAGGACCCGGACCCCTGGCTGCGGGCGGCCGCCAAGATGATCCTCGCGCACCTGCGGCTCAACTTCGGCGACAGCGGCGAGGCCGCCGTCACCGACATGCGGGACGCGCTGACCGGATTCCGCGCCGTCGGCGACCGCTGGGGAACGGGGTTCACGCTCAGCGCGCTCGCCGACATGGTCGCGGCCGAGGGCGACTTCGCGCAGGCGGTGCGCTGGCAGCGGGAGGCGGCGGCGCTCATCCGCGAGGTGGGCATCCGGGAGGACATGCCGCAGCTCGAGACCAAGATGGCACACCAGCTCTGGCTGGCCGGCGAGCACGACGAGGCGTACCGGGTGCTCAAACGGGCGCGCGAGATGGCCGAGGAGATCGGCCTGCCCGAGGTGCTGGCCTCGGTGCAGTACGGCTACGCGACCATGTCCCGGATGAGCGGCGACCTCGACGAGGCCCGCGAAATGATCGCCCGGTCGGCCGAGATGATGGGGAACCCGGCGTTCGCGCCGCAGTTCAGCGCGATGACCCGCAACACGCAAGGGCTGATCGAGGCCGCCGCCGGCGACCTGGCCACGGCCCGCCGCCATCACGTGGAGGCGCTGCGGATCGCCGTGGGTTCCCGGGACGCGCCGGTGGTGGCGATGGCCGTGACCGGCTGGGCCGACCTGGTGCTGCGCGAGGGCGATCCCGAGCGGGCGGCGTACCTGCTGGGCGCGGCCGACGCGGTACGCGGCTCCCGGGACGCGACGGTGCCGGACACGGCGCTGATCGCGGCCGCGGCCCGCGCCGCACTGGGCGACGCGGGCTTCGAAGCGGCCTACCGGCGGGCGGCCGGGCTGACCGTGCCGACGCTGCTCGACGCGACCGGGCTAGCCTAGACGCGGCGGCGGAAGGCCCAGACCGAGAGCGGGGCGAAGACGGCCAGCAGGACGACCGCCCAGATCACTGACTGGGTGACCGGCGTCGCGATCGGGCCGCCGTTGAGCAGGCCGCGCACCGCGTCGGCGAGGATCGACACCGGGTTGACCTTCACCCACGCCTGGAGCCAGCCCGGCATCGTCTCGGTCGGCGCGAACGCGTTGCTGGCGAAGGTCAGCGGGAACAGCAGCACGAAGCCGAAGATCTGCACCTTCTCGGGCTCGCTGACCAGCATGGCCACCAGCACCGACATCCACGACGTGGCGAACGCGAAGAACAGCAGCAGCGCGTACATGCCGGCCACCTCGGCCGGCCCGGTGCCGATCCGGAAGCCGAGGATCGTGCCGACGACCAGCAGCAGCGTCACCGCCCACGCCTGCTTGACCACGTCGGCCACGATCCGGCCGGCCAGCGGCGAGAACCGCGAGATCGGCAGCGACCGGAGCCGGTCGAAGACGCCCTTGCTGATGTCGGTGTTCAGGCCGACCCCGGTGTTCAGGGTGGCGAACAGCAGGTTCTGCACGATGATGCCGGGCAGCCCGAACGCCAGGTACTCGGAGGTCGATCCCGCGATGGCGCCGCCGAACACGTACGTGAAGAGGACCAGGAACATGATCGGCTGAACGCTGAAGTCGAGCAGCTCGAACGGGTTGTGCTTGATCTGCACGAGGGTGCGCCAGGCGAGCGTGGCGGTGTTGCGCACGGCCACGATCGGGCTGACCCGGGCCTCGATGGTCGGGGTGCTCATGCGTCGTTCCCTTCGGGCGAGGACGAGGCGGAGTGGCCGGTCAGGGTCAGGAACACCTCGTCGAGGCTGGGGCTGCGCAGGGCGAGCTCGGCGACCGGCACGCCCTTCTCGTCGAGCCGGCGCACCAGGGTGGCCAGCGCCGCCGGGTCGGTCACCGGGGCACTGATGATCGGCCCGGACAGGTCGACGGCGCCGGAGGCGATCGAGCCGACGATGGCGGCGACGGTGTCCCGGTCCTCGTCGGACGCCGGCCGCACGGTCACGGTCTGCGCGCCGGCGCGGGACTTGAGCTGGTCCGACGTGCCGGTGGCGATCACCTTGCCGTGGTCGATCACCACGATCTCGTCGGCCAGCTGGTCGGCCTCGTCCAGGTACTGCGTCGTGAGCAGCACGGTGACGCCGTCCCGCACCAGGCCGCGGATGATGTCCCACATGTCGTTACGGCTGCGCGGGTCGAGGCCGGTGGTCGGCTCGTCCAGGTAGAGCATCCGGGGCGTGCCGACCAGGCTGGCCGCGAGGTCGAGCCGCCGCCGCATGCCGCCCGAGTACTTCCCGGCGGCCCGGTCGGCCGCGTCGTCGAGGCGGAACTGGCCGAGCAGCTCCCGGGCCCGGGCCCGGGCGTCGCGCCGGGAGAGGCCGAGCAGGCGGCCGATCAGCAGCAGGTTCTCGACACCGGTCAGGGTCTCGTCGACCGACGCGTACTGTCCGGTGAGGCCGATCAGGCGACGCACCTGGTGGGCCTGCTTGACCACGTCGTAGCCGCCCACCGTGGCGTGCCCGGCATCGGGCTGGATCAGGGTGGCGAGCACCCGGACCGCGGTGGTCTTGCCGGCTCCGTTCGGCCCGAGCAGGCCGAGCACGGTCCCCTCGCGTACGGCAAGATCGACGCCGCCGAGGGCGACGGTGTCGCCGAAGCGCTTGACCAGCCCTTCGGCGACGATCGCGTTCGTCATGAGTGAGCTCCCGTCATGGTTGCGTTGACGGGAGCCAGCATGCTCCGGCCCGCTGACACGGCGCTGACAAACCGTGTCAGCGGATGTCAGAGGAGGTGGCCGAGCCGGAAGAACTGCGTCTCGCCGGTGGCGTCGTCGATCGCGTCGTTGTCGGTGACCGCGTACGTCCGGCCGTTGCCCGCGATCGCGAGACCCTCCACCTTGTCCTGCACCCAGCCGTTGTCCGACCTCAGCAGCGGCAGGAGGTCCTTGACGAGGCGCTTCTCGACCGTCGGGAACCCGGTCCAGCGCGACGGGACGTCGAACTCGTAGACCTTCTTGATCGACGCCTGCGGGCCGCGCTGGTTGTCCCGTTCGATCACCGCGAACGTGTCGCGGTCCACGGCGACGATCTCCGACAGGCCGGACCAGCCCAGCGGCGCGGCGTCGACCGGGTATCCCAGCCACGACCACTGGCCGGTCCTCGTGTCGTACCGGCCGATGCGGTTGATGTTCTGCGGGTCGGTCTTGAGCGAGCGCTGCACGGCCACCCAGACGTAGTCGCCGGACTCGGACACGCCCTCGAAACCGTTGGAGGTGACCGCGGCGGCGATGTCGGCGGGCAGCGGGATCTCCTGCTGGACGGCGCCCTTGGCATCGAGCCGGACGAGCAGGTTCGCGGTGGTCTTGGCGTCGCCCTCGGAGGCGATCCAATAGCCGCCGCCCTTGCGGGCCACGAGACCCTCGGCGTCGTACCCGACCGGCTTGCCGTCCTTGGTCACCGTGAGCTGCTTGAAGATCTTGGCGGGCGACTTGCGCACATCGATGGTGACCAGACGCGTCGGTACGTAGGCCGCGTCCGTCGACGCCACCAGCTGGTCACCCTGCCCGGGGACCGCCGACAGCGACGACAGCGTGCCCCACGGGATCAGGCCGCCGGAGACGATCGACGGGAACTGCCCGTGGCCGAGGCCGTAGATGCCGACCGCCCCGCGCAGGTTGTTCTCGGCGTCGTCGGTCTCGCTGGAGACGATGACCAGGCCGCGCGACGGCACCGCGACGACGCCCTCGGGTCCGGCCGCGGTCGGCAGCAACTGCTTCCACACCGGCTTGCGCGGGTTCGACACGTCGTAGACGGCGGTGAAGTTGCCGCGCTCGGCGTTCACGAAGACGTACGGCACGCCGCCGATCCGGGCGAAGGCCACGTTCTCCGGCTCGATGCCCTTGGCGTCCGACCGCTTGTCCGGGTAGAGGCCGTGCTCGACGGCGATGTGCTCGAGCGAGTTGCCCGCGTCCCAGACGACCTTGCCGCTCCGGTCGAAGATCGTCCAGCCGCGCGAGCCGCCCTCGTAGTCGCCCTCGTTGGCGGCCGCGAACAGGTCGTCGGAGAGCCAGGCGACGCCGTCCGGCTCCCGCTTCGCGGTGATCGTGTCGCCCAGCACGATCTGGTCGTCGTCGTTCGCGTCGATGCCGGTCACCGTGACCGAGCCGGCGTCGAAGTGCCGGACGACCTTCCGGTCGCGCAGGGAGACGATCGCGAAGTGGTTGTTCTCCTGGATGGAGACGATCGCCTCGTCGCGCGCGTTGATGCTGACGTACTCGGGCTCGGGGTCCTCGGGTGCGATCGCGGCCAGGCCGGTGAGGCCGACCTTCGCGACCTTCCAGGTCCGGGTGTCGACCACCGACAGGTACCCGGCCGGGAGCTGCGGGAGGGCGCCGTCGTTCAGGTCCTCGTCGCGCTCGTTCTCGATGACCACGGCGACGTAGCGGCCGCTCGGGGCGACCGCGACCGAGTCGGGCTGCCCGCCGAGGTCGATCTCGCGGACGATCGCGTGGCTGCGGTCGTCGACGACCACCAGCTTGCCGGACGGGTTCACGAAGCTCTCGCTCGTGTTGACGCCGGCGAGCAGCAGGTGACCGAGGTGCGACACCGACGTCGGCTCGCCGCCCATGGCCAGCGTGCCGCCGGGCCGGGGCGTGCCCGGGTTCGTGATGTCGACGAAGCCGAGGCGCTTGCCCGGGCTGTCGGTGTAGACGACGGTCCGGCCGTCCTCGGTGACCGTGGAGATCTCGGCGGCCGCGGTGTCGTCGATCGAGGTGTTCAGGTACGCGGGAAAGGTCGCGAGGCGCCGGAATTCGGCGTCGTGCGAGCGGCCGTGCGCGGACGCCGGCGTCGCGTTCAGCGCGGCGGCCAGACCGAGGAGGGCAAGCGCCGAGGTGGAACGGCGTAGAGGCATGTGTCCTGGCTACGCGATGATCTTGTCCGGTTCATGGACGGGAGTCGAACGGACAGTTTCGATGGGTGTCCAGATAAGCAGGGCCAGGGTGAAATAGACATAGAGATTGCTGCCGATGATCCGGAACGGCGGGAACGGCTCGAACTCCCAGGCCCAGGTGAGCCGGGAGGTCATGATCAGGTACGCCGCGCCGGCCAGGTAGAGCGGGCGGCGGTCCGGGCCGGCGAACCCGCGGTCGGCGCAGCGGACCAGGGCCGGGATCAGCCAGACACAGTGGTGCACCCAGGTGACGGGGCTGATCAGGCAGCCGACGACGCCGGTCAGCGCGAGCCCGCCCAGCACGTCGCCGGGCTCACGGCGTACGCGCCAAATCCAGAAACCCAGCGTGAGCAGGACGCAGACCAGCCAGACCCGGGCCTCGATCGAACCGATCTCCAGGCGGGCCAGGAACCCGCGCTCGGACTGGTTGGACACATAGGCCAGCACGCCGACCCGGTTCGTGTCCCAGAGCGCCGATGTCCAGAACTCGCGGGTCTCGTCCGGGAAGACCGCGCCGGCCAGCAGCGTCGCGCCCGCCGCCGTCGCCGTCGAGACCGCCGCCGCCCGCCAGCGCCGGGTGATCAGCAGATAGAGGATGAAGATGCCCGGGGTGAGCTTGATCGCGGTGGCCAGGCCGATCCCGACGCCGGCCCATTTCCGGCCGCGCGC
This sequence comes from Actinoplanes sp. NPDC051537, assembly GCF_055586105.1. Lineage (NCBI taxonomy): Bacteria > Bacillati > Actinomycetota > Actinomycetes > Micromonosporales > Micromonosporaceae > Actinoplanes > Actinoplanes sp. NPDC051537. The sequence continues at coordinate 263,360 of NZ_JBVJIU010000011.1, forward strand.
GACGCCGAACAGCATGTCGCCGGCGACCAGCGTGAGCAGCAGCGTGTTGACCTGGCCGAAGCTGATCGTCTCGCGGATCGGCTCGAAGGCGAGCGCGAGGCAGAGGGCGATGCCGAAGCCGAACCACATCGGGCGGCCCCAGCGCTTCAGCAGCGGGCCGGCGAACCACCAGGTCAGCAGCGCGGTGGTGAGAACGGTGGCGACCACGGCGATCACCACGACGACGCCGTACGGGATGACGGCCATCGGCGACATCAGCAGGCCGGCGAAGGGAGGATAGGTGAAGCCGTACGGGGTGCCCGGCCGCATCCAGTCGTAGACCATGCCACCATCGCCGTGGAACCAGTATTGAATGGCGCCGTAGTACACCTTGGAGTCGAAGTACCCGTTACGTTTCTCGGCCAGGTAGTCGATGATCAGGGTCAGTATCGCCAGCGCCGACAGGATCCAGATTTTTCGCTTCATGCCACGCTTTTCCATATTTGACGCCGAAGTAGGCGAGTAAAGCGGTCATGACCACCGCGCCCTGCGTCTTGGTCGCCAGCGCGAGGTTGTAGCCGTCGGGCGTGCAGAGGGCGGCGACGACGGCGCACGGGATGACCAGCCAGAGCGTCTCCCTCGTGACCGTGGCCGCGAGCAGGGCCAGGGCCCAGACCGCGTACCAGGGGTGGAAGACCGGCGCCAGGACGACCGTGGCGGCCAGCGCGTAGGCGGCGTGGACCAGCCTGGGCCCGTCTTGGTATGCGCGCCACCAGAGGACGATCAGCACCACCGCGAGCAGCACGACGCCGATCGCGCGGGTGACCGGGACGGCGTCCACGCCGAACAGGCCGATCGTGATGCCGACGGCCGTGGACGGGGATGTCCACTGCACCGAGACGCCGCTGCCCTCGAGTCCGGTGATCCAGCCGAGGCCACGCCCCGACGCGAACGAGACGGCCACGAGGCTGCCCACCACCCCGCCGAGCAGCAGAGCGATTTTGGCAGCGTTTTCACGCAACCGTGGAGCGCTTCCCGGTGTGGAGCAAGGCAAAGCGGGAGGCCCCGCAACGAGCAAGGCGGCGAACGGCACCACGACGACGGCCGTCGCCTTCACCCCGATCGCCAGCCCCAGCAGCACCCCCGCCAGAAGGGATCGTCTCGTGACCGCCGACGCCAGCCCCGCCAGCAGCAGGCCGACCATCACCGCGTCGTTGTGCGCGCCCGAGACCAGGTGGATCGGGATGAGCGGGCACGCCAGCACCAGAAAGACCGCGCGCTTCGGCGGCACCCCGGCGTGCCGGGCCAGCGGCGGCAGGCAGACGGCGATGAGCGCCACCCCGAGCAGCGCGATGACCCGCAGGCCCGCGAGCGTGCCGGTGAGCGATCCGGCCTTCGCCGCCAGGCCGGCCAGCAGCAGAAAGACCGGGCCGTAGGGTGCCGGCGCGTCCCGCCAGGTGGGCGCGACGGCGTCGGCCCACGGGCAACCCAGGGCATGGACCCCGCCGGCGTACGGGTCGAGCCCCGCCGCCTGCTGCCAGCCCTGGCACGCGTACGAGTAGATGTCGTAACTGCCGAGCGGAAGGAACGCGACCACCGGCGCCACCCAAAGCCCCGCCGTGACGTAGGCCCATCGCGTCGACGGCACGTGCCGCCGGCCGGCGCACCACGCCCCGATCAGCAGCGCCGTGCCGAAGAACCAGGCGATCGGCAGCACGACGCCGTTCTTCCCGGTCACGATCGTGCCGGGAGTAATCGTGGGCGCCCACGGGCGGTGCGCGCCGCCGAGCCAGGCGGCGACCGCGAGCAGCAGACTGCCTGCCAGGCCCGCGTATCGGACGAGGGCGGGGCGGGACATGGCGGCCACCCTACCGTGACAGCCTGCAACCTCCGGGCGGCCCGGTAGGGTCGGGCGCGTGTTGGCCCGGCACCGGCTCGAGTGGGGCACGGCCGTCGTCGCGGCCGTGCTCGGCGTGGCATACCTTCTGCTGCCGCCGATGGGGTCCGACCTGTCGGCCCAGGTGGCGCGGGCCGACTTCTTCGCTCAGCACGGCTACACGCCGATCGACCTGCGCTGGTACGCGGGCGTCGACCAGCTCGGCTACAGCTTGCTGTCGCAGCCGGTGATGGCGCTGCTGGGCGTGCGGGTGACCGGCGTGCTGGCGCTGATCGCCGCGTCGGTGCTGCTCGCCGTCCTGTTCCGGCGCACGGCGGCCCCGCGCCCGTGGCTCGGCGCCCTGGTGGGGACGGCGTGCGTGGCCGGCAACCTGGTGAGCGGCCGGGTCACGTACGGGCTGGGGGTCGCCCTCGGTCTGGCCGCCCTGACCCTGCTCACCGTCCCCCGCTGGCGCTGGCTCGCGATCGTCCCCGCCCTGGCCGCGGGCGCGACGAGTCCGGTGGCCGCCCTGTTCCTGGGCCTGGCCGGCGCCGCCCTGCTGCTGGCCGGCCGGGTGACCGGCGGCCTGCCGATCGCGGTGCCCGCCGCGGTGCCGCTCGCCCTCACCGCCCTGCTGTTCGGCGACGGCGGCTGGATGAACATCAGCCACACCGACACCCTCCGCGCCGTGGTGGCGAGCCTGGCCGTGGCCGTGCTCGTCCCGCACCGGGCGGTCCGCATCGGCGCGTTGCTCTCGGCGCTGGGCGTCCTGGCGGCGGCGCTGGTGCACACGCCGGTAGGGCTCAACGCGACGCGGTTGTCGGTGATGTTCACGCTGCCGGTGCTGGCCGCCTACGCCGCGCCGCCACGCCTGCGCCGGCCGGGCCGCTCCGATGGGCCGTCGAGCCACGGCGTGCACGAATCGAGCGCCCCACCCCGGGCTCCCTACTGGGCGGTGCTCGTCCTGGTCGCCGTCGCGTGCTGGTGGCAGCCCCCGGTGGTGACCGGCGACCTGCGTGACCTGGGAAATCCGACGGCCGATCCGGCGTATTTCGCGCCGCTGCTCGATCGGCTCGGGTCGGAGACGCTGACCGGGCGGGTGGAGATTCCGCCGACCCGCGACTACTGGGAGGCGGCGCACATGGGTGACGTGCCGCTGGCCCGGGGCTGGCTGCGCCAAGCCGACATAGCTCGAAATTCCCTGTTTTTTGCAAATATTCCCGGGACGGAGGGCACCGGGGTCGCGCTGACCGCCGACAGCTACCGGGTCTGGCTCCACGACGTCGCGGTCCAGTTCGTAGCCGTGCCCGACGCCGAGCTGACCTGGTCGGGCCGCCCCGAGGCGGAGCTGATCGGGGCCGGCCTCCCCTACCTGACCGAGATCTGGCGCGGCGCCCATTGGACCCTCTACCAGGTCGCCGACGCGCAGCCGATCGTCACGGCGCCGACCACACTGATCGGCCAGGACGCCACGTCGGTCACGTTCCGGGCCGAGAACGCCGGCAACGTCGTGGTCCGGGTGCGCTACTACCGCTGGCTGCGGGCCTCGGGCGGCGCGGTCGTGTCGAGCTCGGGCGGGTGGACGCTGGTTCGCGTCCCGGAGCCGGGCACATACACGCTGACCAGCTAACTCGGGAGCGACTCGATCACCCGGTTGCGGGCGTGCTGATAGATCACCGAACTGCGGAACCCGACGATCTCCCGCCGGCCGGTGAACTTGTCCATCAAGAACGAGTGCAGGGCGTCCACGCCGGGGACCGCGACGTGCACCAGGAAGTCGTCGCCGCCGGCCACCACGAAGACCGCCAGCACTTCCGGCAGACCGGACACGTACGCCTTGAAGCCCTCGATCACGTCCCGGCTCATCGGCCTGACCTGCACGTGGAGGAACGCCTGCACGTGCCGGTTGAGCGCGGCCAGGCTGACCTCGGCGTGGTAGCCGGTCAGCACCCCGCGATCGACCAGCAGCCGTACCCGCTCGAGGCACGTCGACGGCGCGATGCCGACCGCGCGGGCCAGGTCGCGGTTGGTCTGCCGGGCGTTGCGCTGCAATTCCCGCACGATCGCCGAATCAACGTCGTCCACGACCGCCCCTTTCCCCTCCGCGCCGAACATCGTTCGGCAACACCCCGCGGTGCTCCTCCAGGCGCCTAGCTTTCGCTTCAAACACCAGGCGAGCGTACGGAGGGAAGCATGTTCCCGCACGAGCAAGTGATCATCCGGCGGGGCCGCGAGTCGGGCCTGCCGATCATCGTGGCGGTGCACTCCACGACCCGGGGCGTGGCGATCGGCGGCTGCCGCATGAAGGTCTACCCGGATTGGCGGGACGGCCTGACCGACGCCCTGCGCCTGTCCGCGGCGATGACCGACAAGTGCGCGCTGGCCGGCCTCCCGCACGGCGGCGGCAAGACCGTGATCGCCCTGGAGCACGCCGGCGAGGATCTCCGGGAGGCCGCCCTGCACGACGCCGGCGCGACCATCGAGGAGCTGGGCGGCCTCTACGCGACCGGCCCCGACGTCGGCACCGGCCCCGACGACATGGTCACCATCGGCGAGCGCACCACCCACGTCTTCTGCCGTCCCGCCGAGCGGGGCGGAAGCGGCGACTCCTCCCCCGCCACCGCGATCGGCACCGTGGCCGCCCTGCGGGCCCTGTGCGCCCACCGCTTCGGTTCGCCCGATCTGTCGCGGCGCACGTTCGCGATCGTGGGCCTGGGCCGGGTCGGCGCCCACGTGGCCCGTTTGCTGGCGGACGCCGGCGCGGCCTTGACCGTCTCCGACGTCGACGACTCCAAGCGCGCCGCCGCTCCCGCCGGCTCTGTCTGGATAAATCCGGAAAAATGCCTGCGGGAGGCGGTCGACGTCCTCGTTCCCGCGGCCCTGGGCGGCCTCTTCACCGCCGGTACCGTGCCCACCCTGAACTGCCGGGCGATCGCCGGCCCCGCCAACAACCAGCTGGACTCCCCCGAGACGGCCACCATGCTGCACAAGCGAGACATCCTCTGGGCCCCCGACGCGGTGGTGAGCGCCGGCGGCATCATCCACGCCACCGCGCTGGAGATCCACCACAGGACCGAGCAGGAGGCCCTGACCTTGGTGGACGAGATCGGCGCCACCCTGACCGGCATCCTGCAATCCGCCGCCGCGGCCGGCATCCCACCCGCGGAGGCCGCCGAGGCCGCCGCCCGCCACCTGACCACGCCCGCCTGACCACGCCCGCCTGACCGGCGATCAGGCCTCCAGCACCCGTTCCATCGCGGCCCGGGACCGCCGGGTCAGCCGCAGATACCGGTCCACGAACTCGCCCGGATCGCCGCCGCCGAGCAGTTGCACCGTGCCGGCCAGTTCGACGCCGTGGCGGGGCAGCTGGTCGGTCGGGCGGCCGCGCACCAGGGTCAGCGCGTTGCGCACCCGGGCCGCCAGGGTCCAGCCCGCCTCCATCGCCGCGGCGTCGACCTTGTCGACCAGGCCGGCGGCCACCGCGGCGGCCAGCGCCTCGAGGGTCTGCGTCTTGCGGAGCTCCGGCACCGCGTACGCATGCCGCAGTTGCAGAAGTTGCACGGCCCATTCCACGTCGGACAGGCCGCCGCGGCCGAGCTTGGTGTGGGTGTTCGGGTCGGCGCCGCGCGGCAACCGCTCGGTCTCGACCCGGGCCTTGATCCGCCGGATCTCGATGACCTGCTCGCGGCTGAGGCCGCCCGACGGGTAGCGCATCGTGTCGGCCAGCTGCTCGAACTCGCGGCCGAGCGACTCGTCACCGCAGACGAACCTCGCCCGCAGCAACGCCTGCGCCTCCCACACCTTCGACCAGCGCGCGTAGTACTGCTGGTAGGCGCCGAGGCTGCGGACCAGCGGGCCCTGCCGTCCCTCGGGCCGCAGGTCGGCGTCGATGCCCAGGGCCGGGTCGGGCGCCGGCGCGTTGAGCAGGCGGCGCATCTCCTCGGCGATCGCGTGGGCGGCCGCGCTGGCCTCCCGCTCGACGCCGCCGGCCGGCTGGTCGTGGACGAACAGCACGTCGGCGTCGGAGGGGTAGCTCATCTCGTACCCGCCGAGCCGGCCCATCCCGATCACCGCGAACCGGAGGCCGGGCGGCCCGGGCTTGACGGCGCGGGCGGCCTTCACGGCCGCGTTCAGGGTGGCGTCGGTGACGTCGGAGAGGGCCCGGCCGAGGGCGCCGACGTCGAGCGGCTGCGCTGTGCCGCCACCGGCGCCTGGTCCTTCGGACGGCGCGGAGATCCCGGGCAATTTGGGAGCCAGGTCGCCCGCTTTGCTGAGGATGTCGGCGCAGGCCAGCCGGAACAGCTCGCGACGGCGCAATGCGCGTACGGCCGCGGTCGCTTTTTCCGCATTTCCGGCGTGCCGCTCGGCCGCCGCCGCGAAGCCGACGATGATCGCCTGGCGGTCGCGCGGCACCAGCTCGTTGTCGTCGGCCAGCAGCCGCAGCGCCTCGGGGTCACGGGTGAGCAGGTCGGTCGCGTACCGGGAGAGGCTCAGCACCCGGGCCAGCCGGCGGGCGACCGGACCGCCGTCGCGCAGCAGCCGCAGGTACCAGGGGGTGCTGCCGAGCTTGTCCGAGACGTCGCGGTAGTTGAGCAGGCCCCGGTCGGGCTCGGGCGCGTCGGCGAACTCCTGCAGCAGCATCGGGAGCAGGGTGCGCTGGATGGCGGCGGTACGGGTGACGCCGCCGGTGAGCGCCTGCAGGTGTCGCAGCGCGGCGGCCGGGTCGGCGAACCCGAGGATCTCGAGCCGCTTGCGGGCCGACTCGGGGGTCATCCGCAGCGCCTCGGCCGGCACCCGGGCGACCGATTCGAGCAGCGGCCGGTAGAGCAGCTTGATGTGCAGGCGGCGCACCTGGGCGGCGTGGCCGACCCAGTCGGAGCGGAACGACTCGACCGCGTCGCGGCCGGGCAGCGCCGTGTACCCGAGCGAGGCGGCCAGCCAGCGCACGCCTTGCGGATCGTCGGGGACCGTGTGCGTACGGCTGAGGTGTTGCAGTTGCAGCCGGTGCTCGACCCCGCGCAGGAAGCGGTAGCCCCGCAGCAGCGTCTCGCCGTCCTCCCGGCCCACGTAGCCGCCCGCGACCAGGGCGCGCAGCGCCGGGAGCGTCCCGCCGGCCCGCAGCGTCTCGTCGATCCGGCCGTGCACGAGCTGCAGCAGCTGCACCGCGAACTCGATGTCGCGCAGCCCGCCCGGCCCCCGCTTGATCTCCCGGTCGAGCTGGTTGGCGGGCACGTTCTCGATGATCTTGCGGCGCATGTCGCGGACGTCGGCGACCGCCTCGGGCCGCTCGGCCGCGTGCCAGACCAGCGGCGCGAGGTCGTCGATCCACTCCCGGGCGAGCGCCAGGTCGCCGGCCGCCGGGCGGGCCTTGAGCAGGGCCTGGAACTCCCAGGTGCGCGCCCAGCGCCGGTAGTAGGCCTGATGGCTGGCGAGCGTGCGGACGAGCGGGCCGCGGCTGCCCTCGGGGCGCAGCGCGGCGTCGACCGGCCACGCCACCTGCCCGCAGATCTCGATGAGCCGGGCCGCCACGGTGGTGCCGGCGCTCAGGTCCTCGTCGGTGGCGGCGACGAAGATGACGTCGACGTCGGAGACGTAGTTGAGCTCGTTCCCGCCGCACTTGCCCATCGCCACGACGGCGAGGCGCGGTTCGGTCGCGCTTTCCGGGAGGCCGGCCACGGCTATCCCGTACGCGGCCCCGAGCGTCTCGTCGGCGAGACCCGAGAGCGCCTCCATGGTCGGCTCGAGCCCGCGTCCCCCGGTGAGGTCGGCGGCCGCGATGCGCAGCAGGGCGCTGCGGTAGGCCCGGCGCAGCTCGGGCACGGTGAGCTCGCCCTCGACCCCGAGGTGCCCCTCGGCGTTGGGCGGCAGCCCGGTCCGGCCGGTGGCCAGCACCCGCCAGTCGTCCGGGTTGGCGACCAGGTGGTCGCCGAGCGCCGAGGACGCCCCGAGCACGGCGACCAGGCGCCGGCGCAGCCCGTGGTCGCGGAACAGCGCCTCGAACAGTGCGTCGGTCGCGTCGTTCGGGTTGATCTCGCCGCCCGGCCCGGCGACTCCCCGGCCGTTGCTCCGGTCGGCGGCCCGCCCGGCCGCCTCGACCAGCCGGTGCAGCTGGCGCAGGGCCAGGGTCGGGTCGGCGGCCCGGGACAGCGAGTGGATCAGCTCGGCCGCGTCGGTGCCGGTCGGGGCCTGCGCCTCGGCGTCCCACAGCCGCAGCCCGGTCGGCCCGAGCAACGTGGCGGCTTTGACGCCCTCATCCTTGGCGCCCTCGTCGGCGAAGCCGTATCGGGCGAGGCGGCTGGGCCTGGTCACTACTGGCCCAGGAGAGGCAGCGTCCGGCCCGTTCCCGGGTTGGGGATGTCGGCGCCGGGCAGCGTGCCGAGCGCGAGCGACGCGAACCGGGCCGCGAAGGGCTGCCACACCTCCTCGACGTCGGGCAGCACCTCGGCGATCGCGTAGGTCACCGCCTCGGCGTCGTACCCGAGCTCGTCGAGGCTGTCCCGGTCGTCGGCGGCCCAGCGCTCGATCATGTCGAGGTCGCACTCGATGTGGAACTGCACGGCCCAGGCCCGGTCGCCGAGCCGGAACGCCTGGTGCGGGTAGCGGCTGGAGGCGGCGAGCAGCACGGCCGTGAGCGGCAGCTCGGTGATCTCGTCGCGGTGCCACTGGATCACGTCGGGCAGCAGCGGCACCCACTTGAACAGCGGGTCGGTCTCGGCGGCGTCGCGCTTGCCGACCAGGCCCGGCCCGATCTCGGGGCCGGAGGTGCTGCGCTCGACGAGGCCGCCGTGCGCCTGGGCGAGCAGCTGCGCGCCGAGGCAGACCGCCAGCGTGGGCACCCGGTTGCGGACCGCCTTGCGCAGCAGCCCCTCCAGCTCGGGGAACCAGGGTGCGCCGGGCGTGCCGTCGGCGGCCGCGTACGCGTTCTGGTCGCCGCCGAGCACGACCAGCCCCAGGAAGCCGTCGAGCGTCTCGGGCAGGGGGTCGCCGGCGTGCGGCCGGACCACGGTCAGCTCCAGGCCGGCCTCGGTCAGCCACTCGCCCAGCCGGCGCAGGTCGTCGGTCGGATCGTTCTCGATGACAAGTGCGGTGCCCACGCCCCGAGGCTAGTCCGTGCCGACTTCGGAAACACCGACAGGAGGTTGTCGCCACCGCCGACCAGGGTGGGTCTCAGTCAACCGCTAAGGAGTTCTGACATGCCCGCGATCAACGGAATCGGCTGGTTCGAGGTCGGCACCGACAAGCCGGCCGAGGCCGAGCGCTTCTACGGCGACGTCTTCGGCTGGACGTTCGGCAACGACGAAGGGGCGGCGACCGGCGCCGACGGCGCGCCCTATCGGATGATCACCACGCCCGGCGAGGGCCGGCCGACCGGCGGCCTGTTCCCGACCGGCGGCCGGGTGCCCAACTACGCCGTCTTCTACGTGCTGGTGGCCGACGTCGACGCGTCGGCGAAGGCGGCCGAGGCGGCCGGCGGCCGCATTCTCGTGCCGACCCAGCGCACGCCCGATGGGCTGACCTTCGCCCACGTGCTCGACCCGTCCGGCAACCAGTTCGGCATCTTCACCCCCGGCGCCGGCGGCGAGTGATCGGTCACCCCAGGGTGAGCGCGTGCACGACCTTGTCGGGGATGTCGATGTCGTAGGGCTCGAGCGCGCGCGGCGCCGCCTGCTCGGCGGTGACGGTGACCGAGGTGATCCGGTCGGTGCGGAACACGCGCACCGACCGGCGCAGCCGGCAGAAGGCCACCAGGTACCAGTGCAGGGGCGTGCCGACGAAGGCCATCGGCTCGATCTCGCGCCGGGTCGTGCCGCCGCCGCGGTCCTCGTAGTGGATGCGCAGCACCCGGCGCAGCGAGAGCGAGTCGGCGACCAGGCGCGGCACGGCGGTCGGCGGCACGTTGCCGACGAAATGGACGCGGCCGGCCAGCTGCCGGGCCGCCGCCGCGTCGGCCGGCGGCATGGCGGCGACCAGCTTGTGCAGCGCGGTCGAGGCCGGCCCGTGGAACGGCGTGCCGTCGAGCCGGTGCAGGGCGAGCGCCATCGCCACCGCCTCGGCCGCGGTGAAGTTGACCGGGGGCAGCGTGTGGGTCTTGTCGAGGCAGTAGCCGCCGGTGCGGCCGGGCTCGGCGTAGACCGGGGTGCCCGACTGCTGCAGGGCGGAGATGTCGCGCTCGACGGTGCGCACGCTCACCTCGAAGCGGTCGGACAGCCAGCGGGCGCTTCGCGGGCGGGGCGACACCGCGCGCAGCTCCTCGACGAGGGCGTAGAGACGGTCGGTCCGGTTCACGGGATTCACGCTAGGCCGGGGGTACGACAATCTTTTAGGCTGCGCGGATGGCCGACCCCACGCCCGCGGTCCGGGTGTCGACGCTGGAACTGTTCTTCGACCTCGTCTTCGTCTTCACCATCACCCAGCTCGCCGCCACCCTGGCCGAGCATCTGGACCTGCCCACGCTCGGCAACGTGCTGCTGATCCTGGCCGTGGTCTGGTGGATGTACTCCGGGTACGCCTGGCTCACCAACGCGGTGGCGCCGAACTCGACGACCCGGCGCACGCTGCTGCTCACCGGCATGGCCGGCTTCCTGGTGATGGCGCTGGCGATCCCGGGCGCGTTCGACGAGTACGGCTGGCTGTTCGGCGTCAGCTACCTGGTCGTCAACGTGGTGCACACGCTGCTGTTCCGCACCGCCGGCCCGGGCGCCCGGGAGGCGCTGCGGCTGCTCGGCCCGCTGAACATCCTGGCCGCGCTGCTGGTGCTGGCCGGCGGCCTGGTGCCGGAGCCGTGGCGGCACCTGCTCTGGCTGGCGGCGCCGATCGTCCAGATCACCGGCAGCTACCTGCATCGCATCGACATGCACACGATCGCGGCCGGCCACTTCGCCGAGCGCCACGGCCTCGTCGTGATCATCGCGATCGGCGAGTCGATCATCGCGATCGGCGCCGGCTTCGCGGACGTCCACCACCTCGGTTTCCCCGAGGTGCTGGTCGCGGTGCTGGGGCTGTGCGTCGCGTACTACCTGTGGTGGTTCTATTTCGCCGGCGACGACGCCCGCGCCGAGCACGTGCTGGCGAACACCGACAACCCGCGCCGCCGGGCCCGCCTCGCGTTGCAGGCGTGGGGGTACGCCCACTACCCGATGCTGCTCGGCATCGTGCTGGTCGCGGTCGGCATCAAGAAGACGGTCGGCCACACCACCGAGCCCCTGCTCTGGTCGCAGGCCCTGGCCCTGAGCGGCGGCGTGGCGCTCTACCTGCTCGGCCACGCGGCGTTCCTGGCCCAGCTGCGCCTGCGCGGCGTCTATCACCGCATCGGCTGCGCGCTGGCCGTGCTGGCGGTGATCCCGCTGAGCCAGCTGATGGCCATCTACCAGCTGGTGGCCGTGGTGGTCGTGATGGTCGCCGCCGCGATCATCGAGGACATTCCCGAGGTACGCCGCTCGGGCAGCTCCGCGATCAGCGACTTCGGCCGGACGGCGCCGCACGAGTAGGGCTGTGGACAGGGTCGCGAAATTGTCGGACCCGGCGGGTTGAATCGGCCCCACCCAGCGCACGGGTGGGGGTGCGGTAGGGGCGCCCGCATGACGGTCAGCGGCGGCACCGGAACCGCACCCGGGTGACGCCGTCCCGGTGCTCGACGGCCAGCCATTCGCTGAGCTGGTTGGCCAGCCACAGGCCGACGCCGGAGCTGCGCGGGTTCGGCGGCGGGCGATACCCGGCGAGCGGGTCGGCCGGGCCGGCGCCGTCGTCGGTCACCTCGCAGGTGATCACCGCCCGCTCGACCCAGACCTGGATGCGCCGGTCGCCGCCGCCGTGGCGCAGGCTGTTGGCGGCGACCTCGGTGACCACCAGCAGCAGCCCGGCGATCGCCGGCTGGTCCCAGCCGAGGTTGCGGGCGATCACCTCGAGCGTCCGGCGGGCGTGCCGCAGGCGCTCGGGCTCGGTCAGCGCCAGCACCACCAGCGGCTCCGGGCCGACCGGCGGCATCGGTTCGGCCAGCGTGCGCAGCAGGCGGTCCGGCGGTTCGTAGAACGTGTTCGGCCCGCGCCGGTCGGCGACGAGGGCGGGATGGGTGCGCCGGGCGCCGGCGATCACCCGGTCCGGCAGCCGGCGGGTGTCGTACGGGCAGATGATCCAGGCGGGCACGCCGGCGAACACGTCGTTGGCCGCCGACTCGTACCGGGTCCAGCTGTCGTGCCGCGGGCCGGGGCCGAAGGCCACCTCGCCGACGGCGCGCACCGCCGGCCGGCCGCTCGCCAGGGCCTGGTCGACGAGCCGTTTCCACCCGGCGATGGTGGCGGCCGGGCGCTCGTACCAGCCGTCGCTGTCGATGAAGGTGACCTGACCGGCGTCGCCGCTCAGGGCGTCGCGCAGCGGCCGCATGTTGTGCCGGGGCACGACCGCGATGGCGGCCTCCCGCCGGCGGACCGCGCCGGCGAGGAACGGCGCCAGCGTCGAGGTGAACGTCTGGTCGTCGTCGTAGACGAGGGCCTCGTGGCGGAACGCCCTGTCGCTACCCGAGCCTGGACTATCAGTCGGCGGAGTGCTGTCCATGGTCAGTCCTCGATGCACACGCTCGGGAAGCAGGCCGACCAGGTCGCCGACTCCCAGATCCGGCGCAGCAACGGCGGGGCGCCCCGCAGCCGGGTCGGCCCGTGCCGGCGAGAGATGACCTCGCAGGCGTTGCCGATGCTGCGGGCGCCGCTGACGTCGACGAAGCTCACCCCGCGCACGTCGAGCACCGCGCTCGGCCGGCTCGGCGCCGTCGCGACCAGCAGCCGGTAGACCTGGTCGGCGGCGAGGGAGTCGATCTCGCCGGAGAGCCGCAGGGCGCCGTCGCGACCGGCGTGCATCCGGAAGGCGCCGTGGTCGCGTGACCCGCGGGTGTGCACCGTCTCGGCCCGGAACAGGTCCTCGGGCGTCCAGTGCCGGGCGTCGTACGCGCAGACGGCGGTGATCGGCAGCTGCTTGGCGAGCAGGTCGGCCCGCAGCTCGTAACCGGGCCACGCGGCCAGCGCGCCGGGGTGGTCGAGCAGAAACCGGGTGTCCACGTACGTCCGCAGGCCGGTGAGCCCGGCGTCGACGGCCGCACGGGCCTCGGCGGCGAAGGCGGTCAGCCGCCGGCCGGCGTCGAACCCGCGGCCGTCCAGGAAGGCCGAACGGGCCGGGCCGACCACCAGCATCCCGCGGTCCACCAGCTCGCGCACCGGCAGCCCGGCCGCGCACAGGTCGTCCTCGATCGTGGCGCCCGCCGCCCCGGGCGAGGTGTGCACCTGCACGCGCTCGCGGCGGCCGAGGCCGGCCACCACGTACTCCAGCAGATCCCGGCCCGTCTCGGCCTCGTGGTCGTAGACGTAGCAGAGGTGGTCGTGAACGGTCAGGTCGGCGACGGCGCGGACGGCCGGCACGACAATCACTTCCTCGCTCGTTGCGCTTGGCCCCGGAACAGCCGGATCGCGGCTGCCGCGAACACTATGGGCGCGGCCCGCCGGGGCGCCACCGGTGGGCGCGGGAAACGCCCGATCGGGTGTCGCCGACCGGGCGCTTCCCCTCGCGTACGGGCTAGAAGGTGTGCTCCGCGGCGGGGAACTCGCCGCCCCGCACCTCCGCGGCGAACTGCTGGGTCGCGGAGGCCAGAATTCCGGACAGGTCCGCGTATTGCTTGACAAAGCGCGGCATATGGCCCGTGCGCATACCGGCCATGTCCTGCCAGACCAGCACCTGGGCGTCGGTGTCGGGCCCCGCGCCGATGCCCACGGTCGGGATCGGCAGCTCCTTGGTGATCGTCTTGGCGACCTCGCCCGGCACCATCTCGAGCACCACGGCGAACGCGCCCGCGTCGGCCACCGCGCGGGCGTCGGCCAGCACCTGGGCGCCGTCCGCCTCGCGGCCCTGCACCCGGTAGCCGCCGATGGTGTGCTCGCTCTGCGGGGTGAAGCCGACGTGGCCCATCACCGGGATGCCGGCGCCGGTCAGCGCCTCGATCTGGGCCGCGACGCGGCGGCCGCCCTCGAGCTTGACCGCGTGGGCGCCGCCCTCCTTCATGAACCGGACGGCGGTGCGCAGCGCCTGCGTGGGGCCTTCCTCGTAGCTGCCGAACGGCAGGTCGGCGACGATCAGCGCGGTCTTGGTGGCGCGGACGACGGCGCGGACCAGCGGGAGCAGCTCGTCGACCGTGACCGGCAGCGTGGTCTCGTAGCCGAAGACGTTGTTGGCGGCGGAGTCGCCCACCAGCAGCACCGGCACGCCGTTCCGGTCGAAGATCGACGCCGTGTACTGGTCGTAGGAGGTCAGCATCGGCCAGCGGTCGCCGCGGGACTTGGCGGCGATCAGGTCGCGGGTGCGTACCCGTCGCGTCGGCGGGCCGCCATACAGGGTGGGAATGTCCGACATGTCGTAACTCTCCTTCCCTCGAGGCCGCGCTCCTGCGGTCCCCGGGTCCGGCCATGGTCGCACCCGGAGACGGCGCCCGGTCAGGGGTCAGTGGAGGTTCTCACACACCTTCTCGAAACCTGTTCGTAATGGGCAGGCGGCGGTCGCGGCCGAACGCCTTGCCCGAGATCTTGGTGCCGGGCGCGGACTGGCGGCGCTTGTACTCGGCCAGGTCGACCATCCGCAGCACCCGGTCGACCAGGGCCGGGTCGTTGCCCGCCGCGATCAGCTCGTCGCGGCCCATGTCCTCGTCGACATACCCCTTGATGATCGGATCAAGCACGGCGTAGTCGGGCAGCGAGTCCGAGTCCTTCTGGTCCGGCCGCAGCTCGGCGCTCGGCGGCTTGGTGATCGAGTTCTCCGGGATCGGCGGCTCGCCCTGCGTGTTGCGCCAGCGGGCCAGCCGGTAGACGGCGGTCTTGGGCACGTCCTTGAGCGGGTTGAAGCCGCCCACCGAGTCGCCGTAGAGGGTCGAGTAGCCGACCGCGAGCTCGCTCTTGTTGCCGGTGGTGAGCACGAGGTGCCCCTCCTGGTTCGACAGCGCCATCAGGATGACGCCGCGCACCCGGGCCTGGAGGTTCTCGACCGTGACGCCGGAGAGCGACATGCCTGCCAGGAACGCGTCGACCATCGGCTGGATGGCCTCCACGCGGTAGTCGATACCGGTCCGTTTGGCGAGGTCGGCCGCGTCGTCGCGGGAGTGCTGGGAGGAGTAGCCGCTCGGCATGGAGACGGCGAAGACCCGATCGGCGCCGAGGGCATCGACCGCGATCGCCGCCACGACCGCCGAGTCGATGCCGCCACTCAGCCCGAAAATTACCGATCTGAACCCATTTTTGTTGACATAGTCGCGCAGGCCGAGCACCAGCGCCGACCAGATCTCGGCCTCGTCGACGATCCGCTCCGCGACCCCGCCGTCCTTCTTGTCGCGGTGCGCGGGCCGGGGCGCGGCCTCCAGGACGACCCGGGCGATCTCCATCTCGTCGTCGATCCACTGCTCGACGATCGGCAGCGGCTCGGCGTCCGTCTTCTCCGCCCGGTTCGGCGTCGCGTCGGCGGCCGGCAGCGACAGGTCGTGGATCAGCAGCTCCTCGGTGAACTGCCCGGCCCGGGTCAGCAGCTCGCCGCCGGCCGTCACGATCATCGAGTCGCCGTCGAACACCAGCTCGTCCTGGCCGCCGACCGCGTTCACGTAGGCCACCGCGGCACCCGCCTCGGCCGCCCGGCGCATCACGAGCGGCAGCCGCACATCGTCCTTGTTCAGCTCGTACGGGGAAGCGTTGATGTTGAGGACCAGCCCCGCCCCCGCCCGCCGGGCCGCCGTGAAGGGCCCGCCCGCCTGCCAGATGTCCTCGCAGACGGTGAGCGCCACGTCGACCCCGCCGAAGCGGACCACCGTCAGCGTGTCCCCCGGCTCGAAGTAGCGGTCCTCGTCGAAGACCCCGTAGTTCGGCAGGTGGTGCTTGTAATAGCGGGCGGCGATCCGTCCATTCAAGAGCAGGGCCGAGGCGTCGCGCCGCCCCAGCCCCGGCGTGTGGTCGGCGCTCGTCGCGGGCGGCCCATCCGCGTCGACATATCCGACAACGACCGCCAGATCGCCCAGACCGTCACCGGCGAGATCGCGGGCCAGGGCCTCCAAGGCCGACAAAGAGGACGAAACGAACGAGTTCCGGAAGACGAGGTCCTCGATCGGGTAGCCGGTCAGCATCATCTCCGGGAAGGCGACCAGCTGCGCTCCGGCGTCGGCCGCCGATCGCGACCACCGCCGGATCGCCGCCGCGTTACCGGCGATGTCGCCGACCGTCGAGTTCACCTGAGCCAGGGCGATCCGCAGCGTGGGCATGGCCTCATTGTTCCCCACGCGCCGACCACCCAGGACGCCGCGCCGGGGCCCGGTCAGCGTAATCTCGGCGTAACGGAGCCGGGGAAGACTGGCTCGTCAGGGCAGCCAGCACCGGGAGTGAACGTGGACCGACAGCAGGAGTTCGTGCTTCGCACTCTCGAGGAGCGCGACATCCGTTTTGTCCGGCTCTGGTTCACCGACGTGCTGGGCACCCTGAAGAGCGTCTCCGTCGCGCCGGCCGAGCTCGAGTCCGCCTTCGAGGAGGGCATCGGCATCGACGGCTCGGCGATCGAGGGCTTCGCCCGGGTCTACGAGTCCGACATGGTGGCGATGCCCGACCCCACCACGTTCCAGGTCTTCCCGTTCGAGGGCGGCGCCAGCGGCGAGAGCGCCCGGATGTTCTGCGACATCCTGCTGCCCGACGGCAGCGCCGCCTGGGCCGACCCGCGCCACGTGCTGCGCCGCGCCCTGGCCCGGGCGGCGGAGAAGGGCTTCACCTTCTACACCCACCCCGAGGTCGAGTTCTTCCTGGTGCAGGACGGCGATCTGGACGGCTCGGTGCCGATCCCGGTCGACACCGGCGGCTACTTCGACCACACCACCCACTCGGTCGCCCGCGACTTCCGCCGCCAGGCCGTGCTCGCGCTCGAGCGGATCGGCATCTCGGTCGAGTTCAGCCACCACGAGGTCGCCCCCGGCCAGCAGGAGATCGACCTGCGCTACGCCGACGCGCTGACCACGGCCGACAACATCATGACCTTCCGGCACGTGGTCAAGGAGGTGGCGCTGTCCCAGAGCGTGCGCGCGACCTTCATGCCCAAGCCCTACACCGACCAGCCCGGCAGCGGCATGCACACGCACCTGTCGCTGTTCGAGGGCGAGCGCAACGCGTTCTATGACGGCGACGACCCGATGAAGCTGTCCAAGACGGCCCGCGCGTTCATCGCCGGCCTGCTCGTGCACGCCCGGGAGTACACCGCGGTCACCAACCAGTGGGTGAACTCGTACAAGCGCCTGTTCCCGCTCCAGCTGCCCAACGCGATCACCGAGTCCCCCGCGTTCGTCAGCTGGGGTCACCTCAACCGCAGCGCCCTGGTCCGGGTGCCCGCGTTCGGCAAGCCCAACTCGGCCCGCGTCGAGGTCCGCTCGATCGACTCGGCCACGAACCCGTACCTGGCGTTCGCGGTCATGCTCGGCGCCGGCCTCAAGGGCATCGAGGAGGGCTACGAGCTGCCCCCCGGCGCCGAGGACGACGTCTGGTCGCTGTCCCCGGCCGAGCGCAAGGCGATGGGCTACGACGCGCTGCCGGAGAACCTGTCCGAGGCGATCGACGTGATGAGCAAGTCCGAGCTCGTCGCCGAGGTGCTCGGCGAGCACGTCTTCGACTTCTTCCTGCGCAACAAGCGGGCCGAGTGGGAGCAGTACCGCCGCGAGGTCACGCCGTATGAGCGCCAGCGCTACCTGGGGGCGCTGTAGTCTCTCCTGACCTTGGAAAGGAGAGACCGTGCTGCAAGATTTGCTCGAGGGCGCCGGCCGCAGCATCGTTTTCGGACTCGTCGGTATCGGCCTGATGGCCTTGGGATATGTCCTGATCGATATTCTGACGCCCGGAAAGCTGCGCGACCTGATCTGGGCCGAGCGCAACTGGAACGCGTCGATCCTGCTCGCGGCCAACCAGCTGGGCATCGCCCTGATCGTCTTCACCGCGATCTTCACGAGCTACGACTCGTTCGGCCAGGGCCTCGCGTCCACGGTCATCTTCGGCCTCATCGGCATCGCCATCATGGGCCTCGCGTTCCTGGTGCTCGACTGGATGACGCCCGGCAAGCTCGGCGAGGTAATCTGCACGCCCGAGCGCCACGGCGGCGCGATCGTCTCGGCCGCCACGCACTTCGGCGCCGCGCTCATCATCTGCGCCTGCATTTCTTAAAAGAGCATTCAGAGATACGGGATTTCCGCCCGGCCCCGTGCGTCACGGGCCGGGCGCTGCCGTCCCCGGCCTCCGTGCCGCCGCTGCCGGGCGGGGCTGCCGCGTCACTCCGCCGCCCGCCCCGCCGTCACCCCAGCCCCACCTCCACCCCGCCCGCACTTTGCTCTGCTCACCAATACGCGCACCGCCCGCCGCCCCTACCCCCGGCTCTGCTCACCAATACGCGCACCGCCCGCCGCCCCTACCCCCGGCTCTGCTCACCAATACGCGCATCGCCCGCCGCCCCCTACCCCCGGCTCTGCTCACCAATACGCGCATTGCCCGCGCCCGCGCGGCGGCTTGCTCTTCTGCCGGATTTATCGGGAATGCGCCGCGAGGCGCGTATCGGTAAGCAGAGCAAAGGGCGCGGAGACACCAGGTCAGGCGGTGTGCCGGAACTCGACCTTCCGGCTGGCCGGGTCGGCCACCGTCAGCGTGGCCCGGATGCGCTCACCCAGCGGCAGGTCGCCCACGCAGCGCGCCCGGACGGCCGGGTCGTCGATCGCCACCGTGCCGCCGGCCGGGCGGTTGCCGCGCGGCTCGTCGCGGTCGACGACGCCCGCGTCGAACTGCTCGCCCACCCGGCTCTCCAGCAGCACGGCCTCGGCCAGGTCGACCGCGCCGCGCGAGGCGGCGCCGGCCAGGCGGTCGGTGTCGCCCATCGTCTTCGGGAGCTTGGGCAGCGCCTCGCGGGCCCACGCCGGGATCTCCGCCCCGGCCGCAAGGGCCAGGCAGACCTCGGTGGCGTAACGGTCGGCCAGGCGCCGCAGCGGGGCCGTCACGTGCGCGTAAGGCGCGCCGACGCCGCCGTGGCCGGTCTCGGCCGGCGGCTCGCCGTCGAACGGCGTGTAGGCGGCGCCGCGCAGCAGCTCGGCGGCCTGGTCGAGGAACGCCGCGCCGCGCGGGGTGGCCGGGTCGACGGCGGCGACGACCGCGCCGACCGAGGCGTTCGCCGGCCAGTCCACGCCGAGCGAGACGGCGGCCGCGCGCAGCTTGTCGACGGCCTCGGGGCGGGCGGCGGGCATCGTGCGCAACAGGCCGACCCGGCCGGTGAGCATCAGCGACGCCGCGGCCACGCCGGTGAGCAGCGAGATGTGGGCGTTGTGCTCCTCGACCGCCAGCGGGGCGCGTAGCACCAGGCGCCAGCCGTCGCCGTCGCGCTCGACCTCCTGCTCGGGCAGCGGCAGGTTGACCGCGCCCCGGGCGGCGGCCCGCGCGGCCAGCAGGCGGCCGATCTCGGGCAGCAGGGCGACCGGCTCGGGGGCGGTGCCCGCGTCGACCTGGCCCTGCACGGTCGGGTAGTCCAGCTTGGCCCGGCTGCGGACCATCGCCCGCTGCACGGTGACGCCGGTGGTCTCGCCGTCGGCGTCGAGGTCGATCGTCCACACCACGGCCGGCCGATCGCCGTCCGGCAGCAGGCTCGCGGCGCCCTCGCCGAGCACCTCGGGGTGCAGCGGGATGCGGCCGTCGGGCAGGTAGATGGTCTGGCCGCGCCGCCACGTCTCGGTCTCGAGCGCGCCACCGGGCCGCACGAACGACGCCACGTCGGCGATCGCGTAGCTCACCCGGTAGCCGCCGCCCGGCCGCCGGGCCAGGTGCATGGCCTGGTCGAGGTCGCGGGACGTGGCCGGGTCGATCGTCACGAACGGCACGTCGGTCAGGTCGGCCGCGGCCCGCGGCGGATCGGCGGCGGCCCGCTCGGCCTCGGCCCGCGCGGCCTCGGGAAACTCCTCCGGCAGCCGCAACTCCCGCCGCAGCACCGAGAAGTCGATCTGCGGCGCCCACACCCTTTTGATCGGCACCGCTCATTACTACCAGTCCGCGCCGCCACGCAAACGCCGGTGGGCACGCCCGAAGGCGTGGCCACCGGCGGGAAACCCCACTATCGGGCGCGCTTGGCGGCCACTTTCCGTCCGGCGGCCGTACGCGTGGAAGCAGCCGCCGCCGCGTTGCCGGCCGCCGCCTTCCGCGCCGCCGCGGCCGTGGGCGCCTTCGCGACCTTGGCCGCGTTGGTCGCCGACGTCTTGGTGGTCTTCGCCGCCCGGCCCGCGTTGGTCGCCTTGGCCACGTTCGTGGTCTTGGCCGGCCGGCTGCGCGTGGTCGCCTTGTTGGCCGCCTTCCCCGCCATCGACCCCGCCACGGTCGCCGCACTCCGCGACGCCCGGGCGGCCGTACCCGCGGCCTTGGCCGCCGTCGCCTTGGTCGCCGTCGCCGTCGCCTTGGCCGCGGTCGCCTTGGCCGCCGTGGTCTTGGCCGCCGTCTTGGCCGGGGTGGCCTTGGCCGCCGCCGACTTGGCCGCCGTCGCCCTCGTAGCCGTCGCCCGCGAAGCCGTTGCCTTGGTGGCCGTGGCCCGCGAAGCCGTCGCCTTCGTGGCCGTGGCCCGGGTGGCCGCCGTCCTGGTCGCCGCGGTCTTCGCCGGCGCCTTCTTGGCCACCGCCGACTTAGCGGCGGCCGACTTGGCGGCCGTAGCCTTGGCCGCGGTCTTCTTGGCCGCCGTCGCCTTGGCCGCCGTCGCCTTGGCCGCCGTCGCCTTCGCAGCGGTCGCCTTGGTAGCGGTCGCCTTGGTAGCGGTCGCCTTGGCCGCCGCCCGCTTGGGCGCCGTGATCTTCGCGGCCCGCTTCATCGCGTCCCGCCCAGCCGCCGCCTTGGCCGCCCGCACGTTCGCCATCGCCGTCGACGACCGGCCCGACGCCGTCCGCGCCGCTTCCCGGTTCGCGGTGGCCGTGGCCGACTTCCCGGAGGCCGCCCGCGCCGCGCTCTTGTTGGCCGCCGCCGTCTTGGCCGCCGCCCGAGCCATCGCCGCGGTCTTGGCCGCCGCCGTGCTGGCCGCCGCCGCGCGCGTGGCCGAGGCCGTCTTCGCCGCGCTCTTGGCCGCCGTCGTCTTCGGCATGACCGCCTTCTTGGTCGCCGGCGCCTTCTTGGCCGTCATCTTCGAGGCCGGCGCCTTGGTGGCGATCGTCTTCGCGGCGGGCGCCTTCTTAGCGGTCATCTTGGAAGCCGTCGCCTTCTTCATCGCCGCCGTCGCCGTCTTCGCGGCCGGGCGGGTCGTCTTGGCCGCCGCCGTCGTCTTGGCAACCGCCTTCTTGGCCGTCGTCGTCGCCTTGGCCGCGACCTTCCGGGCCGCCGTCGTCTTCGCCGCCGTCGCCTTGGCCGCCGCCGTGGCCCGGCCCGTCGCCGCCTTCGCCCGGGACGCCGACTTGGCCGCCGCCTTGGTCGCCGTCTTCGTCGCCCGGCCGGCCGGCTTCTTGGCCGACGGCTCGGGCGTGACCACCGGCATGCCGCTGATCGACCCGATCACCGCCGGCATGTCCGCGGCCCGGCCGCGCCGCCCGGCCGGACGGATCCCGGACTCGGTCGCCTCGGACATCGTCATCGGCATCGAGTCGTCCATGTCCGCGGCCGGCGTCGGCTCCGGCGGAATCATCGCCGTCGTCATCCCCGGGATCGGGCTCACGGCCGCCGCCGTCCGGCGCGGCGTGACCGGCCGCTTGCCGGTGCCGGCCCGGCCCGCCGCGCGGTTGGCCGTCGTCTTGGTCGTCGCGGCCTTCGCGCCGCGCCCGAGCGAAACGGCCGGCTTGGCGGCGGTCGCCCGGGTCGCGGTCGCCTTGCCGGCGGCGGTCTTCGTGGCGATCGTCTTCTTCCCCGCGGCGGTGCGGCCGGTGCTGGTCGCCTTGTCCGCCACCGGCTTACGGGCGGCGGGCGCCGCCGTCTTCCGGTTCGGCGTGCTGGGCTTGGGCACCGCCGGCCGGGTCGTGGTCGTCGTCCGTGTGCTCGTCGTCCGTACGGTCGTGGTCGCGGGCTTGCGGGCGGCCGCGGCGGCCACCTTCTTTCCCGCCGACGCCTTGGCGCCGGTAGCGCGCACGGCCTTCCCGGCGCCCGTTGTTGCTCTGGTCGGAGCCTTTTTGGCAGCGGCCATCAGGGTGTTCCTCCTTGCGAATGACTGCGGGCTCGTCTCCGCCTGGAGACTGCGAATTCCGGCTTGGACACAGGGGGTCGCGGAGCCGGTGCTAGCTGACCTCCCCGGTCCAGCGGGCATCCTCGGCGTCCCACTCCGCATTGCGCTTCTCGACGGTCTCGAGTGCCCGCGTCGCTTCGTCGGCCGTGGCGTAGGGACCGAGCCGGTACTGGGCGGGACACAAGTCGTCGCCGGTCTCGACACGGCTGTCGCGAAGGCACCAGAAGTAGCCGCCTCCGCCGGGCCCACTGTCGTTCATGCAATCACTGTGCACCTCAAACCGACCATCCGCCACCGATTCGGGCAAAAAGTCCCAGATTTCCACATTGGAAATGAGGGGATCTCCACATAAAAAACCGCCCCGGGGTCACAACGACCCGGGGCGGTTTGAGATATGTAAATCAGCGAAGTTCGGCCGCGACCAGCTCGGCCACCTGCACCGCGTTCAGCGCGGCGCCCTTGCGCAGATTGTCGTTGGAGACGAAGAGCGCGAGCCCGTTCGCCACCGTCTCGTCGGCGCGGATGCGGCCCACGAACGACGGGTCGCGGCCGGCCGCCTCGAGCGGGGTCGGCACGTCGGACAGCTCGACGCCGGGCGCGGTCGCGAGCAGCTCGCGGGCGCGGGCCGGCGCGATCGGCCGCGCGAAGCGGGCGTTGAGCTGCAGCGAGTGGCCGGTGAAAACCGGGACGCGCACGCAGGTGCCGGAAACCAGCAGCGACGGGATGTCGAGGATCTTGCGGGTCTCGTTGCGGAGCTTCTGCTCCTCGTCGGTCTCGTCGCGGCCGTCGTCGACGATCGAGCCGGCCAGCGGCAGCACGTTGAAGGCGATGTTCTTGCTGAACGAGCGGGGCGCCGGGAACTCCACGGCGCTGCCGTCGTAAGTCAGCTCGGCGGCCCGGTCGGCGACCTTCTTCACCTGCTCGTCGAGCTCGCTGACGCCGGCCAGCCCGGCGCCGGAGACGGCCTGGTAGGTCGTCGCGACCAGGGCCACGAGACCGGCCTCGTCGTGCAGCGGGCGCAGCACCGGCATCGCGGCCATGGTGGTGCAGTTGGGGTTGGCGATGATGCCGAGCGGGCGGTTGCGGGCCGCCTGCGGGTTCACCTCGCTGACCACCAGCGGGACGTTCGGGTCCATCCGCCAGGCCGACGAGTTGTCGATCACGACCGCGCCCGCCTCGGCCACGCGCGGCGCCAGCTCCTTGGAGCTGCCCTTGCCCGCCGAGAACAGCACGATGTCGAGCCCGCCGAAGTCCGCCGTCGCGGCGTCCTCCACGGTGACCTCGCCGTCCTTCCACGGAAGGGTGCGACCCGCGCTGCGGGCGGAAGCGAAGAGCCGGAGCTCGTCAACGGGCAGTGCCCCATCAAAACCGCTGCGCTCGGCCAGGATGCGCCGCATGACGCCGCCCACCTGTCCCGTCGCGCCCACAATGCCGATCCTCATGCCGACAAAAATACGGCCTCACCTGCCCGCAAAGAAATCGCTTAACTCACCGCGTACCAAATAATGAGATCTTGCTCCCATATTTAGAGACAGCGGGGCTAGCTTCGAACGCATGGCGACCTACACGCACGGACATCACGAGTCGGTCTTGCGCTCACACCGCTGGCGCACCGCAGAGAATTCGGCGGCATACCTGTTGCCCCGGCTGACTTCCGGAGTCTCGGTCCTCGACGTCGGCTGCGGTCCCGGCACCATCACGGCCGACCTGGCGACGCTCGTCACACCGGCCCGGGTCACCGCGCTGGAGGTCACCAACGAGGCGCTCGACCTGGCCCGCGCCGAGGTCGCGCGCCGAGGCCTGGCCAACGTCGACTTCGCCACCGGCGACGTGCACGCGCTCGACTTCCCCGACGACACGTTCGACGTGGTGCACGCCCACCAGGTGCTGCAGCACGTGACCGACCCGGTGGCGGCGCTGCGCGAGATGCGCCGGGTGACGAAGCCGGGCGGCGTGGTGGCCGTGCGCGACAGCGACTACGCGGCCTTCACCTGGTTCCCGGAGTTTCCCGAGCTGACCGAGTGGCTCGATCTGTACGAGCTGGTGGCGCGGCGCAACGGCGGCGAGCCCGACGCGGGCCGGCGGCTGCTCGCCTGGGCGCGCGAGGCCGGCTTCGACGACATCACCGCGACGTCGAGCACGTGGTGCTTCGCGACGCCCGAGGACCGCGCGTGGTGGGGCGGCATGTGGGCCGACCGGGTGCTGCAGTCCGCGTTCGCCGGCACCGCGGTGCGCACCGGCGCCGCCACGCAGGACGACCTTCAGCGGATCTCGGACGGGTGGCGGCGCTGGGCCGCCGACCCGGACGGCTGGTTGTCGCTGCTGCACGGCGAGCTGCTGGCGACGGCCTAGCTCACGCTGGTCTGCACCCCCATCGCCTTGGCGCCGTCGGAGTCCGGCTTGTAACCCCAGTGCCAGCTCTCCCGCGACGCGGTATTGAAGAAGCCGTACTTGTCGGCGTTCTGCCGCACCCACGCCAGCGCGTTGCCGTTCAGGTCGAGGTCGGCGGCCATGCCCCAGCCGTGCTCGCTGGTGCCGGGCTTGGCCGCCAGCCCGCCCTGCGAGTAGAGGCCCTTGCGGCGGGCGAGATCGACCTGCTCGGTGTACGGGCGGTAGGAGTCGGTGATGCCGATGTGCACCCCGTCCTTCTCGGCGTCCGACATCATCTTGGTCAGCGCCTCGGCGGCCGGCGCCCAGAGCTTGTGCCGGGTGGCGCCGACCTGCTCCAGCGCGCCGGCCGGGATCTTCCCGTTGCCGTACGCGGCGAGGTCGGTCGGAATGCCCTTGCTGTTCAGCGAATAGGTGCGGCCCGACGACGGCGTCTGGGCGACGGCGTCGGAGAGATAGCTGGCGAAGTCCTCGCCCGACGCGCCGCCGGAGCCGGTGGTGGTCGACTGGCTCTGGGTGGTGCGCCCGGTCTGCTGGGTCTGCAGCGCGATGATCCGGCTCTGGATGTCCGCGATCCGCGAGTTCAATCCCTCGATTCCCACACCGTTCCGTTCGGCGCGCCAGCCCAAATCTGAGTGCGCGGGCCGAAATCTGAGCGTGCCGGCCGAATCTGGGCTTCAGCCCGCCATCGGCAGCGAGAGGGTGTGGCCGGTCTGCGCCGCCTTCGCCTCCAGATATCGGACATTCGCCGCCGACGCGTACACACCCGTCGGAAGCACATTCCGCACCTCGATGCCGTTCAGCCGCATTTGTGCCGACTTATCGGGATTGTTGGTGAGGAGGTCGATTGCGGTGACGCCGAGCACGCCCAGCATCTGCGCCGCGACGGCGTAGTCCCGCTCGTCATCCGCCCGCCCCAGCGCCCGGTTCGCGGCGTAGGTGTCCAGGCCGGCCTCCTGCAGGGCGTACGCGTCGAGTTTCGCGTACAGGCCGATGCCTCGCCCTTCCTGCCGCAGGTAGAGCAGGTAGCCCCCGGTGATGGAGATCCGCTCGACCGCCTCGCGCAGCTGCGGTCCGCAGTCGCAGCGCTCGGAGCCGAAGACGTCCCCGGTCAGGCACTCGGAGTGCAGCCGCACCAGCGGCGTGGCGGTCGCCGGACCGAACGCCAGCGCCAGGTGCTCCTTGCCGTCGACCAGGCCGGTGAACGTGGTCACCCGGGCGGTCGTGGCGTAGCCGTCGGGGAAGCGCATCGGGACGGTGACGGTGGTGCGCACGGACATGATCCCAAGAATCGGCCGTACGCCGCCGGGGCTGAGCCTTAGATGCTGACCGGCTCCCGGCGCTCCGCGCCCTCGAGCCGTTCCACCAGGTCGAGCTCGACCTCGGAGGTGGTGTTCTTGGCGTGCGGCAGCATGTTGGTGATCAGCACGACCACGGCCCCGATGCCGGCGTAGAGGCCGAGCACGGTCAGATGCCCGGAGATGTGCGCGGCCGGGAAGTACAGGTCGTCGCGCACCGCCTGCACGCCGGCGCCGGTCGGCAGGTTCTCCCCCACGTGCCGGCCGAACGCGGGCAGGAACTCGGGCAGGATGCTGGCCCCGGAGATGACCGTGCCGAGCGTGAAGTACATCGCCCCGATCAACGCGCCGGCCGGGCCGAGCAGCGCCACCGCGCCGGCCGTCGAGGCCGTGATGGCCAGCGAGATCAGCGAGAAGATGCCGAGCATCTCGCCCCGGTCCGCGGTCTCGCCGACGCCGAACCAGGTCATCGACCAGAGGATCACGGCCGCGGAGCCGACCGCGTACACGATCAGGATGGTGACGTGCGCGAGGCCGCGCCGCCAGGAGCGCCGGGCGCGCGGGATCAGCCGGCCCAGCCCCATCGAGGCGATCGTGCCGCCGAGCGCCAGCGCCTGGGTGAGAAAGCCGAGCGACACCCCGTTGACGTCGTCGCTGGGCAGCGGCACCACGTCGGTGACGGCGGGTGGCGTGTTGAGGTCCTGCGCGGCGCTCACCGTCATGCTCTTGCCCTCCGACGCGAGCTGGTCGAGGGTCTCGGCGGTCTGCTGCTGCACGACGCCGGTGTAGGTGGCGCGCAGCAGGCTCGCGGCGGCGGGCCCGGCGGCGCTCGCGACGTACAGGTGCGGCTTGCTCGCCGTGATGTCCACGCCGCCGTAGACGTCCCGCCGCTTGATCGCGATGACCAGGTCGTCCGAGGTCGCGTAGTCGGTGACCTTGAAGTAGTCGTTGCTCGAGAGCAGGTTCATCACGGCGTCGCGCTTGGCCGCCGGCGTCACCAGCCCGACCGGCAGGTGATGCGGCTGCGCCTTGTGGCCCATGCTCAGGTAGTACGCGGTCAGGCCGAGCTGCACCAGCACGCCGATCACGCAGACCGCGAGCGCGAACCGGCGGAACTGCATGACCGACGCGACCTGCGGGTTCTCCTGAGCCACCACACCTGGAAGCATTACGGACGAAAGCCCATCATGAGGTGGATTCGCCGATAAGGGCTCGCCCGGAACGCGAGGCCGGCACCGTCCCCCAGCCGGGCACCACCGTCCTCGGCGCTATCGCCCCGTCCCCGCGTGGCCTTTCGCACAGACATCCAGCTCAGTGATTGTCGCCACGCGGCGGATCGGTTCCGGAATACCGATCCGCCGCGCCCGCGCTGAAATTCTCGCCGAAGAATGGCACGCCTGGCCGGAAAACGCACGGGCAATCCGGATGACGCGGGTCATCGGCAAGATACTCATTCACCTTTCCGAGCGATGTCGCATCAAGCGCCAGCAATGCCCGTTAGTCACCGTTCCCCAACGTGTGACCCCGCCGACCAGGTCTTATGTGGATCTAGGTCACCCTGTGACGTGTCCTGCGTTGACGTGCAAGTTGCACGACTCATAGTGTCGGGGGCGTAACACCGGGTTGAAGCCAGGGTTGCTGGAACTGCCCGGGCCCGCGACAAGCACGGATCACAAGCGGTCTAGGAGCGCCTCGATGACTGTCACGATCGGCATCAACGGATTAGGACGGATTGGCCGCAGTCTCACGCGGATAGTGGCCGCCTCCGGAGATTCCGGAATATCCATTGGCGCCGTGAACGACCTTGCGTCGACCGAGAAAATGGCCTACGGGCTGCGCCGGGACAGCATTCGTGGCTCATTTCCCGGCACCGTCACGGCCCGCACCGACCAACTCGTCGTGAATGACCATGCGATCCGCGTATTCCATCATGCACAGCCCGAGCGCATCCCCTGGGCCGACGCCGGGGTCGACGTCGTCATCGAGGCCACCGGCCGCTTCCGGGCCGGCACCACGGCCCGCACCCACATCACCCACGGCGGCGCCCGCAAGGTCGTGATCAGCGCCTCGGCCGACGACCCGGACGCATTCCTGGTCTACGGGGCCAACCACCACACCTACGACCCCGAGACCCACGACGTGGTCTCCCCCGGCTCGTGCGGGGTCAACGCCCTGACCATGATGGCGAAGGTCCTGCTGGATCGGTTCGGCCTGCGGTCGGTGAACACCTCGGTGGTGCTGGCCACCCAGGGCTGGCAGAAGGCGCAGGACTCGGTGATGGGCACGTCCCGGGAGGACCCGCGCCTCGGCCGGGCCACCGGGGAGAGCATCATCCCGCACAACTACGTGGTCGGTGACCTGGTGCGGGCGGCGCTGCCGGAGATCGGCGAGATGCGGTACAGCTACTACTGCGTGCCCACCCCGATCGGGTCGCTGGCCGAGCTGTCCGGCCTGACCGATCGGGCGGTCAGCGTCGAGGACGTCAACCGGGCCATGGCCGAGGCGGCGGCCGGGCCACTGCGCGGCATCCTCGCGTACGACCCGGATCCGACGGTCTCGATCGACGTGAAGAACAACCCGGCGTCCTGCCTGTTCGACCCGTCCGGCACCCAGACGACGGCCGACGGCGGCGTGAAGGTGCGCGGCTGGTTCGACAACGAGTGGGGCTTCTCGAACCGGTTGCTCGACCTCGCGAGGCTGGTAGGTGAGCGCTCAGCCGTCTCCTCCCGACGCATGACCTGGAGCATCGCCTAGAGTCGTTTTCGATGATTGACATCGACGACGTACGGGCGGCGGAGAAGCGGATCAGCGACCGGATCCGGCGGACTCCGGTCATGCGGGCCGACCGGAACGTCTGGTTCAAGCTCGAGCTGACGCAGCACGCGGGCAGCTTCAAGACCCGCGGCATGTTCAACCAGATCGTCGCGGCCGCCACCCGCGGCGTCCTGCCGTCGGCCGGCATCGTGGCCGCGTCCGGCGGCAACGCGGGCCTGGCCGCCGCCTACGCCGCCCGCGAGCTGGGCGTGCCGGCCGAGGTCTACGTGCCCGCGACGGCGCCCGCGATCAAGGTGGCAAAGCTCCGCAAGCTCGGCGCCTCGGTCGTGCAGACCGGCAGCGAGTACGCCGAGGCGTACCTCGCGGCGGTCGAGTGGGCCCAGGCGTCCGGAGCGTACTTCTGTCACGCCTACGACGACCCGGACATGGTCGCCGGAAACGGGACGCTCGGCCTCGAACTGCTGTCCCAGCTGCCGGACGGCTTCGACACCGTGCTGGTCGCCGTCGGCGGCGGCGGCCTGATCGCCGGCATGATCGCCACCTTGCGCGACACGGCCGACGTGATCTCGGTCGAGCCCTCGACCTCCGCGGCGCTGCACACGGCGCTGAGTACCGGGGCGCCGGTCGACGTGCCGGTGTCCGGCGTGGCGGCGGATTCACTGGGCGCGCGGCGGGTCGGGGACATCGCCTTCGAGCTGGCCCAGGACGCCGGGATCAGCGCCCTGCTGGTCGACGACAAAGCCATCGTCGACGCCCGCCGCCGGCTGTGGGAGGACTACCGGATGGTGGTCGAGCACGGAACCGCGGCGGCCTACGCGGCGCTGACCTCGGGGGCCTACATTCCGGCGCCGTCCGAGCGCGTGGTCGTCCTGCTCTGCGGCGCCAACACCAACCCGTCAGACCTGATCTAGGCGGCGCCCCACCCGGCGCGGGCCATCCTCCCCGGCCGGCCACCGTTCCCGCCGGCCACCGTTCCCGCCGGCCACCGTTCCCGCCGGCCACCGTTCCCGCCGGCGCGTCAGACCGGAGGAGGCTCTTTCTCCCGCCCGATTTATCACTTTATTGCGCGATACAGCAGGACCAGGCCGATTGCGGTGCCGAAGGTGACGATGAGGACCCTCAGCACGCGCGCCGGGAGTCGCCGGGCCAGCTTCGCCCCCGCGTACCCTCCGATGATCGTCGCCGGCGCCAGGACGAGCACCGCGCCCCAGTGCACGTCCGCGAAGATCGCGAACACCACGACGGTGACCAGGCCGACCGCGGCCGACAGCACGTTCTTGAGGGCGTTGATCCGCTTCAGCGGCTCGTCGAGGATCAGGGCGAGCGCCGCCACGTACATGACGCCCAGCGCCGCCCCGAAGTAGCCGCCGTAGATCGCCCCCACGAAGACCACGCACTGCAGCGTGACGGCGGCCCGCCGCGGCGACATGTGCCGCGGGTGCCCGACCAGCCCGCGCAGCCGCTCCTGGAACGCCAGCGTGGCCGCCGCCCCCAGCACCAGGAACGGCACGATGACCTCGAACGCCCGGGCCGGCGTGAGCAGCAACAGCGCGCAGCCCCCGACCGACCCGACCAGGCTCGTGGGCAGGATCGACCGCACCCGCCGGCCCTGCCCCGCGAGGTCGGCCCGGCTGCCGACGACGCTGGACACGTACCCCGGGAAGACCGATACCGAGTTGGTCACGTTCGCGTCGACCGTCGGCAGCCCCGTGGCGATCAGGCTCGGGAACGTGATCAGCGACCCGCCGCCGGCGATCGCGTTGACCCCACCGGCGGCGACCCCGGCGACCAGCAGCAGAAGTACATGCGAGAGATCCATGGCAAGGCCGAATCTACGTGGTCGCTAGAATCCTCCCGACGGACGAGTCGGCCGGGCGGTCGCGTCGGCGCCCTCCGGGGCGTCACCGAGGAACGTCCGGACTCCGAAGAGCAGGGTGGTTGTTAACGGCAACCCGGGGTGACCCGCGGGACAGTGCCACAGAAAACAGACCGCCGGCCGAGAGGCCGGTAAGGGTGAAACGGTGAGGTAAGAGCTCACCAGCACCCCGGGCGACCGGGGTGGCTAGGTAAACCCCACCCGGAGCAAGGCCAAGAAAGGCCGGGACCGCAAGGCCCCGGCCGGCGCAGGCGTTCGAGGGCTGCTCGCCCGAGCCTGCGGGTAGGCCGCAAGAGCCGGCCGGCAACGGCAGGCCGAGATGGATGACCGCCCCCGGCGCGAGCCGGGCACAGAATCCGGCGTACAGGCCGACTCGTCCGTCGTCCTCGAAGTCGAGACGGTCACCCGAGCTGGGTGCGCGGCGGAGAGCCTGGCGTGATCGGGCAGGGCGTCGCGGCGTACGGCCGGAAAATGCGCAAGAAAGACGCGAAGGGCGCACCATGGCCCGGCTTCGATGAACAGACGATTGCTTCGGCGCGTGTGGACGTTTAGCTTCCTCAATTAGGAAAGTTTCTTCAACGTTTTGGCCCTGGAGGGCTCATGCGCGGTCTGACCCGCCGTCTTGTCGCGGTGGCTGCTGTGGCCACCTCGATCGTGGCGGCCTCGCCTGTCGCGGCACAGGCGCATGGTGGTGGCAAGGGCAAGTCGTACGTCAAGGCCGGCTACTTCACGCAGTGGGGTATCTACGGCCGTAACTTCCAGCTCAGCAAGGTGCAGAATTCGGGCGCGGCCGCCCGGCTCACCCACCTCAACTATGCCTTCGGACCGGTCACCGCGGCCGGCACCTGCATCTCGGCCGACCCCTGGGCCGACTGGGGAACGTCGTTCTCGGATGCGCTCAGCGTCGACGGTGTCGGCGACGTCGCGGGGCAGCCGATCGCCGGGAACCTCAACCAGCTCGCCGAGCTCAAGGCCAAGAACCCCAAGCTGCGGGTGCTGATCTCGCTGGGCGGGTGGACCGGGTCCGCGTACTTCTCGGACGCCGCCCTGACCGACGCCTCGCGTAAGAAGCTCGTCAGCTCCTGCATCGATCTCTGGATCAAGGGGAACCTGCCGGATCTCGCCGCCGGTGTCGCGGCGAACATCTTCGACGGCATCGACCTCGACTGGGAGTGGCCGGGCTCGGACGGCAACGCCGGCAACGTGATCCGGCCCGAGGACAAGCACAACTTCACGCTGCTGGCCGCGGAGTTCCGCAGCCAGCTCGACAAGCTCGGCCGCACCACCCGCAAGCACTACGACCTGACGGCGTTCCTGCCGGCCGCGCCCGCGAAGATCGTGGCCGGGTTCGAGGGCAACAAGATCTTCAAGTACCTCGACTTCGGGACCGTGCAGGGCTACGACTACCACGGCACGTGGGAGACGCGGACCAACCAGCAGTCGTCGATCTTCGTGCCGAAGGGCGCGCCGGACAACCCGGACTTCTCCGCCGACAACGCGATCAACGCCTGGGTGAAGGCGGGCGCGCCGAAGAGCGAGCTCGTGCTGGGCATGCCCTACTACAGCCAGGGCTGGACGGGCATCACGAGCGGCGGCAACGGCCGGTTCGCCACGGCGACCGGTCCGGCGCCGAGCGTCTTCGGCGGCGGCACCGAGGACTACAAGACGGTCAAGAACCTGCCGGGATTCAAGGTCTACCGCGACTGGAAGGCCGGCAACTCGTGGCTTTTCGACGGGACGACCTATTGGACGTACGACGATCCCGCGCAGCTTTTGCAGAAGACGCTCTACATCCGGGCCAAGGGCCTGGGCGGGGCGATGATGTGGTCCCTGGACGGCGATGACGAGAACGCGTCGCTGACCAAGGCCATCAGTTTCGGCCTGGGCTCCCGCTAAGTCCCGGAGCGGGGGGGGGGGGGGGGGGGGGGGGGGGAGGGGGGAGGGGGGGGGGGGGGGGGGGGGGGGGGGGGGGGGGGGGGGGGGGGGGGGAGAAGAAGAGGCAGCTAGCGGGGAGGCGGGAGGTTCGGTTGCAGTGTGGCTCTGGCGGGGGGGGGGGGGGGGGGTGTGTTCCCCCCCCCCCCCCCCCCCTCGCCCGTTCGGCGCACGGTGATCGACTCGTTCCGACCCTCGTCGTTAGCTTCATGGTGGGCCCTCATCCCCGGCCCGACGAAGAGCGAGGAGGTGCGGCTGATGGCCGAGCCTGAATCTCCCGAGCCGGCGGCTGCGCAAGAAAGCCCGGCGCCCGCCCCGGAAAATCTGGCGAAGGAAAGCGCGGCGGCGGCGCCGGTAAGCCCGGCACCCGCCCCGGTAAGCCCGGCACCCGCCCCGGAAAGCCCGGCGGCCGCGCCGGTAAGCCCGGCGCCCGCGCAAGAAAGCGCGGCCGTGCGGGAATCCGCGGTTCTCCAGAGAAAATCCGATCACAGCCCGTGGAACTGGCTGCTGATCATCCCCATTGTGGTGCCCTTGCTGACGTTCCTGTACAACCACGACTCCCCGCGGTTGTGGGGATTCCCGATGTTCTACTGGTTGCAGTTCGCGTTCATTCTCCTCGGC
The DNA here is from genome assembly GCF_055586105.1 of Actinoplanes sp. NPDC051537. Classification (NCBI taxonomy): domain Bacteria; kingdom Bacillati; phylum Actinomycetota; class Actinomycetes; order Micromonosporales; family Micromonosporaceae; genus Actinoplanes; species Actinoplanes sp. NPDC051537. The sequence continues at coordinate 296,301 of NZ_JBVJIU010000011.1, forward strand.
GTGGCGACCACCAGTCTGGTCTACCGAATGACGAGGCGGTGACCCGATGAGCGACCACATCACCGAAATCATCATCTTCACGGCGCTGTTCCTGCTGGTCAGCGGCATGGGCTTCGTGGCGGCCAAGTGGCGGGCGCCGAAGGACATGGCTCACCTCGACGAGTGGGGCCTGGGCGGCCGCAGCTTCGGCGGCTGGATCACGTGGTTCCTGGTCGGTGGGGACCTCTACACCGCGTACACCTTCGTGGCCGTTCCCGCCCTGATCTTCGGGGCCGGCGCCGCCGGCTTCTTCGCGGTGCCCTACACCGTGATCATCTACCCGCTGTTCTTCCTGATCCTGATCCGGCTCTGGTCGGTGTCGCACCGGCACGGTTTCGTGACGCCGGCCGACTTCGTCCGCACCCGGTTCGAGTCGCCGACCCTCGCGCTGCTCATCGCGATCACCGGAATCGTCGCCACGATGCCGTACATCGCGCTGCAACTGGTCGGCATCGAGGCGGTTCTCAAGACGATGGGCGTGACCGGCGACAGCCTGCTCGCCCGGCATGCGCCGATCATCATCGCGTTCGCGATCCTGGCGGCGTACACCTATCAATCGGGTCTTCGCGCCCCGGCGCTGATCGCCTTCGTCAAGGACTCGCTGATCTACATCGTGATCCTGGTGGCGGTCATCTACCTGCCCTACAAGCTGGGCGGCTGGGGCGACATCTTCGACGCGGCCGACAAGAAATTCCAGGCGTCGCCCAACCCGGGTGACGGCATCCTGCTGAACGCCAACAATCAGATTCAATACGTGACGCTGGCGCTCGGTTCGGCGCTGGCCCTGTTCCTCTACCCGCACAGCATCACCGGCGTGCTGGCGAGCCGGAACCGGAATGTCATCAAGCGCAACATGTCGGCGCTTCCCGCGTACAGCTTCCTGCTGGGTTTGATCGCCCTGCTCGGCTACATGGCCATTTCGGCGGGCGTGAAGCCGCTGCCCGGCGCGAAAGCCGGCACGGTGGACAGCAACACGGTGGTGCCGTTGCTGTTCGACCAGAAATTTCCGTCCTGGTTCGCCGGGATCGCGTTCGCCGCGATCGGTATCGGCGCGCTCGTTCCGGCCGCCATCATGTCGATCGCGGCGGCGAATCTCTTCACCCGCAACATCTACAAGGAATACCTGAAGCGTGACGCCACCGACGCCGAGCAGGCGAAGGTATCGAAGATCGCCTCGCTGGTCGTGAAAATCGGCGCGGTCGCGTTCATCGTGTTCCTCGACCCGCAGTTCTCCATCGATCTGCAGCTGATCGGCGGCATCATCATTCTGCAGACCGCGCCGGCGGTCGCGATCGGCCTTTACACCCGCTGGCTGCATCGCGGGGCGCTCATCGCGGGCTGGACGGCCGGCATGGCCCTGGCCCTGTGGATGCTCTGGCAGATTCCCAACGCCGCCACCAAGAAGGCGCATTTCGGCGGATCCGCGTTCCCCCTCGAGAAGTTCTGGGGTTTCGACAGCCCCAAGACCATCTATGTGGGATTCGTGGCCGTCGCGGTCAACCTCATCGTCGCGGTGCTGGCGACGTTCCTGTTCCGGGCCATGAAGACGCCGGAAGGCGTGGACGGAACGACGCCGGACGACTACTTCGCCGACGAGGGCGACCCGCGCGTGGAACGCGAGAAGACGGCCGTCGAGGCGGTCTCGTCCACGTAGGCCTGACCCGCTCCCGGGTCGGAGGGCGTCGCATCCATCGGGGTGCGGCGCCCTCGCCGTCGAAACCGTCAAAGCCGGGCGATCGCCGCCCGCAGGAAGTCGTCGCGCCGGCGAGCGGCGTGCGCGCTGTAAGACTCGGTCGGGGTGTTGAGAGCGGCCACGGCATCCCAGTACGCGATGTCGCCCACACCGGTCCCGGCGACCTGTTCCCAGCCCGCCAGCACGTGCCCGGGCGCGTAGTCGTCGTACAGCATCGCCACCTGCTTGCGCAGCTCCCCCAGATCGACCCCGGGATGACCGACGCCGGCCGTCTTCCAGTCGATCAGGGCGTGCACACGGCCGTCGACCACCAGCGTGTTACCGGGCCAGACGTCACCGTGCACGAAGACGGCCGGCCCCTCGGGTGGCGTGCTCGCCCGCACCAGCTCGTCGGCCCGGTCGAGCAGCGGGGTGGAGGGCATCCGCCCCCGGCGGCGTTCCCCGGCGAAGTCGTCGACCGCGATCGGCCGTGGCCGGAACGGCAGCGCCGGCCGCGGCGCGAGGGTCACGGCGTGGACCCGCGCGAGGAGCGCCCCCGCCGACCGGAGCAACGCGACGTCGGGCGCGACCGGCCACGTGCTAGTCCCCGGCAACACGGTCTCCAGGCTGGCCGTTCCCCCCGCGGCGAGCAGCCGGGGCGCCGGCAGTCCGTGCTCGGCCGCCACCACGAGCGCCGCCGCGTTCGTCGCGATCTGGTCGGCCGTGATGCGGCTGCTCGGCGACCGGAACACCACCGACGAGATCACCCCATCGGGTGACATCAGATCGATCCACCATGGGCTCTCGCCGCCGTGCAGCGACCGCACGGCCTCTCTTTTACCCGTCCCGCACCGGTCGACTGTGGTCCGCGCCGACCCGCCCGTCAAGCGATCGGCACTGGCCCGGGTTCGCTAGTGTGCGCGGTGCGTCACGGTCAAGATGCCGACCGTGTCGGGTGTGGCTGGTGCGGGGGGCAGCGCGACTGGCCAGGAGGTGAGCCGATGCCGGCTGACGAAGAGCTGTCGGTGTTGCGGCTGGTGGATCGGCCGGCGGACGGCGGGCGATCGGTGACGGTCTCATGGAGCGCCGCCGGGTTCGGCGAGCGCCAGGTGACGGTCCCGGTCGACGTCACCGTCGAGGACGGACCGGCCGAGCTGATCCGGTGGTATCTGGAGGAGTACGCCGAGTTCCCCTCCGACCCGTCGCCGGCGCTGGCGATCCGCGCCGAGACGATGCTCGCGGACCTCGGCGGCCGCCTGTTCGAGGCCGTGTTCGGCGCCGGTGTCGCGGCGGAGATCTGGGGAAAGGCATCTCAGGATCTCGACGCCGTACGCATCGAGGTCGACTCCGATCCGGCCGACGCGCCCGGGCTGCCGTGGGAGCTGCTGCGCGAACCGGTCGGCGGGCGGGCCCTGGTGCTGGCGGCCGGGCAGTTCGTGCGCACCCATCGCGAGACCGCGGGATCGGTGCGGCTGCCCCGGGAGACGTCGGACGAGCTGCGCGTGCTGCTGGTGATCTGCCGGCCGGGCGGCCGCGACGACGTGCCGTTCCGGTCGGTGGCGTCGCGCCTGATCCGGGCGGGCGCGGACCGGTTGCCGGGGCTGAAGCTCGACGTCCTGCGCCCGGCCACCTTCGCCCGGCTCGGCGAGGTCCTCCGGGCGGCCGCCGACGCGAAGCGGCCGTACCACGTGGTCCACTTCGACGGCCACGGCGCGTACCTGGACATCGCCGGCCTGACCGACGATGACGACGACGGGCTGACCGTCTCGTCCATGCAGTACCGGGTGAACCTGGCCGGTCCGCAGCGGTCCGGCCGCCACGGCTACCTGCTGTTCGAGGACCCCCGGGCGGAGAGCAACCAGCAGCTGGTGGACGGTCCGACGCTGGCCGACCTGCTGGTGAGGCACCGCGTGCCGGTGCTGGTGCTGAACGCGTGCCGATCCGCCTACGCCGAGCCGCAGGACACCCCGTCCACCACCAAAATGCAGGGGCGGATCCGGGCGTACGGGTCATTGGCCGCCGAGGTCGCCGACGCCGGCGTGGCCGGCGTCGTCGCGATGCGCTACAACGTGTACGTCGTGACCGCCGCCCAGTTCGTCGCCGACCTGTACCAGCAGCTCGGCACGGGACGCAGCCTCGGCGAGGCGGCCACGGTCGCGCGGCAGCAGCTCGCCGGCGATCCGACCCGGCACATCGGCGCGGCGCCGATCGCGTTGCAGGACTGGGTCGTCCCGACCGTCTACGAGACCAAGCCGCTGTCCCTGCTCGAGCCGGCCGAGCCGCAGGCGGTCCGCATCCGGCTCGACGAGGCGCCGCCGACCGGCCCCGACGGCGGCGTGCCGGCCGCGCCGGACGTGGGCTTCTTCGGCCGCGACGAGACGCTGCTGTCGCTCGACCGCGCGTTCGACACCGGCCGGATCGTGCTGCTGCACGCCCTGGCCGGGGCGGGCAAGACGACGACGGTGGCCGAGTTCGCCCGGTGGTACTCGTCGACCGGCGGCCTGCACCATCCCCAGCTCGGCTCGGGGCCGGTGCTGTGGACCTCGTTCGAGCACTACACGCCCCTGGACCGAGTGCTCGACACGGTCGGCACCGAGTTCGCCGGCCTGCTCGAGGCCCAGGGCTACCCGTGGGCGGCGATCACCGACCGGGCGGTCCGCCGCGAACTGGTGCTTCGCCTGCTGGCCCAGACGCCGGTGCTGTGGATCTGGGACAACGTGGAGCCGGTGACCGGGTTCCCGCAGGGCGCGGCCAGCGCCTGGACCGCGGGGGAACAGGCCGAGCTGCGGGGGTTCCTCGGCGATCTCAAGACCAGGACCCGGGCCAAGGTGCTGCTGACCTCGCGCCGGGACGAGCAGGCCTGGCTGGGCGCGCTGCCGGCCCGGCGTCGGCTGCCGGAGATGCCGATGGCCGAGCGCCTTCAGCTGGCCCGGGCGCTCACCGACAGCCTGGGCCACGCGGCCGAGGACGACGAGGTGGACTGGCGGCCGCTGCTGCGCTTCACCGGCGGGAACCCGCTCACCATCACGGTCACCGTGCGGCAGGCGCTCCGGGAGCACGCCGCCGCCACCTCCCGGGCCCTGGCCGAGTTCGTCGGGCGGGTCACCGCCGGGCGGTCGCGACTGGAGAACCCGGACGACGTGGCGCTGGGCCGGTCGGGTTCGCTCGCCGCGTCCCTGGACTACGGCTTCACCACCGCGTTCACCCCCGAGGAGCGGACGAGACTGGCCGTCCTGCACCTGTTCCGCGAGACGGTCAACGCCGGCTGCCTGCAGATCATGGGCGACTCCCGGATGGAGGCCGGCCCCGTGCCCGCCCTGGCCGGGATGACGCGGGACGAGGCAACCGGGCTGTTGGACCGGGCGGCCGGCATCGGCCTTCTCGAGTCCTACGCGGATGGCGTCTACCGGATCCATCCCGCCCTGCCGTGGTACTTCCACGGCCTGTACGACCAGCATCTCGGGCCGGCCGACGGCGCGGCCGCCCGGCACGCGGAACGCACCTACGTGTACGCCACCGCCCTGCACAACAGCCAGCACGACAGCCGCATCCAGGTCGCGACGTCGGCCTCGATCGGCGTCCTGCGGGTGGAGGAGGCCAACCTGCTGCACGCCCTCGAGCTGGCCCGGCGCCTCGAGCTGCTGGACGCCGAGAACAACCTGCTGCTCGCCGTCAGCAAGCTCTACACCGAGACCGGCCGCAGCACGGAATGGGCGCGGCTCGTCGAACGGACACTCCCCGACTTCATCACCCCCGACGGCAAGCCCCGGCCGGGTCGCGAGGAGCACTACCCCTACGTCACGACGTGGCGGGTCCGGATCGCGCGCGACCTGCGGGACCTCAGCGGCGCCACCCAGCTCCAGACGGAGCTGCTCGCCTGGGCCCGGGAACGTGCGCGCCCGTACATCGACGTGCCGGACGCCGAGCTCGACCGGACCGGCCGCACGCACATCCGGTCCCTCGGCGTCCACGAGCACGACCTCGCCCGGCTCTACCACGAGCAACGGGACCTGACCGCCGCGCTGCGCCACGGCAAGGCCGGCTACGAGCTGTTCGGGCGGGTCGGCGACACCGCCTCACAGGCCGACATCGCCACCGGGCTCGGCCACTCCTACGACAACCTGAAGGATTTCGACGAGGGCGAGATCTGGCATCGGCGCAGCCTCGAACTGCGTGACCCGGACGATCTCTCCGGCCAGGTCGCGAGCCTGGCCTCGCTGGCCGGCAACGCCCTCGCGCGCTTCATCGCCGCCTACGCCGCCAACGCGCCGCAGGACGTGCTGCGCGGCTACCTCGCCTCCGCCCTCGCGGGCTACCGGCAGGTTCTCGAGCTCACCCCGCCGGATCATCACGAGTACCGGTCGACCATCCACAACCAGCTCGGCGTGATCTACGGGACGGCGAGCGACGTCACCGAGGCCATGCGCAACTTCCAGCAGGCGATCCGGCACCGCGAGGCGCTGAACGACGCGTTCGGCGCCGCCCAGACGCGGCACAACATCGCCGTGACGCTGAGCGGCGCCGGGCGACTCGACGATGCGCTGTCCTACGCCGTGGCCGCCCGCGACGCGTTCGTCGCGCTCGGGCCGGACAGCGCCGCCAGCGCCGACCAGGCGGGCGCGCTGGTGGAACGGATCCGGAGCGCGCTCGCGAAGGGCTAGGCGGCCCGGCAGGACAGGGTGAGCGGCTGCCCCGGCGCGCCGGCGGCGGTGCAGGTGGTGTCGCCGGCGCGGGCGCTCACGCCGACCGTCCCGGCGGCGGGCACCTTCGTCGCGGTCAGGGTGCGGCTCACCACCCCGTCGGGCGTGGGCGTGACCGCCGCCTGCGCGACCGTTTTCCCGTCCACGGCGATCGTCACGCTCGCGACCTGACCGGCGTCCACCCCGCGGAACGTCACGTCCACGGTCACGTCCTCGACGCCGTCCCCCGACGCGGTCCGGGTGACCGCCACCGACGGCCGGTGCGGGTCGTCCCCGGCCAGGGCCAGCACGGCCGCCAGTCCCGCCGCCGCGACCGCGACGACCAGCAGCACGCCGGCGGCCCCGGTCAGCGGCGCCCGGGTCAGAAACCGGCGCCGGTACCAGCGCTCGACCTCGAGCAGGTTGTTGGTGTTCAGCCCCCGGACCACGGTCAGGATCTGGGCCGCCAGCGCGCACAGGACCGCGGCGAACGCCACCGCCACCGCGCCCACCGCGAACGCCCGCGCCGCGCCCTCGACCCCCGGCATCTGGGCCGCGATCAGCCCGAAGCCGGTCAGCAGCGTGCCGACGACGCTCACCGTGGTCACCACCCGCCCGGTGGCCGCGTCCATCCGGGCCAGCGACTTGGCCGGGGTGAGCTCGTCGGCCAGCGCCACGAGCGCCCGCTGCCGCGCGGTGAGCGTCACGGCCAGTACATCCCGGTGCACGGCTGCGGATGCCCGTCGCCGGCCGGACAGGTCACGACGACCTCGAAACTCGGATCCCGCGGCTTGCGGCGAAAGAGCTTCCGGGAGTCGTACGCGAGGGGCCCGCCGGTCTCCTCGAGCTGCTCCAGCACGAGCTCCGTGAGGTCGGCGCCGGGATGCTCGGGGCACTCGAACGATGACGGGTCCAGCCGAGTCATATGCGCGCTCCGACGGTTGATGGGGTGACCCAGCGGGGTGTCGCCCATGGTAGAGCCACAGTGGAACCGGCCGAGTCCGTCGAACGGGTGGCTACGCCGGATTCGCGGACCACCACTCGCGGTCCAGGATCGCCATGCGGACCTGGTCGTGCCAGCGGCCGCCGCGGAAGACCGCCTCCCGGTCCCGGCCCTCCTCCACGAAGCCTGCCTTCGCGTACGTGTGAATCGCTCGTTCGTTGAAACCGAGGACGCCGAGCTGGATGCGATGCAGGTTGAGCTCGCCGAACCCATAGCCGAGGGTGAGCCGGGTGGCCTCGCTGCCGTAGCCCTGGCCTTGGAACGGCGGGCCGATGATGATCGCGAAGGTGGCCGTGCGGTTGTGCGCCTCGGCGCCGAAGAGGGCGACGTGCCCGATGATCGTGTCCTCGTTGCGGGTGGTCACCGTGAAGCCGGCGTCGATGCCCTGGTTGCGGTTCCACGACCGGAACTGCTCGGCGAGCGCGTCACCGGGCCGGGGCAGGAGCGGGCCGCTCGTCTGCCGGGACAGCACCTCCGGGTCCTGCCACCAGGCCACGAGGTCGCTCAGGTCGTCCTCGCGCATCTCCCGGAGCCGGATCCGGGTGCCGATCAGCGGGTTGTCAGAAGGGTCCATGCCGCTGACGTTAGCCCTCGGTGATCGTGATGCCGCCCGCACCCGCCCGGGCCTGCACGTCGACCCCGGCCGCGCCGTCCTGCCAGCCGTCCGCCGTGAAGACCTGGCCGCCGCCGACGCCCTGATGGGTCTGACCGTCGATGGTCACCTGGCCGGCCCCGGACTGGGCCGCGACCCGCACCGGCGTGCCCGCCGCGAGCCGCACCCCGAACTGGTCGACGCCGCCGGTCATGGTCACGGCGGTGGCTCGCGCCGGACGGGCCAGCACCAGGTCGATCCGGCTCGCGCCGCCGGTCAGCTGGATCGCGTCGGTGGTGCCGGCGCCCATGTCGATCCCCATGTCCTGGGCGCCGCCGGTCATCCGCAACGTCCAACCCACGTCGGCGTTCAGCAATACATTGATATTTCCGGAATTTCCGGCGAGCTTCAACCGTACGTCCGCATTGTCCCGATCAACCGAAGCCGTGAGCCCATCCGACGCCGTCACCCGATACAGGTCGTCACCGAGCGAACCCGCCCGCACATGCACCGAGGTAGCCCCGTTCAGCACCTCGAAGGTGGCGTTGCGCGCGCCGTCGACCGGGCCGGTCAGCGTGTCATCGCCCTTGTGCAGGCCGGCCAGGATCGCGACGAGACCGACGACGAGGACGGCGGCCAGCGCGAGACCGATGAGGACCGCGGGCCGGCGACGGGAGATGTTCACGGCCCTGAATGTTCCCGGAAGCGGGAAAAGCTACACCGACCGGCCCCGGCTGCGCATGTGCTCGGCCAGCGCGCCGTTGAACCGCTCGAGCGCGTCGGCCAGCTCCTGCTTCTCGGCGTCGGAGTAGCCCTTGAGCACGGTGCCGTAGAGCGCGCGCCGCGCCCGTCGCACCGCCTCGACCTGCTCGAGCCCGAGCGGGGTGGCGGCGACGACGGTGCCACGGCCGTCCTTGGGGTCGGCGCGGCGCTCGATCAGCGCGTCCTGCTGCAGGGCCGTGACCTGGCGCGTCACCGTCGAGCCGTCGAGGTTGAGCGCGGCGGCGAGCACGGAGACGTTCATCGGGCCGTCCTGCTGCAACCGGCGGAGGATGACGTACGCCGCGCGGTCGAGCGCGCGATGCGGCTGGACACCGGTCGAACGGCGCGTCGCCTCGCCGAGCCGCATCAGCATCGCCACCTGCGTCTCGATCGTGCCCAGAACCGCGTCATCACTCATAGTTGTATGTTACAGCGACCTCGCACGGGGGCGTAGGGCCGTCGCCCCGAGGCCCATCAGGGCGGTCAACCCGACAATCAGCGTAAACGACACGGTCAGGCTGGACACGTGGGCGACGGCACCGATGATGCCAGGGGCGATCAACCCGCTCCCGTACGCGATGCCGGCCACCCCCGCGATGTTCCGCCCCGGATGCCCGTCCAGCTTGCCGGCGGCCGCGAACACCAGCGGTACGACCACCGCGATCCCGATCCCGAGCAGCCCGAACCCGGCGATCACCAGCGCCACCGGCGAGGCCAGCACCACGGTCAACGCACCCACGGTCGCCAGCACGCCGGAGATCCGCACGGTCGTCACCGGCCCGAGCCGGCGCACCACCCAGTCACCGCCGAAGCGGGCCGCCGCCATGCAGATCGAGAAGATCGCGACGGTCGCGGCGGCGGTCGACGCCGGGTGGTTCAGCAGATCGCGCACGTAGACCGCGGACCAGTCGAGGCTCGCGCCCTCGGCGAAGACCGCGCACAGGCCGATGAGCCCGATCGGCAGCACCTCGCGCGACGGCAGCGCGAATGCCGGCGGCTCGTCGACGGTCGGCTCGGGCCGGTGCGAGATCAGCCAGGTCGAGGCGAACAGGGCGATCACGATGAGCGCGGCGGTGGTCAGTGCGAAGTGCAGCGGCGCGCCGAGCCCGGCCTGGGCGGCGAACGCCGCGACCGCCGAGCCGGCCAGGCCGCCGACGCTCCACCAGCCGTGGAAGCCGGACATCACCGATCGCTCGTACCGCTCCTCGACCAGCACGGCGTGCGCGTTCATGGCCACGTCGGCGAGCCCGGCGGTGGCGCCGTAGATCACCAGCACCGCGCAGAGCAGGGGCAGGTTGGTCGGCAGGGCCGGGAGGAGCAGCGCCAGGCACCAGAGGATGATCAGGAGGCGTACGAGCGGACGCAGATCGAAACGATGCGCGAGCCGGCCGGAGATCGGCATCGCCAGCAGCGCGCCGACGCCGGGCATGAGCAGCGCGATGCCCAGGCCGCCGGCACTGACCCCGACGTGGTCGGCCACCCAGGGGACACGCGCCGCGAAGGTGCCCGTCACCGAGCCGTGCACGGCGAAGATCGCGGAGGTGGCGACGCGCGCCCGGCGCAGGGCCGGGGCCGGCTGGAGGTGAGTGACGGCCATGAGACCGACGCTAGACGAATCCCAACCGCTTGGTAAGTATTTAGGCGTGGGGTACGCGAAGGGCCGCGCCAAGCGGCGAGACATCCTCGACCAGGCCACCGCCCTGTTCGGCGAGGCCGGCTACCGGGGCACGTCCCTGCGGGAGATCGCGGCCCGCTGCGGCATCTCCCATCCGGGCCTGCTGCACCATTTCCCGACCAAGGAGTCGCTGCTGCTGGCGGTGCTCGAGCATCGCGACGAGGTCGACCAGGAGCGCATCTCGGCGGGCTCGCCGGCCGGGGTCGCGGCCCTGCGCCGGCTGGTCGACCTGGTCGCGCTCAACCAGACCCGGCGGGGCATCGTCGAGCTGTTCACGGTGCTGTCGGCGGAGGCGACCGCGGCCGATCACCCCGCGCACGACTACTTCGTCCAGCGTTACCGCCGCATACTGCACGAGATCCAGGGTGCGTACGCCGAGGCGCAGTCGGCCGGCGACCTGGTGCCCGGGGTCGATCCGGCGCGGGCCGCCCGCGAGCTGATCGCGTTGATGGACGGCCTGCAGATCCAGTGGCTGCTGGGCGACCCGGCGCTGGACATGGCCGCCGTCGTCGGGGCTCATCTGAGCACCCAGCTCACGCGATGACGGCCACGATCGTCGTGCCGGCCGGGAAGCGCCCTTCCGCGATCAGGGCGAAGAGGCCGGCCATCATCTTCGCCTCGTAGACGCGGTCGAGGGTGATGCCGTGCTTGTCCCGGAAGTCCGCGATGAAGGCGTCCAGCTCCGGCGTGGATCTGGCGAAGCCGCCGAAGTGGAAGCCGCCCTCGACGTGCCAGTTGGTGGTCGGCATGCCGTAGTCCGCCTGGAGGCGGCGCACGTCGCCGGCCAGGAAGTCGCCCTTGAGGGCGGCGAAGCCGATCGCCGTCTGCCCCGCGCTCAGGGCCGTGGCCGCACCGGCCAGGGTGGCCCCCGTCCCCGCGGCGCAACACAGCACGTCGAACGGCACGTCGATCTCACCGACCAACTCGGCGGCGCCTCTCAGGGCGTGCCGGTTCGCGCCGCCCTCGGGGATGACGAAGCAGTCGCCGCACCGGCCGCTCTCCCCTCTGCCCAGCACTCCTCCCCTGCCCGATTTATCGCGATATAGCGCACGATCGACGTACACCAGCCTCATGCCGAAGCCGACGGCCCGCCGCAGGATCGGGTTGAGCGGCAACCGCTCCTCCCCCCGGATGACCCCCACCGTCCGGAACCCGAAATGATGCCCGGCCGCCGCCGTGGCCAGGATGTGGTTGGAATACGCCCCGCCGAAGGTCAGCAACGTCTCGTGCCCCGCCGCCGCCTCGAGGTTGTACTTCAGCTTCCGCCACTTGTTCCCCGGGAAATCGGGGTGGATGAGGTCGTCCCGCTTGAGCAGGACACGCACGCCGCCGACATCCCCGTCGAGCGCCTGGAGCGGCGACGGCAGGCGAAGCGCGATCGGCACCCCATCACGATAGAGACGTACGCTCGATCCGTGGACGCGATGACCGACCTGAAGCGGGTCGACCTCGGCGAGGTGCCCTACACGCGGGCGATCGACGACATGGCCGGCTGGGTCGAGGAGCGCCGCACCGGCATCGCGCCCGACCGGCTGTTCCTGCTCACCCACCCCGAAGTGATCACGTACGGCAAGCAGACCCCGCCCGGCGACCTGCCCTCGGCCGGCGACCCGATTCCGACCGTGGCCGTCGATCGCGGCGGTCACGCGACGTACCACGGTCCCGGCCAGCTCGTCGGCTACCTGGTCGTCGACCTGCACGAGCGCGGCCCCGGCGACGTGGTCCGCTGGGTCGAGAACTCGCTGATCACGGCCCTGGGCGGCCTCGGTTTCCGGACGATCCGCCGCGACACGCCCAAGGGCCACCCGAGCCTGGTCGGCGTCTGGACCCCGGAGCACGCCAAGCTCGTCTCGATCGGCATGCGCATCCGGCACGGCGTCACGAGCCACGGCTTCGCGCTGAACATCGACCCCGACCTGAGCGCCTACCACCGCTTCGTGGCCTGCAGCCTGGACGGCGTCCCGATGACCTCGCTCCGCGCGATGGCCTCGGAACAGGGCATCCCGCTGCCGCCCGAGCCCGAGATCCGCGAAGCGATCGCCGCCGCCTTCGCCGCCTGAGCGGGCCGGCCGGAGCGGCCGGAACAGCCGGAACAGCCGGAACAGCCGGAACAGCCGGAACGGCCGCGGGCGAACCCGCGGCCGATGCCGGGCTAGGCGGCCGCCGGAGTCTGGCCGAGCGCAGTCGCCTTGAGCTTCTCGAACTCGCCGGCCGTGATCGCGCCCGAATCGAGCAGCGACTTGGCCGACGCGATCTCGTCGGTCGCGCTGCGCTTGCCGTCCGATGTGGCCACCGAACGGATGTACGCGTCCTGCCGCTTCTGCGACTCGGCCGCCGATGCCATCGCCCGCTCCTGCATGCCGCCGCCGCGGGCGATCAGGTACACCAGCATGCCCAGCAGCGGCAGGATGATCAGGAACAGGGTCCAGAGTGTCTTGCCCCCACCGCCGAGGTCCTTGCTCCGGAACAGGTCTCCGAAGATCCAGAAGAGACACATGAACCAGGCGAAGAAGATGAAGAACTCGAACAGCGCGAGCAGGAACGACCCATTGTTGTCGAACACGACGCCCTCCCGGAGCCGCGGAATGTTGTGATCAGTCCACCGCGAACGGGAGTTTCCGGCCTCATCCTCAGAGGGCTAACTTCGCCAGAGCTAGCGCAGGTGCGCGGTCTCGTTCACCGAGCGGACCGCCACGTTCCCGTCCGGCCACGCATCCATCGTCGAGACGCCGGCCGCGTCCAGGTACAGCCGGTGCAGGAAGGTGTCCGAGGCGGCGAGCGCGTCCCGCAGGATCAGCTTGATCGGCGAGACGTGGGAGACGATCACGACCACCCCTCCCGCGTACGCCTTGAGCACCGTCGCCATCGCGGACCGGATCCGCTTCGCCACCGCCTGGAAGGACTCGCCACCGGGCGGCGCCACCGACGTCGAGCCCAGCCACGCGTTCATCTCGTGCGGCCAGCGCTCCTGCACCTCGGCGAAGGTCAGCCCCTCCCACTGGCCGAAGTCGCACTCGATCAGGTCGTCCACCACGGTCACCGGCACGCCGCCGACCTCGGCCGCGATCAGCTCGGCGGTCCGCACGCACCGGCGCAGCGGCGAGGCCAGCACCGCGGTGACGTCCCGGGAGATGCCCGCGACCCGGCCCGCGGCCGCCATCGCCTGGGCCTCCCCCTCGTCGGAGAGCGGCACGTCGCCCCGGCCCGAGTAGCGGCCCTGCTTGGTCAGCGAGGTCTCGCCGTGGCGGACCAGGATGAGGCGGGTCGCGTTCTCCATCGAGGGCGGCGCCCACGAGACCGGCGGAGCCGGCGCCGGCGCCGGCTCGTCGATCAGCTCGGGTCGCGGGGTCTTGCCCTGCGCCTCGTCCATCGCCCGGTTCGCGAGCGCGTCGGCCGCCTTGTTGCGCTCCCGCGGGATCCACTCGAACGAGACCCGGGAGAAGCGGCTGACCAGCTCGGCCGCCGACGCCGCGAGCGGCCGCAGGCCCGGGTTCTTGATCTGCCAGCGGCCGGACATCTGCTCGACCACGAGCTTCGAGTCCATCCGGACGTCGACCTCGGTCGCGTTCAGCTCGAGCGCCGCCTTGAGCCCCTCGATCAGGCCCGTGTACTCGGCGACGTTGTTGGTCGTGGTGCCCAGCGACCCGTACCGCTCGAGAAGGATCTCCGCGGTCGGGTGGGTGCGGACCACCGCGCCGTAACCGGCCGGCCCCGGGTTGCCCCGGGACCCGCCGTCGGCCTCGACCAGCACTCTCACAGTCCGGACTCCGCGGTTCGCACCATGATCCGCCGGCACTCCTCGCACCGGACGACGTCGTCGGCGTCCGCCGACTTCACCCGGGCCAGGTCGGCGCCGTACAGCTCGATGCGGCACCCGCCGCACCGCCCGGAGCGCAGGAGCGCCGCGCCGAGCCCGGACTCCAACCGGATCTTGTCGTAGAGCCCGACCAGGTCGGCGGGCAGATCGGCGGCGAGCGGGCCCCGGCTGGAGGACTTGAACTCCTGCTCCTTGGTGATGTCGCTGAGCGCCTCGTCGCGCCGGCGCTCGGCCGCCGCCCGGCGCTCGACCGCCGCCGCCAGCCGGCCACCCACCTCGGTCAGGGCCGCGTCGGCCGTCTCCTTCTGCTCCATCAGCTCGAGCTCGGAGTCCTCGAGCTCGGACTGCCGCCGGTTGAGCGTGGCGAGCTCGTGCTGGAGGCCCTCGATCTCACGGAGCGCGCCGCCCGCGTCCAGCCGCTTCTGGTCCTTGTCCTTGCGGGTGCGCACCTGCTCGATGTCCTTCTCGAACCGGCTGATGTCGCGCTCGAGGTCGTCGACGGCGACCTGGGCGCGAACCCGCTCGTCCTCGAGTGCGGAGATCTCCCGGGACGCCGCGTCGATCTCGGCGAGCTCGGGCAGCGACTTGCGCTTGTGCGCGAGCTGGGCGAGGGCGGTGTCGACCGCCTGCAGGTCGAGCAGGCGGCGCTGGGCATCCGGGGAGGCCTTCACGGCTGGGTCTCCTTCTGAAGGGAACTGAAAGCATGAACCGTCCAGGGGTCGGTGTCCACGTCGGACACCGTCACCTCGACGCCGAACTCTTCGCGCAGCCAGGCGCCCACCTCGTCGAGCCAGGGTCGCTCGGTCGCCCAATGGGCGACATCGAGCAGGGCGGGGCCTCCCTCGGCGAGATGCTCACTGGCGGGGTGGTGGCGAAGATCGGAGCAAAGGTACGCGTCGACGCGCGCCCTGGTCGCGTCGGCCAGGAACGAGTCGCCGGCGCCGCCGCAGACCGCGACCGTGCGGATCGCCCGCTCCGGGTCGCCGGCCGCGCGGATGCCCGCTGCCGTCTGCGGCAGGCGCACCGCCGCGAACCCGGTGAGCTCGGCGAGCGTCATCGGCTCGGGCAGCTCGCCGATGCGGCCCAGCCCGCGGCCCTCCCCCTCGGCGGCGCCGGTCGCCGGCACCAGCGGGCGCAGCCCGGTCAGCTCGAGCCGGTGGGCGAGGGCGTCGGAGACGCCGGGGTTGGCCACGTCGGCGTTGGTGTGCGCGGCGTAGAGAGCAACGTCACCGCGGATCAGCCGGTGGATGATCCGGCCCTTGTACGTATCGGGGGCGATCGTCGACACCGGTTTCAGCAGCAGCGGGTGGTGGGCCACGATCAGGTCGGCGCCCGCCGCGAGCGCCTGGTCGACGGTCTCGGGGACGCAGTCGACGACGGCCAGCACCCGGGTGACGGCGTGCGTGAGATCGCCGAGCACCAGGCCGACCCGGTCCCAGGACTCCGCCCAGTCCCGGGGGTAACGCCGGTCGAGGGCGTTGACCACGTCCAGGACGGTCGGTGCGGCGGCAGTGTCGGTCACGGCCGACAACTCTATCGGGCTACGCGTGCGTTCCCGGCTCGACTCGGCTGCTCATCGTCACCGGATTGCTCACCGCCTGGAGCGCGCGTCGCCACGGGAACTGCCCGCGGAAGCGATCGGTCTGGCCGGGACCGCCCAGCCGGCACACATCCTCGCCGTACAGGACGTGCACACCCCAGTCCCGGAGCTTCGCCAGGCTCTCGTGCAGGGCGGGGTGCAAAGCCATGACCTTGTTCGTGTACGGGACGACGGCCGTCGGCACGCCGTACCCGTAGCCCTCGACCAGCAGGCCGAGGACCAGAGTGTCGGTGATCCCGGCGGCCCATTTGTTGACCGTGTTGACCGTCGCCGGCGCGACGATCATGGCGTCCGCGTCCGGCAGGACGTCCGGGTCGCCGGGACTCTTGTAGTAGGTACGTACCGGATGTCCGGTCTGCGCCTGGAGCGCCGCGACGTCGACGAACTTGCGGCCGTCCGGCGTGGTGATCACGCAGACCTCCCAGCCTTCCTGCTGGGCGAGAGTGACCAGGACCCCGACGTCCCGGGCCATGGGCGAGCCACAAACCAGGATGTAAAGCACGCCGGCAGAAGGGTTCGTCATCACTGGCGGACCCACCTCATACTCCGACTCCCATCTGCTCGGCCAGTTCCGCGATCGGAGCCGGCGGCGTCCCACGCGTACGGCGCAGCACGTCGGAAAGAACCTCGTGGGCGAGCGGGCGGCAGCGGATCTCGGACGGGGCGAGTCGGTCGCCCTCCAGGAGCATCTCGCTCGCCTTGTCGATGTTGCCGATCTGGGTGTAGCCGCGGGCGATGTCCAGGTAGTGGTGCGCCCGGCGCTCCGGCAGCAACGCGTGGAACCCGACCTGATCGATCTTCTCGTGGGTCTCCACCGCGGTGCGGCCGTCACCCAGCTCGACCGCCGTGGCGCAGCGGTGCAGCTGCACGTTGGTCGGACCGAAGCTGGTCCAGTAATGGTTGAAGTCGCCGCCGAGCTCGAGCGACGCCTGCTCGGCGCCGCACAGCAGGTCGCGCACGGTCGCGCTGTCGCCGATCCGCGCCGCCGCCATCGCGCCGTTGAGCAGCAGCATGCCGTACACGGAGAGCCGGTCGGCCTGCGCCTGGTCGCGGCTGGGCGCGAGCCGGTTCGCGATGTTGACGTTGACCTCCAGTGCGGGACGCACCCGGCCGAGGGCGAGCAGCGCGCTGCCGACGCGGTAGCTGGCCAGGCCGGCCAGCAGCTGGTCGCCGGCCCGCTGGGAGACCGCGATCGACCGGTCGGCCGCGAGCCAGGACAGCTCGTGCTCGCCGACCTTGCGCAGCGCCGACGACGCGATCTGGTACACCTGCCCGAGCAGATGGGCCGCGTCCCGGGCTTCGGCCGAGCTGGCGTGGGCGCTGTCCGCCGCCTGCGCGTCGCGCAGCAGCTTGGGCAGGGCCCTCGCCAGCACGCCGTACTTGGCGTGCTGATAGGTCAGCCACGCGTGGCTGACCGCTTTGCGCATTTCCGACAGAGGTGGCGAGTTGGGCACAGCCTGGAAGAACGCGCTCATCTGGTCATAGCGCTCCAGAGCCGCCCGAATTTCCTCGACCTCCACCTGGTCGATGCAGTTCTGCGTTTCCGGCCGGCGTTCCACGTCCTTGCCCAGCAACAACTGGACATCGACCTGAAGTACGTCAGCGATCTCGTAGACGACGGAGAACTTGTCGAGTCGGCGGACCCCCCGCTCCACCTTGTCGACCCAGCTCTTGGACTTTCCCAGCCGGTCGGCAAAGACCTGCTGGGACATCTTGCGTCGGCCGCGCCAGTAGGCGACGCGGCGGCCGATCGGCAGCTCGTCCACGATGCCTCCCCCGACTCGCCAGGCGACCCCCGCCGGCGAGCCCTTGTGTCGTTTGCAGTTTGGATCGTCCACGTGCGCGGCTGTCGCACAGCGTGTGTGATCGCCTGCTCACCGATGCTCGTAGTTTTTGTTGCAACTTGCAAAGGGTGAATCTGCCGAGCCCAACGACGCGTGTCGCGCTTGGATACGGCTCCCGCGGCTGATATGGCCGTGGGTCTCCCAAAGATCGGGGGTAATGCGAGCCATGCAGTGGACCGCCAACGGACCGTTCGTGCCGCAGGCGATTTCCGAACGGCTGGACCGGGTGCGCCTGCGCCGCCACGCGCTGCGCTACGCCGAGCACGGCTGGGCGGTGACGCCCGGTGCCTGTCTCACCGGGCACCGGTTCACCTGCGGCCGGGCCGGTTGCCCGATCATGACCTGCCACCCGGCGCTGGAGTCCTGGGAGGACTCGGCGACGACCGACCCCGGCCTGGTCGCCGAGTGGTGGCGGCGCCGGCCGTACAGCGTGCTGCTGGCGACCGGCTGGAAGTTCGACGCGCTGGAGGTACCGGCCTCGCTCGGTCTGCGCGTCCTCGGCGCCGCCCGCCTCCAGGGTGGACGCCACGGTCCCGACGCCCGCGGCCCGGTCGCCGTGACCGCGGGCGGACGCTGGATGTTCCTGGTCGAGCCCGGCACGCCGCTGCGCCCCGAGCTGGACCACCGGCTGGACGTGGTGCGGCACGGCCGTGGATCGTGGATCCCGGCCGCGCCCAGCCGGATGCTCGAGGGCCCGGTGCGCTGGGCCGTCCCGCCCGAGCGGACCCGGTGGTGGCTGCCCGGCCCGGACGCCGTGCAGGCGCTGCTCGTGGACGCCATCGGCGCCGCGCCGTCGCCCCGCCCCGCCGTGCCACGGCAGCTGTCCACCGCTCGCCGGGCCGCCTGAGGCCGGCCGCGGGGACAACGACGTCCGTCCGACCGCCAGATCGTTGACGCTGGTGGCGGACGGTAGACGGGCATGGGTGGGAGCACGCATGTCGTCAGACAACGTAGTTGCATTCCTGGTGACGGTCGAGTCACTCAATGGAATGAACGTGCGTGAGCGCGGCGCCTACTGAGGTTTCTTGGGGCGAGCTCGTACGTGAATGCGGGCGCCCTGCCGGTCGAAGATCGTCAGGAACTCGACCGGGCCGCCGCCCGAGCTGCCGAACCAGTGCGGGACCCGGGTGTCGAACTCGGCCGCCTCGCCCGCCGGCAGCACCAGGTCGTGCTCGCCCAGCACCAGGCGCAGCTTGCCGCTGAGCACGTAGAGCCACTCGTAGCCCTCGTGCGTCTTGGGCTCCGGCTCCTGCCGGTCGCCGGCCGCGATGATGTGCTTGAACGCCTGCGGCCCGCCCGGGTTGCGGCTCAGCGGCAGGATCAGCTGGTTGTGCAGGGTGATCGGCCGTGCGTAGACCCGCGGGTCGCCGGTCTGCGGCGCCCCGACCAGCTCGTCCAGCGGCACGCGATAGGCCTGGGCGAGCGGGAGCAGCAGCTCGAGGGTCGCCCGGCGCTGACCGGACTCGAGCCGGGAGAGCGTGCTCACCGAGATCCCGGTGGTCTCGGCCAGCGCCGACAGGGTGATTCCCGACTTGCGGCGCAGCGCCCGCAGCCGCGGGCCGACCTCGCGCAGCACGTCGTCCGTTGCCGTCATGGCAACAATGATTCCCTATCGGTCAGCTCCCGGTAGGCGTCGAGCACGGCGGCGGTCCGGTCGGCCAGCTCGGGCGCGGCCTCGACCGGGGGCGCGCCCGCGGTGAGGCGGGCCAGCACCAGCTCGGCCTGGCGGGCGGTCGCGCCGATCCGGCGCTCCTTCAGGAACGTCTCGCCGGCCAGCGCGGCGTCGTCGATCGCGCGCAGGATCCGGTTGGCCTGCTCGCCGGTGCTGAGCCACAGCTCGTCGGCGCGGTCCGCCTGCTCGGCCAGCGCTTTGCCCGCTCGGCTCTCGGCTTCCTGATGGCGTACAGCCTCCAGGCCCGCCCGGAGCCGGCGCAGCTCCTGCCGCCGGGCCAGCAGCGTGGCCAGGTCGTCGAGGGCCAGAGTCAGCGAGCGGTCGGCCGCCTCCGGGTCGATCATGCCCGGGAGCTCGGGCCAGGTGCGACGGACCCGCTGGGCCATGGTGAGCGCCCGCGCGTAGGCGGCGCGCTCCTCACGCGTACGCAGAACGCGGGTTTGATCGTCCTTGGGAAGCTCGAAGATCGCCTGCTGGGACCGGCGGCGGTCGTGCAGGCCGGCCAGGCCGAGGGTGGCGATGATGGCGCCGCCGAGCAGCCAGGCGGGGACGCCGGCCACCATGAGTAGGGCGCCGGCGAAGAACAGCGGCAGGCTGAGACGGGCGAGGAAGGTCACGCGGACCTCGCGGCCGCGGCCGCTCGGGAGGACCGGGCGGGATTCGATCAAGCTTCCGGCGCGGCGGCGGCGAGCGCGGCCGGTGCGGGTCTTGAGGGGGTACGCGGAGACCACGGTCTTCTCGGCATCAGAGCCGATGTGCAGGTCCGGCATCGCGTCTCCCCTTGTTCGCATTCTCCCCTGGTTCGCCCGGGCGGGCCCGATCGCCGAGGGGAATCCGACCGGGGCCCGCCCACCGTGCGGGATCTCCCGCAGGCAACCTCAAGGATCGGCGCCCGCGGTGCGCGGTTGACGATTGCGTCGGGTGCGGGCCGGTTGCCCTCGGCCTGGCCGATTCGGGTCACACCGGGGCTGTCGCCCGATGATGATCGCGGTAGCCTCGCGTGGTGACCGCGGTCGATCTCGTCCTGTGCAAGTACGGCGGACGGCCGCATCGGCAGGTGACCGGCCGGCTGCTCGGCGAGGACGCGTACGGGACGTGGGTGGCGACTCCCCGCGGCAGCGTGGTCAGCTACCACTACGGCACCCGCCCGACCGGCGTCACCCGCGCCGACGCCGTGCGCCTCATCCCGGTCGAGGGCTGGTGGATGGCGATGTTCCTGGCCGAGCCCGCCACGCGCGACCTGTACTGCGACGTGACCACCCCCGCCGAGTGGACCGGCCCGGCCGAGATCACCCTGATCGACCTCGACATCGACCTGGTCCGCTACCGGTCCGACGGCCGGGTCGAGGTGGAGGACGAGGACGAGTTCGAGGAGCACCGGGTGTCCCTCGGCTACCCCGAGGAGATCGTCGAGGGCGCGTTGCGAGGCGCCGAGTCGTTACGCGCGGCGCTGGCCCAGAACGAGGAGCCGTTCACCGAGCACTACCGAAAATGGCTGGCCCTGGTCTGACGCCCGGCCCCGGTGTGCCAACCCTGGTGGCCCGCCTCCGCCGCCCCCGAAAACTGTCATAGGCCACCCCTAAAGTCCCCCGCATGAACGACACCCCACTCCAGCAGTCCCCCATCACCCTCGACCGCCGCCTCATGCTCGGCGAGACCGACTACCAGGTCACCGCCTTCCCCACCGAAGACCACCGGATAGACCTGTGCATAGTCAGCACCGACGGCAACGGCCAGGTCTTGAGCGAGGTCAGCGGCGGCCTGGCGCCCCAAGACCTGATCCCCCTCACCGACGTCCTGACCTCCACCCTGGCCGGCCTGATAGCGATGACCCAGCCCCCGCTGTCCTCCCGCCCGGCCCCACCTCCCGACCGCCGAGGCCGCCACCCCAACCAGGGAGCCCGCTGGACCCCCGACGACGACGCCCAGCTGACCGCCCTCTTCCAGTCCCACCCCCGCCTGCGCGACCTGGCCACCCATTTCGGCCGCAGCCCCACCGCCATCCGAGCCCGCCTCGACCACTTGGCCGAGCTCCCCGTGGCGGCGCCGTGGCCCACTCCCGCGCCGCACGCCACCCCGCTCCCGTCCCCCCTCCCAGCCCAGGCCGCCTAGCCCACGCCCGCCCGCCGCTCCCGCCCCGCCCCGTCCCGCGCTGGGGCGGGGCCGCAGGCGCCAGGATCGAGGCCCCGCCCGACCAGGGCAGGGCCAACAAGCCGGCCCGCCGCCCCGGCCAATCAGAGGAGACGAGACCACACGGCAGCCGCCGAACAAGGCCGCGCCGGTGCCAGCCGCCGCCGCGAGGCCACCCCATGCCGAGGCGACAGACGACCTTGGGCGGAGGCCGCGGCCGGCCCTGAACCGAGACCGCAGGTGGCCCTGAACTGAGACCGCAGGCGGCCAGGCCTAGCCGACCGGGTGGGCGGCTCCGGGCTGCCGCGGCGCGGCGTGGCATAGCGGCCTGCTCAACCACGCGGGCCTGCTCTGCCTGGGCCCGCTCCGCCGCGCGAGCCGGCCCAACCGCGCGGGCCGGCCCAACCGCGCGAGCCGGCCCAACCGCGCGAGCCAGCCCAACCGCGCGAGCCAGCCCAACCGCGCGAGCCAGCCCAACCGCGCGCGCGGGCCGGCCCAACCGCGCGAGCCAGCCCAACCGCGCGAGCCAGCCCAACCGCGCGAGCCAGCCCAACCGCGCGAGCCAGCTCTGCCGAGGGCCCGCTCCGCCGGGCGGCCCTGCTCAACCGCGCGAGCCTTTTCAACCGCACGGGCCTGCTCAACCACGCAGGCCTGCGGTGAGGGCCGAGCCGGCGATAGGCGGGCGTCAGACTTCCGCGGCGAGCGATTCCAGCGCCGGGCGCGCAGGCGGGTCACGGCTGACACGCGGGGTGGGCCTGCGCGGAACTATGCGGAGCTGCGCTGGACGAGCGAGCGGAGCTGCACTCAACGCGGAGCGGAGCGGAACTGCACTGCACGTGGAGCGGAACTGCACTGCACGTGGAGCGGAACTGCACTGCACGAGGAGCGGAACTGCACTGCACGCGGAGCGGAACTGCACTGCACGCGGAGCGGAGCAGCACTGCACGTGGAGCGGAGCTGCACGTGGAGCGGAACTGCGCTGCACGCGGAGCGGCGCGCAGCGGGGTTGACGCGGGGGTCCGGGGGCTCGGCCCCCGGAGCCAGCATGACGCGGGGCCAAGGTCCGCGATTTGTGCGGACGCGGGGCTCCGCCCCGCGTGGGCGCGGTAGGTTTCGAACCTACGACCCCTCGCTTGTAAGGCGAGTGCTCTCCCACTGAGCTACGCGCCCGGATCGGCTTGCGACCGGAATGGTCATCGTACCTTGCCGGGATCAGGGCCTCAGCGCGGCGATGGCGTCTTGCCAGGGGTGCTGGTCGCGGGGGACGCCGGGGCCCTCCTCCTGGGCGAAAACGATCACGCCGCGGGGGTCGATCAAGAACGTTCCGCGGTTGGCGAAGCCGGCCTCCGCGTTGAAGACGCCGTAGTCCGTGGCGACCTTGCCGTGGGGCCAGAAGTCGGCCAGCAGCGGGAAGTCGAAGCCCTCCTGGAGGGACCAGACCTTGTGGGCGTAGACCGAGTCGACGCTGATCGCCAGCACCTGGACCGAATCATTGGCATAAAAGTGGATATTGTCGCGAATGACGGTTAGTTCGCCGAGGCACGTGCCGGTGAAGGTCAAAGGGTAGAAGACCAGGAGCGCCGCCTTGCGGTCGCGGAAGTCACGAAGGCGTACGAGCTGATTGTTCTGATCCTTCAGCTCGAAGTCTGGCGCCTGGGCTCCGACACTCAGCGGCATGCGCCCACCCTAGCCGGACCGGCGCCAGAGGGACGCCGGCCGGCGCGAACGGAGGGGACAGCGAGCTACTTCTTCTTGGCACCCCTGGGGGAGACGAGCCGGGCACCCGTCCAGTCCTTGCCGGCGTTGACCGTCGAAGTCTGCTGCAGGCCCGCCGTGGGGGCGGACTCGGAGATCTCGCTCGGCTCGACGTGGCCGTCGCGGCCGGCCTTCGGGGTCAGCAGCCACACCACGCCGTTGTCGGCGAGGGGGCCCAGGGCATCGGTGAGCAGCTCGAACAGATCACCGTCACCGTCGCGGTACCAGAGCAGCACCGAGTCGACGACCTCGTCGGTGTCTTCGTCGACCAACTCGCCGACTCGTTCGGTCAGGGCGTCACGGAGGTCTTCGTCGACATCGTCGTCGTAGCCCATCTCCATGACCACCATGTTCGGCTCGAAGCCGAACCGGTCCGCCAGGCTGCGTACGCCGTCGGCCTGACCAGCGGTCGCGCTCACTGTCTAAGTCCTCCTAGCCAAGAATGAAATTGCACGAAACCTGGGGGTAGTCCACACACTTGCGGCCTCGTGCGCAAGTGGCGCACCGAGTGTGTGGCAATTTACCGCGCCAGCAGGGCGTGGGCACCCTGTGTGATGGCATCCTCCCCCACCAGCACGTGTTGTGCGGCCGGACCGAGCGGAATCAACGAGTCCGCCGAGGCTATCCGCCTCGCCGAACCGACGAAACCGCCGTCCACCAGGGCCGCGAGAATGCCCTCGCCGACGCCGCCGGAGCGCCGCGTCTCGTCGACGATCAGCACCCGGCCGGTCGCGGCGGCCTCCCGGACCAGGTCGGCGGCCGGCAGCGGGCTCAGCCAGCGCAGGTCCACGACGCGGGATCCGTAGCCCTCCTCGGCCAGCCGCGCCGCCACTCGCAGTGACATCCGCAGGCCGTTGCCGAACGTGACGATGGTCAGATCGGCGGCGTTGCCGACGGGGTAGGTGCGCGCCCGGCCGATCGGCACGTGCTCGACGGCCCAGGAACTGGGCGCCGAGTAGGGCGCCAGCCACTCGTTGTCGCCCTGCTCGTAGAGGTCGCGGGTGTGGTAGAGCGCGATCGGCTCGAGGAACACGCAGACGCTGCCGTCGGCCGCGGCGGAGGCGAGGCAGGAGCGCAGCATCGGCGCGGCGTCGACCGGGCGCGCGGGCACGGCGAGGACCAGGCCCGGGATGTCGCGGAGCACCGCGACGGAGTTGTCGTTGTGGAAATGGCCGCCGAACGCCTGCTGATAGGCGAGCCCGGCGATCCGTACGACCATCGGGTTCTTGAACGCCCCGGAGGAGAAGAACGACATCGTCGCCGCCTCGCCCCGCAGCTGGTCCTCGGCGTTGTGCAGGTAGGCCAGGTACTGGATCTCGGGGACCGGGAGCAGCCCGTCGAGCCCGGCGCCCAGGGCCAGCCCGAGGATCGTGGTCTCGTCGAGCAGCGTGTCGAAGACCCGCTCGGCGCCGAACCGCTCCTGCAGCCGCTTGGTGACGCCGTAGACGCCGCCCTTGCGCGCCACGTCCTCGCCGAACAGCACCATGCCGGGGTGGGACAGCAGCGAGTCGGCGAGCGTCGCGTTGATCGTCTGGGCGAGCGTGAGCGGGCCGGACTGCTCGGGCAGCTTGCCGTCGAAGGCCTTGAGCCTGGTCGCGGCGCCGGGACCGACGGCCCGGGTGGCGATCTCGGTGATCTCGTGGGCGACCCGGAGCGGGCGGCGCGGGGCGAGCGGGGCGACCACGTCGGCGACCGTGGCCAGCTTGGGCTCGCCGAGCACCTCCTCGGCGACCTTGCGGACCTGCCAGCCGATCTCGTCGTAGCGGGCGATGACCTCCTCGGGGCTGAACAGGCCGGCCCCGACGAGCAGCCGCGCGGTGCCGACCAGCGGGTCGCGCTCGAGATCGCGGTTGATCTCCTCGGTGGTGCGGTAGGCGACCTCGGCGTCGGCGCCGGCGTGCCCCATGAGCCGCACGGTGGACAGATGCAGCACGGCCGGGCGTCGCTCGCGCCGGACGAAGCCGGCCGCCTCGACCGCGGCGTCGTAGGTGGCGGCCAGGTCGCAGCCGTCGGCGGACGTGTAGCGCACGCCGGGGCGCGACGCGAGCATCGCGGCCAGCCAGCCATCGGGCGACGGCACGCTCACGCCGAGGCGGTTGTCCTCACAGATCAAGAGCAGCGGCAGCCGTACGGCCGAATGCTCGAACCACCCCGCGGCATTCAACGCGGCCGTCGCCGACGCATGGTTGGCCGAGGCGTCCCCGAAGGAGGCGACCGCGATCGCGTCCGCCGGCCAGCGCCGCTGCGACGAGCGCGGCCGGGCCAGGGACCAGGCCAGACCGACCGCCCGGGGCAGGTGCGAGGCGATCGTCGAGGTGGTCGGGACGATGTGCAGGTCGGCGCTGCCGAAGACCTTGTGCCGGCCGCCCGCGATCGGCTCGTGGGCCGAGGCGACCACCCCGCGCAGCACGTCGCGGGCGGCGTCGCCGATGCTCTTGGCCCGGGCGCAGAAGAACGCCGCCGACCGGTAGTGCAGCAGCGCCGGATCGGTGGGCAGCAGCGCCGCCGCGACGCCCGCGTTTCCCTCGTGGCCGGACGAGCCGATCGTGTAGAAACCCTCGTTGAAGCTGCGCAGCCAGCGCGCGGCCAGGTCGAGATGCCGGCTGGCCAGCTGCGCGTCGAAGAGCTCGGCGGCCCGGCCGCCGGTGAGCAGGGCGCCGTCGCGGACGGCGTCGCCGGGCGCGCGCCGGTCGCCGGGCACCGGCAGGGCCGACACCGCGTCGCGGAAGCGCTCGTCGAGGTTCTGCGGCGTGGTCACGGGACCAGCATCGCCCACTCACGCCAGGCCTGCCATGTCGGAAACCGGCCGAAGATCCGGATGCCGCCCTGACGTGCAGCGATCACCCGAGTCTGATCCGTCACGGATTCGGCCCGTGGCCGACGGCCCCGATGCTGTACTCGGCCGATGACGCTGTGGCTGGCCGCAAGACGGCTCGCGGTGTGGATGGTGCTGGTGCCGGTCGTATTTCTGGTGCTGGACCTCTACACGTGAGTGCGGGCCGGGGGAAGACCCCCGGCCCGCACGTGAGATGCCCGCGGTCAGCGTGTCAGCTGAACCCGCTGCGCCGCCCGCTGGACGGCGGCGACCTGCGCCGACGTCGCCGAGGTGACCGTGACGGCCGCCTTCTGGTAGCGGACGGTCGAGCCGGTCGGCGGCAGGCCGCCCGCGACGACCGTCTTCGCCCCGATGGCCGTGTTGGCCGGGATCGTCACCGCGACACTGAACTCGCCCGCCCCGTTGGTGACGGCCGTGCCCAGCTTGACCGCCCCGGCGTAGAGACCGATCACGATCCCGGTGTACGGGGCGTACCCGCTGCCGCCGAGCGTCACCTGCGTGCCGGCCCGCACCGAGGTCGCCGACTGGGTCAGCAGGCTCGTCGTGGTCGGCATCGTGGCCGGCGGCGACGTGGCGGCGAGCGCCAGGATCGCCGTGGCCTCGACCGCGGAGCTCGGCGCCGACTTGACGCCGGCCTGGGTGCCGTTGGCCACCACCGTCACCGAGTAGACGCCCGGTGTCACATTGGGGATGGTGCAGGTGGTGGCGGTCGCCGTCGTCCCGGCGCAGGTGAGCGGCGTGGCGCCGCCGGTGGCCGTGGCGGTGAAGCCCGCCAGCCCGTCACCGGCGCCGTTCGACGCCCACGTCACGACGAGCGTCTTGACGCCCCCGGTGACCGCCACGTTCAGCGGCGTGCCCGGCGGCTTCCGCGGGATGACCGTCGCGGCGGCGCTCGCGGCCGACCAGCCGCTGGCGGCCCGGCCCACGGCCACGACCGTGACCTGGTACGACTGCCCGTTCGTGAGACCGGTGATCGTGCAGGTCGTGATCGTCCCGTTCGCCGTGGCGCAGCCGCGTGTCGTCCCGGTCGCGTCGGTCGCGGTGACCGTGTAGCGGGCGATGCCGTCACCGATGTTGGCCGGCGCGGTCCAGCTGACGACCGCGCTCATGTCGGCGGCGGCCGCGGTCACCGCGGTCGGGCTGCCCGGGGCGCCGGCGTTGGGCCGGACCCGGGCCGAGGCCGCGCTGACCGCCGAGCTGTCGGTCCCGACGGCGGTCACCGTGACCGTGTACGACTGCAGGTTCGTGAGCCCGCTGATCACACACTCGGTCTCGGTCGTGGTCGTGCAGTCGGCGCCGTCCGGCCCGGCCACCGCCCGGTAGGACACGACCCGCTGGGCCGCGTTCGCCGGCGCGGTCCAGGAGACCGCGATCTGGTGGTTGCCGGCCATCACATCGACGTTGTACGGGCGGCCCGGGGCTCCTGGCACGATCGCCTCGGACGCGCGGCTGAACGCCGAGCTGCCGCTGCCGTGAGCGCCGACGGCCTGCACCCGGAACGTGTAGCTCTGGGCCGGGTTGAGGCCGGACACCACACAGGACGTGGCGGTGTTCGCCGCGGTGCAGCCGATGTGGCCCGGGATCGACTCCACGACGTAGCCGTCGATGCCCGCGCCTTCCGCCGGCGTCTCCCACGAGACGACGACCTTGGCGGTGGTCGCGCCCGGGGCCACGGTGGGCCGGGTCGGGACGTCCGGCGGTCCGGCCACGATCGGATCGGAGGCCGGGCCGGTCGCCGTACGACCCGCCGTGCCCTCGGTGACCACCGTGAACGTGTAGGCGGTGCCGCTGATCAGGCCGGTGAAGAGGCAGGAGCCCTTCTCGACGTGCATGCAGGCGGTCGGCGTGGTGACCCGCGGGTCGGAGTAGACCGAATAGCCGCTGATCGGACCGCCCGTGGTCGGCTCGTCCCAGGTGACCCGCACCGCGTTCGCGCCGTCCTGGGTCAGCGTCGGCTTGCCCGGCGCGTCCGGTCCGGCCATCGACATCGGCTCGCTCGGCGGGCTGTCCGACATCGAGCCGCCCGGCCCGTTCGCCGTGACGACGAAGGTGTACTCCTTGGCGTCGCTCAGCACGTCGAACTCACACGACAGGGCGTCGACCCCGACACAGTTCTCCGACAGCACCGGGGTGTTGTCCGAGTCCTGGGTGTCGTAGGCGGTGACCGTGTAGTTGGTGACCGGTCCGGCGCCGCCCGGGGACGGGTTCCAGGAGATCCGGGCCGTCACGACGTGCCCGTCGACGGCGATGACGTCGACCCGGGGCGGTCCCGGAGCGTTCGGCTTGTTCGGGATCACCGGTTCGGTCGCCTCCGACGTGTTGCCGTCGAGGGCGTTCTCGGCCTTGACGGTGAACGTGTACTGCTTGCTCACGTCGAGGCCGTGGATGACGCACGTCTGGTTGGGCGGCGTGGCCGTGCAGGTGGACAGGTCGGTCACGCCCGTACGCGGTGTCACGGTGTACGTGCTGACCACCGATCCGGTCGGCTCGTCCCAGCTCACGGTCACCGTGCCCGGCATGGTGCTGACCTCGACCTGGACGTTGGTCGGCGCGAGCGACGGACCGGGAACGATCGCGTCGGTCGGCTCCGAGTCCTCGTCGCCGGCGTCGTTGTAGGCCTGCACGACGAAGGTGTACTGCTTGTCCTCGTCGAGGCCGGTGATGTCGCAGTCGGTGTCGCTCGGGCCGCCCGTGCAGGTGGGCGTCTCGTCGCCGCCGTCGGGCGAGGTGGCGATGACCCGGAAGCCATCGGCCACGCCGCCGGTCGTGGCGGCGGTCCACGTGACGTTCACCTTGCCGGCGACGTCGCCCAGGGCCACGTCCACGTCGGTGGGCGCGTCCGGCTCGTCCGGCAGGACGGCCGAGGTGACCGGCGCTTCGGAGTGACCCGCCGGGTTGATCGCGCTCACCTCGAACGTGTACTCCTTGGTCGGGTCGAGACCGGTGATCTCACAGCTCGTGTCGCCGGCCCCGGCCACGCAGGGGTTCGTCTGCGGCAACGCGCCGTCGTCGGAGGCCGTCGTCACCTCGTAGCCGGCGGGCACACCGAGGTCGGTCGGCAGCGTCCACGACACCGTGACCGTGCCCGGCTCCCCGAGCGTCACGCTGACCGGCGTCGGCACGCCCGGCTTGTCCGGCTTGAGGGCGGCGGTGGCGGTCGCGGGCGTGGACCCGAGGTCGTTGTTCGCCTCGACCGTGAACTGGTAGTGCTTGCCCGGCTGCATTCCGCTGAAGTCGCAGAAGAAGACGGTCGGTCCCACGTCGCAGGGTGTCTCGGACGGCAGGGTTCCGACGTCGGTCGTGGTGGCGGTCACCGTGTAGCCGTCCACCGTGCCACCGCCGTCCGGCGCCGCCCACGTCACGTGCGCGGTGCCGGGCGTCGAGCCGGGGGCCGCGGCCACGGAGGTGGGCTCGCCCGCCTCGTCGGCCACGATCGGCCCGACCGGCAAGGCGCTCTCGCTGCCGAGATCGTTGGTGGCCGTCACCGCGAAGGAGTACGGCTTGTCCGAGTCGAGGTCGGTGATCGGGCAGTCGGTCTGGTCGCCGTCGACCTCGCAGCCGGCCGAGTGGGCCGCGGTCGCGTCGGCCGAGGTGACCTCCACCGTGTAGTGGTCCACCGCGGCGCCGGCCGGCGGGGTCCAGCCGACCGTCACCTGACCCGCGTCGTCGATCGTCACGTGCACGGAGGTCGGCTCGCCCGGCTTGGACGGCACGATGGGGTCGGTCGCGGTCGCGGCCGTGTCGCCGGCGACGTTCGAGGCCTTGACCGTGAACTGGTAGGTCTTGTCTGCGTCCATGCCGGTGAACGTGCACTCGTACACGTCGGCCGCGACCTCGCACGGGCTTTCGTCCGGCAACGTGCCGAGGTCGGTGGTGGACGCCGTCACCGTGTAGCCGGCGACCACGCCGCCGGTGTTGGGCGCCGCCCAGTGCACGGTGGCCGTCGCCGGGTCCCCGGCGAGCGTCACGGTCACGGTGCGCGGCGTGCCGGGCTTGTCCGGCCGGATCGAGTCGCTCGGATCCGAGGGGACCGTGCCCAGGTCGCCGATCGCGGTCACCGTGAACGTGTAGTTGTCGGCGGTGCTCAGGCCCGTGATGACACACGACGGCGCGGCCAGGTCGGCCCCGCAGCCCGCCTGCTGGGTGCCGCTGCCACCGCCGTTGTCCGGGTTCGCCGTCACGACGTAGCCGGTGACCGCTCCGCCGGTGGTCGCCTTGTCCCAGGTCAGGGTCACCTTGCCGGCCGCATTGCCGAGCGCCACCGTGGGCGTGGACGGCTTCGCCGGAAGCTCGGAGACCACCGAGTCGCTCGCGTCCGAGGTCTGCTCGCCGGCGGCGTTCTTGGCCGTCACCTTGAAGGTGTACCGGGTGCCGTTCTCCAAACCGGTGAAGTTGCACGGGCTCGAGGACGTGTTGCAGGCCGCGACGGTCAACGGATCGGGGGTCACCGTGTAGCTGGTCGGCGCGCCGCCGTCGGCGGGCGGATCCCAGTAGACCGTCACCTCGCCGGCGTTGTCGCCGAGCTCCACGGTCGGCGCGTCGGGCTTGCCCGGCAGGCCGGGGATGACCGAGGTCGAGGCGAAGCTCGGCACCGAGTTCCCGGCGTCGCCGTCACCGACGGACATCACCGTGAAGGTGTACGACTTCGTCGCGGTAAGCCCGGCCACGGTGCACGTGGTGTCGTCCGGGTCGGACGTGATGCACGCGTCCGCGGTCTCGGCGTCGTCGTCGTCGGTGGCGGTCACCGTGTAGCCGGTGATCTCCGAGCCGCCGGTCGGTTTCTCCCAGGTGACGTCCACGCTGGTGTCGCTCGCCCGCACCGCGGTCGGGGCGGCGGGCGCGTTGGGCGCGCCGGCGATCTTCGGGAGGGAGGCGGCGCTCGCCGTCGAGGTGCCGGTGCTCACGGTCCCGTTGGTGACGCCGTTCGCGACCACCTTGAACGTGTACGAGGTCGCGGCCTCGAGGCCACCGATGTCACAGGAGGTCGTCCCGACCGGCACCAGCGCCAGGCAGGACCCGGTCTGGGACGCGCTCGACGGCGTCGGCGTGACGCGGTAGGAGGCGATGCCCGCACCGGGGTCCGGCGCCGCCCAGGTCACCCGCATCGTGGTGGCATCGCCCTGGTAGGCGACGGTGGGACGGGCCGGGGTGCCGGGCGGTCCGGGTGTCATCGACCCGGTGGCGGCGGCCGGCGGCGAGCAGTCGGTGACGTCGCTCGTGCTCGCGTTCGGGCAGGCGATGACGCCGACCGTGTACGTCGTGCCGGCCGTGAGGTTGTTGATCGTGCAGGTCCGCGCGGACGCAAGGGCGTCGCAGGTCGCGCCGGTGTTGGTGGTGGCCCGATACCGGGCGATCGTTCCGCCCGGGGTCGTGGGTGGCTGCCAGTTGACCACGATCAACCGCCGGCCGGCGGTCGCCGTGACGCTCTCCGGCGAGGCGAGCGGCGACGCCATCGCCGGCGCTGGGTTGGCCAGCACGCCGCCGACGGCCAGCAGCGCACTCGCGGCCGCCACCGCCCATCTGGAAAGAGTTCGCCTTACTGGTCGCACTGTTCCACCCCCGGTTCTGGTTGCCACCACCACAAGGTAGCCATTTCAGGGGTAAATGCGGCTGAAACGGGTTAATAGGCTTCCGCCCACCCCCGATCACCTGCTAATGCGGCTGGCAGACTCGCGGCATGCGTACCGAAGTGATCACTGTCCGGACCGGCTCGAGCCCCGTCGTGCGGGACATCACCGATGAGGCGAGCCGGTTCGTCGCGTCCGAAGCGGACGGTCTGCTGCACATCTTCGTGCCGCACGCCACGGCCGGACTGGCGATCATCGAGACCGGGGCCGGATCGGACGACGATCTGCTCGCCGCGATCGATGAGCTGCTGCCGGCCGAGGACCGATGGCGGCATCGGCACGGATCCCGGGGCCACGGCCGCGACCACGTCCTGCCGGCCTGGATCCCGCCGTACGCGACACTGCCCGTGATCGGCGGAAAGATAGCGCTCGGCACCTGGCAGTCGATCTGCCTCGTCGACACCAACGGCGACAACCCCACGCGGCAGGTGCGGCTTTCGTACATAGACGGCTGAGAAGTTACTGGTCAGTACATGTGTCCCGGATCGCGGACAGCCCGGGTAGGCGTGACGATGCGCACCGCGACGAGGCAGGATGGAGTCCTGTCCGAGCGACTCACACAATGGCCGCCCGGTTTCCGACACCCGACCAAGAGGATTGCCTGTGGCCACGGAGCGCAAGCGCCCGGTAATCAGCGATGGACTGCCGAGCCAGCTTCCCGACATCGACCCCGAGGAAACCAACGAGTGGGTCGAGTCGCTCGACGGAGTCATCGACGAACGCGGCGCCAAGAGAGCCCGCTACGTTATGTTGCGCCTGCTCGAGCGGGCCCGGGAGCGGCAGGTCGGCGTTCCGCCGCTGACCTCCACCGATTACATCAACACGATCCCGCCGGAGCAGGAGCCCTGGTTCCCCGGCGACGAGTTCGTCGAGCGCCGCATCCGGGCGTACATCCGGTGGAACGCGGCCATGCTCGTGCACCGCGCGCAGCGCCCCGAGATCGGCGTCGGCGGCCACATCTCGACGTACGCGTCGAGCGCCAGCCTCTACGAGGTCGGCATGAACCACTTCTTCCGTGGCAAGGACCACCCGGGCGGCGGCGACCACATCTTCTTCCAGGGCCACGCCTCCCCCGGCATGTACGCCCGGGCCTACCTCGAGGGCCGGCTCAGCACCGACGAGCTCGACGGCTTCCGGCAGGAGCTGTCGCACCCCGGTGGCGCCCTCCCGTCGTACCCGCACCCCCGCCTGATGCCGAACTTCTGGGAGTTCCCCACCGTCAGCATGGGCCTCGGCCCGCTGAACGCGATCTACCAGGCGCGCTACAACCGCTACCTGCAGAACCGCGGCATCAAGGACACCAGTCAGCAGCGGGTCTGGGCGTTCCTGGGCGACGGCGAGATGGACGAGGTCGAGTCGCTCGGCGCGATCGGCCTGGCCGCCCGCGAGGAGCTCGACAACCTGACCTTCGTGATCAACTGCAACCTCCAGCGGCTGGACGGGCCGGTGCGGGGCAACGGCAAGATCATTCAGCAGCTGGAGTCGTTCTTCCGCGGCGCCGGGTGGAACGTGATCAAGGTCGTCTGGGGCCGGGAGTGGGACCCGCTGCTGGCCGCCGACAACGACGGCGCGCTGGTCAACCTGATGAACGTCGTCAACGACGGCGACTACCAGACCTACAAGGGCGAGTCCGGCGCGTACGTGCGGGAGCACTTCTTCGGTCGCGACCCGCGCACCCGCAAGATGGTCGAGGGCATGTCCGACGACGAGGTCTGGAACCTCAAGCGCGGCGGCCACGATTACCGCAAGCTGTACGCGGCGTACAAGGCGGCGACCGAGCACACCGGCCAGCCGACCGTGATCCTCGCCAAGACGATCAAGGGCTGGACGCTGGGCTCGCACTTCGAGGCCCGCAACGCCACGCACCAGATGAAGAAGCTGACCCTGGACGACCTCAAGGGCTTCCGGGACCGCCTCTACCTGGACATCAGCGACAAAGCGCTGGAGGAGAACCCCTACCTCCCGCCGTACTACCACCCCGGCGAGAAGTCCGACGAGATGCAGTACATGCTCGAGCGGCGCCGCGAGCTCGGTGGCTTCGTGCCGTCCCGGCGCACGAAGCACAAGTCGCTGGCGATCCCCGACGCGAAGGCGTTCGGCGACGTCAAGCGGGGAAGCGGCAAGCAGAAGGTCGCGACCACGATGGCCTTCGTCCGGCTCCTCAAGGACCTGATGAAGGACAAGGAGTTCGGCGCGCGCTGGGTGCCGATCATCCCGGACGAGGCGCGCACGTTCGGCATGGACTCGCTCTTCCCGACCAAGAAGATCTACTCGCCGCACGGCCAGACCTACACCTCCGTCGACCGGGACCTGTTCCTGTCGTACAAGGAGGCCAAGAACGGCCAGATCCTGCACGAGGGGATCAACGAGGCCGGGTCGACGGCGAGCTTCATCGCGGCCGGCACGTCCTACGCGACGCACGACGAGCCGATGATCCCGCTGTACATCTTCTACTCGATGTTCGGCTTCCAGCGGACCGCGGACGAGCTGTGGGCCGCCGCCGACCAGATGACCCGGGGCTTCCTGCTCGGCGCCACGGCCGGCCGCACCACGCTGAACGGCGAGGGCCTGCAGCACGAGGACGGCCACTCGCTGCTCATCGCGGCCACCAACCCGGCCGTCGTGGCCTACGACCCGGCGTACGCGTTCGAGATCGCGCACATCGTCGAGAACGGCCTGCACCGCATGTACGGCGAGAAGCAGGAGAACGTCTTCTACTACCTCACCATCTACAACGAGCCGATCCTCCAGCCCGCCGAGCCCGAGGGCGTCGACGTCGAGGGCCTGCTCAAGGGCATCTACCGCTACAAGGCGGCGCCCGAGACCACCGGGCCGAAGGCACAGCTTCTGGCGTCGGGCACCGGCATGGGCTGGGCGCTCAAGGCCCAGGAGCTGCTGGCCCAGGACTGGGGCGTGGGCGCCGACGTCTGGTCGGTCACGAGCTGGACCGAGCTGCGGCGGGACGCGGTCGAGATCGAGGAGCACAACCTGCTCAACCCGGGCGACCAGCCCCGGAAGCCGTACATCGAGCAGAAGCTCGAGGGCACCGAGGGCCCGGTCGTCGCCGTCAGCGACTTCATGCGGGCGGTGCCCGATCTGATCTCGCGCTGGGTGCCGAACGACTACACGTCGCTGGGCACCGACGGCTTCGGCATGAGCGACACCCGGCACGCGCTGCGCCGCCACTTCCACGTGGACGCCGAGTCGGTGGCCGTGGCCACGCTGCGTCAGCTCGCGCTGCGGGGCAAGGTGCCGTCGCACGTGCCGGCCGAGGCGGCCAAGAAGTACGCGATCGACGACGTCTCGGCGGCTCCGGTCGGCGAGACCGGTGGAGACAGCTGAAAAGCGAAAAATCAGACAGCGGGCCTCACCGTACGCGGTGAGGCCCGTTGTCGCTCAGACGAGGCGCAACGCGGCCGATCAGTCCTGGGTGAGACGTCGCGGTCTGCAGATGAGTCATCAGTTGCTCGCCCTCGGCCTGGGCGGTGTGCTGATCACCGCCGTCGTCCTGCTCGGGGTCGGCGCCGTGGAGAGCGGCCACTTCGCCGGGCACACCGAGGACGAGGTGGCCGCGCAGACCCGGGAGAGCCTGGACCGCGCGACCGCGGACGCCCGGGCGCTGGTGAAGTCGGTCGGCGACGACGTGCAGGGCCTGGTCGACCAGCAGATGACGGCGGCCGACGTGTTCCTGTCCCAGCGCGGCGGCGCGCACCTCGCCTCGGCGACCAGCACCTGGACCGCGACCAACCAGGTCACCAAGGCCAAGAAGACGGTCTCGGTACGGCGGATGACCATCGACGGCGACACGCTGGCGCCGGATGCCGCCCTGGCCGCGTCGCGCTTCGTCGAGCGGACCAAGGCCCTGGTCGGCGGCGAGGTCACCGTCTTCCAGCGGATGGACGACGCCGGCGACCTGCTGCGGGTCGACACCACGATCAAGGGCAACGTCGGCACGTACATCCCCGCCGTCGGCGCCGACGGCAAGCCGAACGCCGTGGCCACCGCGATCAAGTCGGGCAAAGGCTACCGCGGCGTCGCGCAGGTCGTGGGCGTCCCGTTCATCACCGGGTACGACCCGATCAAGGACGGCTCCGGCAAGGTGATCGGCGCGCTGTTCGCCGGCGTGCCCCAGGCCGACGCGCTGGCCAGCCTGACCTCCGCGATCGCCGCCATGAAGGTCGGCGCCAACGGCTGGACCTCGGTGTTCAGCACCGCCGCCGCGGACGCCGGCCGGGTGATCGCGTCGAGCCTCGACGGCCTCCCCGGCCAGAACGTGCTGGATGCCACCGACGCCGGCGGCGCGAAGTACGTGCAGGAGATCGTGACCAAGGCGCCGACCCTGGGCGACGACATCTGGCTGACCACCTACCACCTGCCGGGCACCGCGAGCGGGAAGGCCGGCGCCACCACGACCATGGTCGCCTTCTACAAGCCGTACCAGTGGGCGATCGCGGTCGGCGGCTACAACGCGGACGCGAACGGCGCCATCGATGCGGTCCGCAGCGGGCGGCGAGACATGCTCTACTCGTTCGTGCTGGCCGCGGTGCTGCTGGCGGTCGGCGGCGCCGCACTGGCCGTGCTCCAGGCCCGGCGCATCTCGCGGCGGCTGCGGAAGCTGACCGACGCCCTGTCCCGGCTCGCCCATCGTGACCTGACGGTGACGGTCGACGTGCGCGGCACCGACGAGATCGCGGTGGCCGGCGAGGAACTGAACACGGCGGTGGCCGAGCTGCGCGGCGTGATGACCGAGGTGACCGGCGCCTCGCACGAGGTCTCGGCGGCCGCCCAGCAGGTGGCCTCGAACGGCGGCGTGCTGTCCTCCTCGGCCGACGCGGCAGCGACCCGGGCCGGCTCGGTCAACGTGGCCGCCGAGAGCGTGTCGACCGTGGTGCAGACGGTGGCCGCGGGCGCCGACGAGATGGGCGCGTCGATCTCCGAGATCTCCAGCAACGCCCAGGACGCGGCGCAGGCCGGGCGGGACGGGGTGGCGCTGACCGCGGCCGCGGCCGGCGTGATCACCGAGCTGCGGGGTTCCACGACCAAGATCGCGGATGTCGTACGCCTGATTGCCAGCATCGCCGAGCAGACCAACCTCCTGGCGCTGAACGCCACGATCGAGGCCGCCCGCGCCGGCGAGACCGGCAAGGGCTTCGCGGTCGTCGCCAACGAGGTCAAGGAGCTCGCCCAGGAGACGGCCCGGGCGACCGAGGACGTCACGAGCCGGGTCGCGGCGATCGAGGGTGACACCACCCGGGCGGTCTCCGCGATCGAGGCCATCACCGCCCGGATCGCCCAGGTCAACGACTACCAGACGGCGATCGCCGCGGCCGTGGAGGAACAGGCCGCGACGACCGCCGAGATGGCCCGCAACATCGCCGAGGTGGCGGCCGGCAGCCGGGACATCGCCGAGGGCATCGGCGTGGTGAGCGGTGCCGTCGACGGCACCCGGCAGACGGTGAGCGCCTCGCACCGGTCGGCCGACGAGCTGAACGCGACCGCCGGCCGCCTCACCGATCTGGTCGGGCGCTTCACCGTGTGAGGTGGGCGGCCAGCTTGTCGAACTGCTGGTTGGTGCCGGCGACCATGAAGCCCTGGATGACGTCGGTCGAGTAGCCGGCGTAGTGGTTGACCATCTCGGTGCGCCCGTCGCCGAGGTCGCGGAACGTGATCGTCGACCGGCCGCCGCCGATGCCGCGCTGCCCGTCCCACTCGAACTCGAGGACCACCGGCTCGTCGACCTTGGTGAACCGCATGTCGGAGGGGAACTCGGCGCCGCTCTCGTCGGACACCATCGTCAACCGGAAGACGCCGCCGGGGCGTACGTCCAGCTCGACGCTCTCCCGCGGCGTGTGCATGCCGGCCGGGCCCCA
This sequence comes from Actinoplanes sp. NPDC051537, assembly GCF_055586105.1. NCBI lineage: Bacteria > Bacillati > Actinomycetota > Actinomycetes > Micromonosporales > Micromonosporaceae > Actinoplanes > Actinoplanes sp. NPDC051537. Next base: position 333,874 of record NZ_JBVJIU010000011.1, read on the forward strand.
CCACCGCCAGATCTGGTCGGGGTCGGTCCAGGCCCGCCAGACCAGCGCGGGCGGCGCCTCGAACACGCGCACGATGTCGAGCTCGCGGAATGTCATCTCGCCGGTCATCGGTCGGTCCCCTTCAGCAGCGTCTTGAGGTGGGCGTCGAGCTTGTCGTAGCTCTGCTCCCAGAACTGGCGGTAGCGACCCAGGAAGTCGCTGGCCTCGCGCAGCGGCTCGGCCTCGAGCGTGCAGGGCCGCCACTGCGCCTGCCGCCCGCGGGAGATGAGGCCGGCCCGCTCGAGCACCTTGAGGTGCTTGGAGATGGCCGGAAGCGTCAGCTCGAACGGCTCGGCGATCTGGTTGACCGTCGCCGGGCCGTCGGCCAGCCGGGCCAGGATCGCCCGGCGGGTCGGGTCGGCCAGCGCCCCGAACACGACGGAGAGCTGATCCGTGGCCACGTCCTACGCCTCTCAGGCCGGAATGTAGGTGATGACCTCGACGCCGGTCTGCGTCTTCCAGGCGCCGGTCAGCGTCAGGGCGATCTTGGTGCCGTCATCCCACAGCTTGCGGCCCTCGCCCTGCACGACCGGGTAGATCATGATGCGGTACTCGTCGATCAGGTTGTGCTTGGTCAGGTAGTTGACCAGCGAGGCGCTGCCGTTGATCAGCAGGTTGCCGGGCTCGGTCTTGAGCTTGGCCACCGCGTCGGCGACCTCTCCCTGCAGGAACGTCGCGTTCCACTCCGGCTCGGTGAGCGAGGTGGTGGCGACGTGCTTGGGCATCGAGTTCATCTTCACCCCGAAGTCGCCGGTCTCGGCCTCCATCTGCGGCCAGGCGGCCTTGAAGCCCTCGTACGTCTTGCGGCCGAGCAGCAGCGCGTCGGCCTCCTGGAGATTGGCCGCCTGCCACTGCGCCAGCTCGTCGTTGAAATACGGTCCGCTCCAGGCCGGCTCCTCGAAGACGCCGTCCAGAGTCGTGTACTCGACCGCCACGATCTTGCCCATTTCGATCTCCTCGGTAGTTTCCCACTTGGTTAATTAGCTGATTGGTAAATTACACCCGAGAGAGACCCTCGTCAACCTGTCTGACATTCCGTAAGCTCTCCGCTACGGAGGGGAGGATCGATGGCAATCACGGAAGGCACGGCCGCTCTCGCCGAGCCCGTCGTCCCGGTCCGGCGGTCCTGGATCGGCCTGCTCTTCGCCGCCAACCTGGGTCTCTGGATGGCCTTTTACACGCCGCTCCAGGTGCTGCTGCCCGAGCAGATCGAAGACCTCGGGGTGGCGCACAAGGAGATCTGGCTCGGCATCGTCACCGGCATCGGCGCGATCGTCGCCGTGGTGGTCAACCCGCTGGCCGGCGCCCTCTCCGACCGCACCCGGCCGCGCCTGTTCGGCCGGCAGTTCGGCCGGCGGCACATCTGGACCGCCGGCGGCGCCGTGCTGCTCTTCCTCTGCCTGCTCGTCCTCGCCGTCGCGCCCAACCTGTTCTGGATCACCGTCGGCTGGGCCGTCGCCAACGTGGGCATCAACATCATGCTGGCGACGCTGACCTCGGCCGTGCCCGACCGCGTGCCGGTCGATCAGCGCGGGCTGGTCTCGGGCTGGATCGGCATGCCGGTGGCGCTGGGCCTGGTGCTCGGCGCCATCCTGGTCACCGCCGTGGTCACCACCCCGCCGCCGGGCTATCTGATCATCGCGTTCGGCATGATCCTGCTGGTGGCGCCCTTCGTCCTGCGGACGCCGGACGACCCGCTCGGCGAGGCCCGGATCCCGCGCATCTCGTTCCGGCTCGACCTGCGCGGCAACCCCGACTTCGCCTGGGCCTGGGTCACCCGGTTCCTGGTCATGCTGGGCAACGCGCTCGGCACGCTCTACCTGCTCTACTTCCTGACCGACGAGGTGAAGCTCGACGACCCGGACACCGGCCTGCTCTACATGATCCTGCTCTACACGGTCGGCATGATCGGCACGGCGATGCTGAGCGGCTGGCTCTCCGACCGGGCCGGCAAGCGCAAGGTCTTCGTGGTCTGGTCCGGGGTGATCATCGCGGTCGCCGCGATCCTGCTGGCGGTCTGGCCCACCTGGCCGGTCGCGATGGTGGCCTCGGTGCTGTTCGGCGCCGGCTTCGGCGTCTACCTGGCGGTCGACACCGCGGTGGTGACCCAGGTGCTGCCCGCCGCCACCGACCGGGCCAAGGACATCGGGGTCATCAACATCGCCCCCTCGGTGTCGCAGGCGCTCGGCCCGGTGCTGGCCGCCCCGGTCGTCGCCTATCTCGGCGGCTACCCGTCGCTGTTCGTGCTGACCGCGCTGACCAGCCTGGCCGGAGCACTGGCCGTCCTGAAAATCCGTTCGGTCCGGTAGGTAGTCTGGTCGGGTGACTGTTCGCGTACGTTTCGCCCCGTCCCCGACCGGCATGTTCCACGTCGGCGGCGCCCGCTCGGCGCTGCAGAACTGGATCTACGCCAAGCAGCACGACGGCGTCTTCGTGCTCCGCATCGAGGACACCGACGCCGCCCGCAACCGTCCCGAGTGGACCGAGGGCATCCTCTCGGCGCTCGACTGGATCGGCATCGAGCGCGGGACGTACGAGGGACCCCATTACCAGTCGTCGTACGCGGAGGACCACACCGCCGCCTCGACCCGTCTCTACGGCGAGGGCAAGGCGTACTACTGCGGCTGCAAGCGCGAGGACGTGATCGCGCGCACCGGCAACCAGCACGCGGGTTACGACGGCTTCTGCCGCGACAAGAACCTCGGGCCGGGCGAGGGCCGCGCGCTGCGCTTCCGCACGCCCGACGTCGGCGAGACCGTGGTCGAGGACCTGGTGCGCGGCAAGCCCACGTTCGAGAACAAGCTGATCGAGGACTTCGTGATCGCCCGCGGCGACGGCTCGCCGCTGTTCCTGCTGGCCAACGTCGTCGACGACATGACCATGGGGATCACCCACGTGATCCGGGCCGAGGAGCACCTGCCCAACACGCCCAAGCAGCAGATGCTGTGGGAGGCGCTGGGCCACACCCCGCCGGTCTGGGCGCACGTCCCGGTCATCGTCAACGAGAAGCGGCAGAAGCTGTCCAAGCGCCGCGACAAGGTCGCCCTCGAGTCCTACCGCGACGAGGGCTACCTGGCCGCCGCCATGAAGAACTACCTGATGCTGCTCGGCTGGGCCCCCTCGGGCGACCGCGAGATCGTCCCGTGGCAGGTCATCGAGGACGAGTTCCGCATCGAGGACGTCAACCACGCGTCCGCGTTCTTCGACATCAAGAAGCTGCGCGCGTTCAACGGCGACTACATCCGCGCGCTCGCCCCCGACGAGTTCGCGGCGGTCTGCGCGCCGTGGCTGCAGGGCACCGACACGATCGCGGCCCCGCCGTGGAACCCGGACGCCTTCGACGCGCAGGTCTTCGCGGCGGTCGCCCCGCTCGCGCAGACCCGCATCGCGGTGCTCGCCGAGATCGTGGACTACGTCGACTTCCTCTTCCTCGACGAGCCGGCGCGCGACGAGGCGTCCTGGGCCAAGGCGATGAAGGGCGACGCCGGCGAGATCCTGGACGCGACGGCCACGGCGTTCGAGGCGCTCGAGGTCTGGGCGGCCGAGCCGCTGAAGGCCGCGCTCGAGGAGGTCGGCCTGGCCCGCGAGCTCAAGCTGGGCAAGACCCAGGCGCCGGTACGCGTCGCGGTCACCGGGCGTTCGGTCGGCCTGCCGCTGTTCGAGTCGCTCGAGGTGCTCGGCCGCGAGCGCACGCTGAGTCGCCTGCGCGCGGCGCGCGCCGCTCTCTGAGCTCATAGGGCTGCGTCGCCCTCTAAATAGCTCTATATCGTATTTGCCGCCCGCGGCGCCATCGTTGCCCGTCATTCCGGTAACGAAAACGCTGAGCGGGGTGACCAGGGCAGCAACCGCTTGCCGGCTGTGGGTACTATTCGGCCGCTGATCAACGGCCGTTGTCGCTTCGTCGGTCATCCCCAGATGGCTTCAAATCGTCCGGCTCGAGATGCGCCCGGGCGTCAGTCCGGGGGAGGCTGAGGTGGCTCCGGCCGTGCCGCGCGACTCGTCGCGGCACGACCAGCGGCGCGCGAAGCCATGTCCACCACGGGGCGGGGAGGCCGGACGATGGTTCGAGGGGCGATCACACGGTTGACGACGGCGGCCGGCTCACTGGCCGTCGCTTTCGCGCTCACCCTCGGTGTCGCACCGGCGGCCCAGGCCGCGCCGAAGCCGCCCGCCAAGCCGACCAGCATCCAGATCACCGGCAAGGACATCAACGGCACGCTCATCGTCGACCCGACCGACGGCGCCCGCCTGTTCGACACGCTGCTGGCCGAGGTCAACTGGATGTCGAGCGCCAAGCCGCAGACGACCGCGCCCAAGGCCGACAAGCTTGGGCCGAAATACAAGCTGAGCGTCATGGCCAAGACCGTCCCGCTCCAGGAGTACGAGCTGTACCCGATGGCGGCCGGCGGTCCCCGCGCCCACCGCCCGGCCAACCAGCCCAGCGGCAAGAAGGACGACGGCTGGTTCTACGGCCGGCTCACCATGTCGGAGACGCTGCGCCTGTCCGGCGTCCCGCTCAAGGCCAAGCCCGACGTGATCAACGGCGGCATCGGCGGTGGCGTCGGCGAGGACCTCAACTCCGGCGAGATCGACCCGGTGACCGGCGTCACCACGTTCCTCCAGCGGATGCGCGAGCTGCTGCTGCTCAACGGCGGCGTGCTGATCGTCATCCTGTTCGGCCTGGCCGGCATCGCGTTCCTGATCCGCCGCCGGGTCTAGTCCCGCTAGCCGGTCTGCTCGGTCGGCACCGGCACCTGGAAGACCGGGCACGCGTCGGCCGCCGGTCCCGAGCACTTCTCGTCCGGGCCGAAGGCGTCGAAGAGGCGCTTGTCGGTCGCGACCTTCTCGACCTGCGCCCCGGTGAGGCCCGGCTTGCCGCCCGACGGGCTGTCCGTGCCACGCTCGCCGGCGGCCATCACGGCGACCGTGCGGCCGTCCGAGATGCGCCGGGCGATGGTCTCGTGCACCTGCCAGTCCGGGTCCTGGTCGTCGTCGTAGCGGACGTACTCGATCCCGGCCGGCGCCCACTCGGTGTGCGCGCATTTGCCCGGCGCGGCGACCACCGGGAAGCACAGGTCCTTCTCGACGGCGTAGACGGCGACCTCGACGGTGCCGCGCAGCTTGCCGTCCCGGTCCGTCACGGAGTACAGCCGCCAGCCGTCGCCGCGCTCGGGCGGCCGCGGGTAGACGTGCATCTTGTCGCCGACCGCGGGCGCGAGCAGCGCCAGCACCCGGTCCACGACGGCCGACGGCGCCGTCACCGCGCTGGGCGGCGCCGACGCGGCCGGCGCTTCCTTCGTCGTGGCGGGCATCAGCGTGGTGGTGAGGATCCAGCCGGCCGCGGCGATCACGACGACCGCGGTGACGCCGGCCGCGAGCAGCGACCGGGCGCGGCGACGGCGCAGGCGGTCGGCGCGGCGGAAGATCTCGTCGACCGCGTCGCCGGTCTCGGGCTCGCCGTCGAGGACGTGCTCGAGCAGGCTGTTCAGCTGCACGGTCATCCGGCCAGCGCCGCCTCGGAGTCGGTGAGCAACTGCTCGAGGGCGGCCAGGCCGGCCCGCTCGTAGGCGGCGACCCGCTCGTCGTCGAGGTCGAGCATGGCGCCGACCGCGTCCACGTCGAAGCCGTCCCAGTGCCGCAGGATCAGCACCGCCCGGCAGCGCGGGGCCAGCTTGTGCAGGGCGTCGAGCAACAGGATCGACTCGGCCGCGACGCCCTCGGCGCCGGCCGCGGCCACGAAGACGTGCTCGCGACGGCGGTTGCGGCGGCGGCAGGCCTCCATGAGGTCCGCGTACGCGTAGACGTCCGGGTCGGCGACCGCGCCCCGGCGGCTGTCGGCCACGACCCGGGCCAGGCAGGTCTCGGTCAGCTCGGTGGCCAGCTCCCAGTCGCCGCACATCAGGAACGCCGACCGGCGCAGGTGCGGGAGGCGGCTGGTCACGAACTCGCGCAGACCATTCTCGTCGCCGGACATGATCCCTTTATAGGAAAATCTCGGCGCGCGCACCGGCAAAGAGGGGTCAGGACGCCCGAACGGCGACCTCCACCAGGCGTACGAGATCGGTCAGATCCGCCTCGAACTCGGCCGCCGCGTCTCCGGAAGCCGCGGGCGGGAGGCCACCGGTGACCTCGCCGGTCGCGTGACCGAGCAGGAACGCGCCGATCATCCGGCCCAGCCGGGGAACCTGGGAGCCGGGCACGCCCGCGTCGTGCAGGATCCCGCGCAGCGCCGCGGTGAGCCAGGCGGCGGAGGCGCCGGCCGCCGACCGGTTCAGCAGCAGCGGGAAGGCGCCGGGATGGGCGTACGCGAGCTGGCGGACGGCCCGGCCCAGCGCGATCAGCCGGCGCCGCCAGTCGATGCCGTCACCGGAGTCGACGGCCGAGCCCAGCTCCTGGTGCAACAGGTCGACCAGGCCGTCGAGCAACGCGTCCTTGCCGCCCACGTACGGGTAGAGCGCCATCGAGGTGAGCCCGACCCGCTCGGCCACGGCCCGCATCGACATCGCTGCCAGCCCGCGCTCGTCGACCAGCGCGAGCGCCTGGTCCAGGATCAGCCGCCTTTTGTCTTCCACGACCTCACCGTGTCCATCCACCGGCGCGGCCGCTTCCGGACGCGCCGGAGTGCTCCCCCGACCGAGTGACTCAGCACCAGCGGCCGGGTGGCCGGCCGCGACCGGCGGCGCGGCGGCGCGGCCGGACCGCGCCGTGCAGATGGGCGCCCGCCCAGCCACGCAGCTCCGTGCGGCAGCCCATCCGGCTCGGACCCGTCATCGGCTCGTCCTCGACGGCCGGAGCCACCGGAGGCGCCTGGTCCTCGAGCGCGGGATCGATGTCGGCGCGCAGCGGCACGTCATCCCGTTCCGTCATCTCGTCGCCTCCCCCAACCTTCACGCGGTTCCATCGGCCGCGCGGCCGCCGGCCTTACCTTCCGGGCCGGTGACCCGCGCAACGCTAGGACGACACCCTGCCAGGTCACCGACCGAAATCGCGGTAGGGGCGCACCGCTATCCCGACAAACAACCCAAATTGGTACACAAGCCCCGTGCATTGCGCGCATTTGGCCCGCCACCTGCGGACTTACCCGTATCCCCGCGGATCCGCCCCGAGCGGGACAGAGCGGTTGCGGGTCGTGGTTCCCGGGCCGCGGCGTGGCACGCTGTGCTGCGTGGCACCTCCCGGGACGACCAAGCCGCCGCTCGCCGCCACCCTGCGCCGCATCGAGCGCAACGCCGGCGGCCTGGCCACCTCGGCCATGGCGCGGATGGACGAGACCCTCCCCTGGTTCCGCGCGCTCCCGGCCGACCAGCGCTCCTGGGTCATGCTCGTGGCCCAGGCCGGCGTCCGCTCGCTGGTCGAGTGGCTGCGCTCGGGCGGCACCGTCGCGAACACCCAGGAGATCTCCGACGAGGTCTTCGCGGCCGCGCCCCGCGCGCTGGCCCGGTCGATCACGCTGACCCAGGCCGTCCAGCTGATCAAGGTGACCATCGACGTGGCCGAGTCCGAGGTCGGCAAGCTGGCCGCGGCCGGCGAGGAGGAGGCCCTGCTCCAGGCCATCCTCAAGTTCTCCCGCGAGATCGCCTTCTCGGCCGCCCGGGTCTACGCCCGGGCCGCCGAGTCGCGCGGCGCCTGGGACGCGCGCCTGCAGGCCATGCTGGTCGACGCCCTGCTGCGCGGCGACTCGTCGGACGTGCTGGCCAGCCGGGCCGCCGCCCTGGGCTGGGCCGACGCGCCCCCGGTCGCGGTCGTGGTCGGCCGCTCCCCCGGCGGCGAGATCACCTCGGTGCTGCACGCCGTCTACCGCGCCGCCCGCCGGGCCCGGCTCGAGGTGATCGGCGGCGTGCACGGCGACCGGCTCGTGGTGGTGATGGGCGGCGTCACCGACCCGGCCGCCAGCGCCGCCGCGCTCGCCGACAGCTTCGGCGACGGCCCGGTGGTGGTCGGCCCGGCCGTGCCCTCGCTCGACCAGGCCACCGAGTCGGCCCGGGCCGCCCTGGCCGGCTTCCGCGCCGCCCCGGCCTGGCCCGGCGCGCCCAGCCCGGTGGCCGCCGACGACCTGCTGCCCGAGCGGGCCCTGGCCGGCGACCTGGCGGCCCGGCGCGCGCTGCGGCACGACGTGCACGGGTCGCTGACCCGGGCCGGCGGCGGCCTGCTCGAGACGCTCGACGCATTCTTTGCCGCCGGCGGGGTACTGGAGAGTGCGGCCCGCGAGCTCTACGTGCACCCCAACACCGTGCGGTACCGGCTGAAGCGGGTCGCCGAGGTCACCGGCCTCTCCCCGCTCGACGGGCGGGACGCGTTCGCGCTGCGGCTGGCGATGACGATCGGGCGCCTCGACCCTGCGACCTAAATCACCGAAGGCTCGTTCACCTTCACGATCGCTACAAATGGTGCGCAAGTGGGCCAAGCATAGGGCCCTTTTGTAGGATCCCTACAACGACGGTCGTAGGGTTTCGTCGCCGCCGTCACCCCCGCTCGGCCCCTCCATCCGGAAGAGTCAGAACCGTGCTCGCCGTACTCTCCCCCGGCCAGGGTTCCCAGAAGCCCGGCTTCCTGACCCCCTGGCTCGATCTCCCCGGTGCCGCCGACCGGCTCGCCGCCTGGTCCGAGCTGGCCGGTCTCGACCTGCGCCACCTCGGCACCGAGGCCGGCGCCGACGAGATCAAGGACACCGCCCGCACCCAGCCGCTGCTGGTCGCCGCCGCCCTGCTGGCCGGTGAGCAGCTGCCGCTGGCCGGCGTCGGCGTGGTGGCCGGGCACAGCGTCGGCGAGCTGGGCGCGGCCGCGCTCGCCGGGGTCTTCCCGGCCGAGGCCGCGATCACGCTGGCCGCCGTCCGCGGCCGCGAGATGGCCGCGGCCTGCGCCCTCGAGCCGACCGGCATGAGCGCCGTCCTCGGCGGCGGCCCCGACGAGGTGGTCGCCACGATCGAGCGGCACGGCCTCTACCCGGCCAACCGCAACGGCGCCGGCCAGATCGTCGCGGCCGGCTCGCTGGAGGGGCTGGCCAAGTTCGCGGCCGAGCCGCCGGCCCGCGCCCGGGTCATCGCGCTGGCGGTGGCCGGCGCGTTCCACACGCCGTACATGGCGCCGGCCGAGACCGCGCTGGGCGCCGTCGCCGGCGACGTCACGGTCACCGACCCGGCCCGGGTGCTGCTGTCCAACCTCGACGGCACGTCCGTCACCGACGGCGGCGAGATGCTCCGGCGGCTGGTGCGCCAGGTCACGGCCCCCGTTCGGTGGGACCTCTGCATGCGGACGCTCAAGGAGCTCGGTGTCACCGGCATCATCGAGCTGCCACCGGCCGGCACCCTGGCCGGCCTGGTCAAGCGCGAGCTCAAAGGCGAGGGCGCGCCCGAGATCGTCACCCTGGGTTCGCCGGACGACCTGCCTGCCGCCCGCGACCTGATCGCCCGTAACGGAGGAGCAGCACTATGACAGCCGCGGGTTCCCGCATCGTCGCCCTGGGCCACTACCAGCCCTCGCGCATCGTCACCAACGACGACCTGGCCAGCACGATCGACACCAACGATGCCTGGATCAAGGACCGGGTCGGCATCGCCGAGCGGCGCATCGCGGGCGCCGAGAGCGTCGCCGACATGGCCACCTACGCGGCCGAGAAGGCGCTCGCCAACTCGGGGCTGACCGCCGCCGACATCGACCTCGTCACGGTCGCCACCTGCACCTCGATCGACCGCTGCCCCAACGTCGCCACCCGGGTCGCGGCCCGGCTCGGCATCGCGGCCCCGGCCGCCTTCGACCTGAACACCGCCTGCTCCGGCTTCTCCTACGCGGTGGGCACCGCCGACCACGCGATCCGGGCCGGCGCGGCCCGCAACGCCATCGTGATCGGCGCCGAGAAGCTCTCCGACGTCACCGACTGGACCGACCGCACCACCGCCGTGCTCTTCGGCGACGGCGCCGGCGCGGCCGTGATCACCGCGGTTCCCGACGGCGAGCCGGCCGGGATCGGCCCGGTGCTCTGGGGCTCGGCGCCGGACAAGGGCGACGTCCTGAAGATCGAGGGCTGGCAGCCGTACATCCAGCAGGAGGGCCAGATCGTCTTCCGCTGGGCGACCACCGCGCTCGCCCCGTTCGCCCGCGAGACCTGCGAGAAGGCCGGCGTCGACGTCTCCGAGCTGGCCGCCTTCATCCCGCACCAGGCCAACGCCCGGATCATCGACGGCATCGTCAAGCGGCTCGGCCTCGGTCCCGACGTGGTCGTGGCCAAGGACCTGGTCGAGTCCGGCAACACCTCCGCGGCGAGCATCCCGCTGGCCCTGTCCAAGCTCGTCGAGCGCCGGGAGGTGCCCTCGGGCGCCCCGGTCCTGCTCTTCGGCTTCGGCGGCGGCCTCACGTACGCCGGCCAGGTCGTCCGCTGCCCGTAAGCGGCGACCGACCCGGACGGACCACCCTGATAAATCAGTTGAGAGGAAAACCCGAGAAAATGGCAACTCGCGAAGAAATCACTTCCGGCCTCGCCGAGATCCTGGAGGAGGTCGCCGGGGTGAACCCGGACGACGTCGCCGAGGAGAAGTCCTTCACCGACGACCTGGACGTCGACTCGCTGTCCATGGTCGAGGTCGTGGTGGCCGCCGAGGAGAAGTTCGGCGTCAAGATCCCCGACAACGAGGTGCAGAACCTCAAGACCGTCGGCGACGCCGTCTCCTACATCGAGGCGAATCACTGACATGAGCAACGTAGACGTCGTCGTCACCGGGCTCGGCGCGACCACCCCGTTGGGCGGGGACGTCGCGTCCACCTGGGACGCCATGCTCGCGGGCCGCTCCGGGGTGAGGGCACTCACCCAGGAGTGGGCCGCACAGATGCCGGCCAAGATCGCGGCCGAGCTCGCCGTGGAACCGTCCGAGGTGCTCGAGCGGGTGCGCCTGCGCCGGCTCGACCGCTCCGAGGCGATCGCCCTGATCGCCGCCAAGCAGGCCTGGGCCGACTCCGGCCTCGAGGGCTCCGGGCTCGACCCCGAGCGGCTCGGCGTCAGCTTCGGCAGCGGCATCGGCGGGGCCATGACCCTGCTCAACCAGGACGACATCCTCGAGGAGTCGGGCCCGCGCCGGGTCAGCCCGCACACCGTGCCGATGCTGATGCCGAACGGACCGGCGGCCTGGATCGGCATCGACTTCCAGGCCCGGGCCGGCGTGCACGCCATGGCCAGCGCCTGCGCCACCGGCGCCGAGGCGCTCGCCCTGGGCCTCGACATCATCCGCTCCGGCCGGGCCGACGTGGTCATCGCGGGCGGCACCGAGGCGGTCATCCACCCGCTTCCCTTCGCCGGGTTCACCGCGATGCGCGCCATGTCGACGCGCAACGACGAACCCGAGAAGGCGTCCCGCCCCTGGGACAAGAACCGCGACGGCTTCGTCTTCGGCGAGGGCTCCGGGGCGGTCATCCTGGAGCGCGCCGACCACGCCGCCGCGCGTGGCGCCCGGGTCTACGCCCGGCTCGCCGGCGCCGGCATCACGTCGGACGGCTTCGACATCGTGCAGCCCGACCCGGAGTGCAAGGGCGGCATCCGCGCGATGACCAAGGCGATCCAGGACTCCGGCCTGACCGGCGGCGACATCGTGCACGTCAACGCGCACGCCACCTCGACCCCGGCCGGCGACATGGGCGAGATCGTGGGCATCAAGGCCGCGGTCGGCCGGCACCCCGTGATCACCTCGACCAAGTCGATGTCGGGTCACCTGCTCGGCGCGGCCGGCGCGCTCGAGTCGATCGCGACCATCCTCGCCATCCGGGACAGCGTGGTTCCCCCCACGATCAACCTGGACGACCCGGACGAGCGCCTCGACCTCGACGTGGCGGCGCACAAGTCGCGCGCCCTCGACATCCCGGCGGCGATGAACAACTCGTTCGGTTTCGGCGGTCACAACGTGGCGCTGGTCTTCACCCGCGTGTGAACCCCTAGCAGGCGGTACGAGGCAGTCCAGTGACGGCGACCGGCGACTTGCCGGTCGCCTTCGCTTTTCCGGCGATGACCGCGGCCAGGGCGGCCAGGGACAGCTTGCTCGACGAGTACGTGGCGATGAGCGTGGGCGACTTGGCCGAGGCGAGCAGATAGGGCGTGTCCATCATGACCGTGATGGCCGCGGACTGGTCCAGATCGAGGGGGCTGTCGCCGTACCCGACCAGGTGGATGATTTTGCCGCCCGCGGCCTGGACCGGTACGCCCGCCGTTTGCAGCGCCTTGACCAGGTTGACCCTTGCGACCTCGCGGCCGTCGGCCGCCGTGACCGTGACCGGGCCGGTGAGCAGCGGGGCGCCGGTGCAGGCGCCCTTGAGAATCGTGATCGAGGCGGCGTCGAGGGCTGCTACGGCCTGCTCATGGTTTGTCGTCTCCCCGGCTGGCGTCGTCTTCTTCGCCTTCAGCGTCAGGATCCGGGTCACGGCCTCGACCAGGCGCTCCTTCTTCAGAGAGCCGTCCTTGAGGCCGGCCAGGATGCCGTCCCGGGCCTTCGTGATGTCGGGCGGCATGAGCAGCATGTCGTTGCCGGCGTTGAGCGCACGCACCGCCGCCTCCCCGGGCGGCCACTGCATGGCGGGCGGCATGTTCATGGCGTCGGTGATCGCCACCCCGCCGAACTTCAGCGTGCCGCGCAGCTCGTCCGTCATGATCTTGTGCGAGAACGTGGCCGGTACGCCCTTGTCGAGCGCCTGGACGTCGAGGTGGCCGGACATCACGACATCGGCGCCGGCCGTCACGCCCGCCTGGAAGGGCGGCAGATCCTGGGCGGTCCAGTCGGCCTTGCTCTGCTTCACCACGGGCAGGGTCGCGTGGCTGTCGCCGTCGGTGTGGCCGTGGCCCGGGAAGTGCTTGAGGGCAGCCGCGACGCCGGCCGAGCGCAACCCGCGCACGGCGGCGGCGACCTGGTCCGCGTTGGCCTTGGGGTCAGCGCCGAACGACCGGGAGCCGATCACGGTGTTGGCCGGCGGCCCGAGGGTGTCGGCGTCCGGGGCGAAGTCGACGGTGATGCCCATGGCCGCCAGCTCCTCGCCGGCCGCGTGCCAGGCCGCCTCGGTCAGGGCCGGCTGCCCCGCGGCGCCGGCGCCCATCGCGGACGGCAGCATGGTCACGCCGTTGGTGACCCGGGTGACGACGCCGTACTCCTGATCGGTGCCGATCATCAGCGGCGGCATCTGCGCCTGCCGGGCCGCCGCCTGGAGGCCGTCGGTGAGCTTGCGGACCTGCTGCGGGCTCTCCACGTTGGTCGCCGGGTTGGTGGAGCCGGTCGGGTCCTGCGCCGTGAAGCTGACCAGGATGAGACCGCCGAGATGGAACTTGGCGACCATCTCGGCCGGCGTGTCCACCCCGGCCAGGCCCTGGTTGCCGGCCGCCGAGGTCTTGTCCACCGTGGTCGCGTCGCTGCCGTAGGCGTACGGCACGAGGACCTGACCGGCCAGATCGGCGTCGCTCATCGCGGCCACCTGCTCGGCTACGGTCTTTTCTTCCGTGACCGGTGAACTAGGTGGGACCGCTGTTTTCGGGGCGGGCGTCGTGGGCGTCTCGTCCTTGCCGCACGCGGCCAGCAACGTCGCGGCGGCCAGGACGAACGGCAGGGTCCTCTTCACGCGCGCCATCGTATGTGCGCTTTATCCCACCCGGGTCAGCAGCGTGACCGGTGCGCCGTCGCCCGCGTACCGATAAGGCTCGAGCTCGGCGTCCCACGCCGTGCCGAGCGCCTTGTCGAGGGCATGCGAAAGAGCCTCCGGCGCTCGCGCGGAGGCCATCAGCGCGCGCAGCCGGTCCTCGCCGAGCTGGATGTCCCCGGACGCGCCCATGATCCCGTGGAAGAGCCCGCGGCCCGGCACGTGCATGAAACGTTCGCCGTCCATGCCCGGGCTGGGTTCCTCGGTAACCTCGAAACGGATCATGGGCCACTGCCGGAGGGCAGCAGCCAGCTCAGCGCCGGTCCCGGCCCGTCCGGTCCAGCTGCATTCGGCCCGTCGCGCGCCGGGATCAACCGGCTGGGCGGTCCATTGCAGGTTGACCGGCGCGGTCAGGACGCGCGCGATCGCCCACTCGACGTGTTGGCACACGGCGAGCGGGGTCGAGTGGACGTATACGACGCCACACGTTGGCACGGTGACCTCCCGGAGACCGAGGTGCGTCTTCCCCTACGACCTCGACCGCGGTTGATCGTGTCCCATGATGCCGGTTGGTACTGATGGTGCGCCAGAGAATCGGCAACATCGACATCTTCGCAGCCCGTCGTGGCCCAGTCTTCTCAACGGCCGGACCTGCTCCGACGGCACGGGCCCTCCGGAATCGTGTAGAGTTGCACCGGCCTTTTTTCTGTTTCCTCAAGGAGTACCGCCGTGGCGAGCAACACCTCTAAGACCGCCCGCGCATCAGTTCGCGCGGGCCAGAGCAGCGCCGGTGCGCTCAGCGTTCTCGGTGAGTACAAATACCTCATCCCGCTCGCCAGTGGCCGCTTCGCCTACGTGCGCAACCTGACGAACGGCAAGACGGCGCACCTCAAGACCGACTCCGAGGCTTTCGTCGAGGAGATCCGCATCCTCTCGGCCGCCGGCCACGGCGCCAAGATCCGCGCCGAACTCGAGGCGCTCAACACCGCCCACCCGCAGGACGGCTGGGGCGCCACCGAGAAGCGCCTGGTCGACGCGGGCGTGTTCGAGGGCTGACGCACCACCCGAAAGAGGCGCCCCGGCCCGCCGGAGGCGCCTTTTTCGCGCCCACTGATCATCAGCCCACCGAGATCATCTCGGCACGATCCCGACAAATGGCCATATATGCGGCGCGGCGGCTTCGCCGGCGTGCGCCCTTAACGGCTGTGCCGCGCTCCGCTCGTTGGCCACGTCACGCCCGGGCCTGCTGGCAGCGCCACGCCTCCGTGGCACGCTCGGCCCGTTGAACACGCCACGCCACGCCACACCCCGGCCTGCTGACAGCGCCACGCTCCCGTCGCCATGCCACGCTCGGCCCGTTAGCCACGCCACGCCCCGGCCCGCTGGCAGCGCCACGCTCCCGTCGCCACGCCACGCTCGGCCCGTTGGCCACGCCACGCCCCGGCCCGCTGGCAGCGCCACGCTCCCGTCGCCATGCCACGCTCGGCCCGTTGGCCACGCCACACCCCGGCCCGCTGGCAGCGCCACGCTCCCGTCGCCACGCCACGCATGGCCGTTGGCCACGCCTGCGGGGCAGCCCGGACACAGCGCACGCCTGAAGGCGGCTTCCTACGCCCGCCCCGCCCCTGATTTGGGTGGGCCGAACCCTACGGTTTGGTTACGACACTTTTCGCTAGCTATCCACAGGCGGCCCTGCCATGAGCGCGCGACCGCAACCACAACCACCGCCCGCAGCCCACCCGCTCTCGGTCGCGCGCGGCCCGCAGCCACACCCGCCGGGCGCAGCCTCGTCCGCCGCCCACCGCCGACCGCGCCAGCCCGCCCCGAACTGGGTGGGGCACACCGTACGGCCCACCTACGACATTTCTCGCCGGCTATCCACACCCCGACCGAGCCACACGCGACTGAGCCACACCGCGACTGAGCGACCCCGCGACTGCGCCACCCCAATTGAGCCAGACCACGACTGAGCCACCCCGATTGAGCCAGACCGCGACTGAGCCACACAGGCGCACGAAGATCTTCCAAGATCTACGGCAACAGGTCGACCCACCCGGTGTCCAGGTCGTAGACGGCCCCCACAACATCAACCCGCCCCGCCGCCACCGCGTCTGCAACACCCTCGATGCCGCGCATCACCGAGACCGTGCGGGCCACGTGCGCCCTCATCGCCAGCTCCGCCACCTCGGGGTTCTCCAAACCCACGGCCTCAACCGCGGGCGCGATCTCGTCCACCAGATACCCGATGTCACCGCCCGGTCGGTCGCCGGACGAAAGCGAGTCGATCGTGGCCTGGACGGCCCCGCAGCGTTTGTGGCCCAGGACCATGATTAAGGGCACGCCGAGCTTGGCCACGGCGAAGCCCACCGAGCCCAGCACCGCGCGGTCGACCACGTGCGCGCCGGAGCGGACCACGCAGATCGAGCCGAAGGTCTGGTCGAAGATGGCCTCGAGCGGCACCCGGGAGTCGATGCAACCGATGACCACGGCGTGCGGCTGCTGCCCGCCCGAGGCCGCGGCGGCCGCCGAGACCTGGTGGCCGTGCTCGGGGCGCGAGCTGACGAAGCGCTTGTTGCCCGCGACCAACTCGGCCAGGGCGTCGGCGGCGTTGGTGATCGGCGGGGACGGCGGTGCCGACGGCGAGGTGGTCATGAGGGAAATTCTCGCCGAGTTCGGGCAAGTCGACAGCGAGTGCGAGGCAAGTCACGGAATGCCGTTGGACACGCGGCTAGCGGCAGGTAGGGCAAACGGCCAGAAATACCCCAGGACCAGTGGCACTGGCGGCGAATGCGGGTGATGATTACTACCCGTGGGTACAACGGGGCCGTGCGACTCGCGGAGGTGCCCATGTCTGAACGCTCGGTGTTGCGGCTCCCCGACGATGTCGCGCTCAGTGTCGAGGCCTGGGGTCCGGCCGATGCGAAGGTCACCGTCGTCCTCCTGCACGGCTGGTGCCTGAACCGGCGCACCTGGCAGCACCAGGTCACGGCCCTCCAACGACTGGGCGACGCTCCCCGGGTCATCGCGTTCGACGCTCGCGGCCACGGCCGCTCGGGATCGACTCGGCTGGGCTCGGCGACGCTCGGCCAGCTGGGCGACGATCTTTCCGAGATTCTGCGACGGTACGCGCCGGAAGGCCCCGTCGTGCTGGCCGGTCACTCCATGGGCGGCATGACGATCATGGAGTACGCCCACGGCCATCCCGAGGAGTTCGCCGAGCGCGTCGCCGGCCTGTTGTTCGTCTCGACCTCGGCCGAGGGCACCGCGCACACCCGTTACGGCCTCCCGCCCCGGCTCGCCACCCTGATGCGGGCGGGCGAGACGCTCGGGGCCGGCCTGCTGGCCCGCTCCGGCGCCTGGCGGCCGCACCGCGCCTTCCTCCCCGCGCTGCGGCCGGCCCTGCGCTGGCTGCTGTTCGGCGACGACTACGAGGACGCCGCGCTCCAGATGACGATGAAGAGCGTGGGCCGCACGACGCTGCGCTCGATCGGCGGCTTCCGCACCTCGATCGGCGAGCAGCAGCGGCTCGAGACGCTCGCCCGGCTCGGCGACGTCCCGGCCGCCGTGCTGGTCGGCGACCGTGACCGCCTGACCCCGCCCCCGTGCGCCGAGGGCATCGCCGAGGCCCTGCCCGGCACCGAGCTGACCGTCTTCCCCGGCGCCGGACACATGCTGATCCTCGAGCGGCACGCCGAGGTCTCGTCGATCCTCACCGCGATCGTCGAGCGCGCCGGCTCGAGCACCCCCGGCGAGCGCCAACGCCGAGCCAAGCGAGCCCGCAAGGCCACCCGCATCGACGACAAGGCCGCCTGACCAAAACTTAGAGCGACTTCTCGAGCGCGTCCATCAGGTCCTCGGTGCCCTGCTTGCGCTGGGCCGAGTTGTCCAGGCCGTCGAGGTAGACGCCCTGCTCGGTGAGCGCGAAGTCGGTACCCCCGCCCGCGCCCGGCCGGATCTCGATCGTGGCCACCGAGACCGAGATGCGGCGGCCGTTCATGGTCATTTCGTACGTGTAGACGATCCGCTCGTCGGGGACGACGTCGGTGTAGGTCGCGGTGTAGCCGTACCGGTTGTCGGCGAAGACGGACTCCATCCGCTCGCGGCCGCCCTCCCGGAAGTCGAACTCCTCGTGCCTGGTCGTCGACGGCTCGCCGAACCACTTGGCCTTGGCCTGCGGGTCGGCGAACGCCGCGAACACCCGCCCGGGCGCCGCGTCGAAGTGGCGGTCGATACGGAACGTGTCGTGCAGGGCGGAACGCTCAGTCATCAGTTTCTCCGTTCAGAAATTCGCCGAGACGATCGAGGTTGCTCTTCCATCCGGACCGCCGGTCGGCGATCCACTGCTCGGCGGCCTGCAACGCGGCCGGCTGGAGGCGGCAGGTGCGGACCCGGCCGACCTTCTCCGAGCTCACCAGGCCGCTCTCCTCCAGCACGCGCAGGTGCTGCAGGACGGCCGGCAACGTCATGGTCAGCGGCTCGGCCAGCTGCTTGACCGTGGCCGGGCCGCGGGCGAGCCGGTCGACCATGGTGCGCCGGCTGCCGTCGGCCAGGGCCGCGTACATCAGATCCAGCGAAGCGTCGCGAGAAGCGTCGAGCGGATGGTTAAGCACCTGCTTAAGTATCCGCATCGGCACCCGGCTGTCAAGAACCCCGTCGATAGGAGTAAGTTCGATTGCCCCCTTTTTCAAGCAGGGAGAAGCACAAGCCTTGAGCGACCCCACCGTCCTTCAGCAAGAGATCGCGGCCGAGCAACAGCACGTGGACCGGGTCTACACCCGCCTCGCCGAGCTGCGCCGCGACGCCTCGCGGGCCGAGAAGGAGGGTTACCGCCTGGCCGGCGTCGGCACGTACGGCGCGCTCGTCGAGCGGGACGCGATGGTCTTCCACGCGGCCCGGCGCCGCCACGCCCTCGACACCGAGTACGAGGGCCTGGTCTTCGGCCGCCTCGACCTCAAGACCGGCGCGACCCACTACGTCGGCCGGATGGGCATCCGCGACGAGAGCTCGCAGCCGCTGGTCGTCGACTGGCGGGCGCCCGCGGCCGCGGCCTTCTACCGGGCCACCCCGGCCGAGCCGCTCGGCGTCGTGCGCCGGCGCATGATCCAGTCGAGCCGGGAGAAGGTCACCGGCATCGAGGACGACCTGCTCGACCCGGACGCGGCGCCCGAGGGCATGCGCGTGGTCGGCGACGGCGCGCTGCTGGCCAGCCTGTCCAAGGCGACCGGCCGCGGCATGCGGGACATCGTCGCCACCATCCAGCGCGAGCAGGACGAGGCGATCCGCTCCCCCGCCTCGGGCGTGACGATCGTGACCGGCGGCCCGGGCACCGGCAAGACCGCCGTGGCGCTGCACCGGGCGGCGTACCTGCTCTACGCCGATCGCAGCCGGTTCGCCGGCGGCGGCATCCTGGTGGTCGGCCCGTCCGGCGTCTTCGTGGAGTACATCGCGACCGTCCTCCCCTCGCTCGGCGAGGACACGGCGACCCTGCGCTCGCTCGGCTCGCTGGTGCCGAGCTACGACGCGACGCGGGTCGACCCCGGCCCGGTCGCCGCGATCAAGGGCTCGCTGCGCATCCGGCGGGTGCTCGAGCGGGCCTCGCACGACGCGGTTCCGGGCGGCCCGGGCGAGCTGCGCCTGCTCTACCGGGGCACGCTGCTGCGACTGGACGCCCGTGACCTCGACGAGATCCGGCGCAAGGCGCTGCCCCGGGGTGCCCGGCGCAACGAGGTCCGCGGCCACGGCTTCGACCGGCTCTTCGACGCGCTCTGGTCGCAGGCCCGGCAACTCAAGATCGTCGGGTTGCCGGAGAAGGCCGACTTCGAGGCCGAGCTGGCCGACCGGGGCGACTTCCGGGAGTTCCTCCGGGCCTGGTGGCCCCGCTTCACCCCGCTGCGGGTGCTGGGCTGGCTGGCCGATCCGGGCCGGCTGCGCAAGTACGCGAACGGCCTGCTCTCCCGCGAGGAGATCGCGACCCTGCAGGGCTCGTTCGACGCCCTGGCCGAGCGCGGGCCGACGATCGCCGACGTGGCGCTGCTCGACGAGCTCGACGAGCTGATGGGCCGGCCGCGGCAGGCACAGAAGAAGACCAGGAACCCGTTCCACGTACGCGATGGGATCCAGGAAGTCAGCACCTATGCCGACCGCCAGGCGGCCGCCCGAGCCCAGCAGGTCCAGCGGGACGAGGACTACCGGGACTACGCCCACGTCGTCGTCGACGAGTCGCAGGACGTGTCCCCGATGCAGTGGCGCATGATCGGCCGCCGCGGGCAGTACGCGTCCTGGACGATCGTGGGCGACCCGGCGCAGACGGCGTGGGCCGGCGACCCGGAGGAGCTCGACCGGTCCCGCGACCGCGCGCTGGGCTCGCGCAAGCGCAACAGCTACGCGCTGACCACCAACTACCGAAACTCGTCGGAGATCTTCGAGGTGGCCGCCCGGGTGATCCGGACCCTTCTGCCGGACCTGCCGCTGCCGCGGGCCGTGCGCAGCACCGGCGTCGACCCGGTCGACGTGGTCACCGACCGGGCCGGGCTGCCCGGCCTGGTGCGCGAGCTGGCCGAGAAGCAGCTCACCGACGTCGACGGGACGATCGGCGTGATCACGCCGGTGCCGCGGCGGGACGAGATGGCCGGGTGGGTGGCCGGGCTGCCGGAACGGGTCCAGGTGGTCACGGCGCTGGAGGCCAAGGGCATGGAGTACGACGCGGTCGTGCTCGTGGAGCCGGCGGCTCTCACCCGGGACGCCGCCGGCATCCGCACGCTCTACGTCGCCCTGTCCCGGGCCACCCAGCGCCTGACCACGGTGGGAACGACCGCGGACTGGGTGCCCGCTATGGGATCTTCACGCTGACCACGTCGTACGGCGTGGTCGGTGTGGGAGGTCTGGTGTGAAGCGCGCGTTGGGCAGATAGAGCCGTTTGCCGCTCGCTGATGGCGATGCCGCCCGGTTCGGCTTGCACACATAGCGATGTACGCATACATTGGCCAAGGCGGGCCGCGCCGACGGAGGGTTGACGCATGGGAGCCGGGCACGACCACGGGAAGCAGGCGATGCGCGCCGGCGAGAAGCACCGTGCCCGCCTGTGGTGGGCGGGTGGCCTGCTCGCCGCGTTCATGCTGGTCGAGGCCGTGGCGGCGATCGCCACCGGCTCGCTCGCGCTGCTGTCCGACGCCGGCCACATGTTCACCGACGTGCTCGGCATCGCGATGGCGCTCGCCGCGATCACCGCGGCCGGCCGGGCCGCCACCGACTCGCACCGCACCTTCGGTCTCTATCGCCTCGAGGTGCTCGCGGCGCTGGCCAATGCCGCGCTGCTGACCGCGGTGGCGATCTTCGTGCTGGTGCAGGCGGCACGCCGGTTCACCGACCCGCCGGACGTCCCGGCCGGCTCGATGCTGGTCGTCGCCGCCGGCGGCCTGGTGATCAACCTGATCGCCTTCGGGCTGCTGCGCGCGGGCGCCAAGGAGAGCATCAACGTCCGCGGCGCGTACCTCGAGGTGGTCGGCGACCTGCTCGGCTCGGTCGGCGTGATCCTGGCCGCCGTGATCATCGCGACCACCGGCTGGCAGTACGCGGACCCGATCGTCGCCGTGATCGTGGCGCTCATGATCCTGCCCCGCACGTTCGCGCTGGGCCGCGAGGCGGTGCGCATCCTCGTGCAGGCCGCGCCCGAGCACCTCGACATCACCGCGGTCCGGGCCCGGCTGGCCGCCGTGCCGGGCGTCTGCGACGTCCACGACCTGCACGTCTGGACGCTGACCTCGGGCATGGACGTCGCCTCGGCCCACCTGAGCCTCGAGCCCCGGGCCGAGCTCGCCGCGGTGCTGAGCACGGCCCGCGAGGCGCTGCACGACGAGTTCGACATCGACCACGCCACGCTCCAGGTCGAGCCGGTCGGCGCGAGCGGCGGGTGCGCGCCCGCCGGCTGGTGATCAGGTATGGCGATCATCACAGATCACGAGCATCCTGATTCCCACTCCGGCCACCGGCACGGGGCGGCGTCTCTACGCTAGGTGGCTATGTCATCACGAGGGGACACCGTCATGGCGCAGACCGTCATCCATCAGCCGAGGATCGCCTGGGACGGCGCCCGCGCGTTCGTCCGGGCCGCCGGCAGCCAGCAGTCCGACCGGTTCGCGGCCAAGGTGCTCAGCCGGCTCGGCAGCGAGGTCTACGGCCAGTTCGCCGATACGCGTCAGCGCCTGCTCACCGCCCTGGTCGAGACCGGTGGCGACCGCTATGCCGGCGACGTCGAGGCCGGCAAATGGCGGGCGCGGCTGGAGGAGCTGCTGCAGACGCGACCCGATCTGACCGACGCGGTACGGGAGCTGACCAGCGAGGCGTTCGAGCTCTGAGGTTTTATCGCTTTTGCGGGACTCGCCGTCCATAAAAGTGGACAATGTCGGATATGAGCGACGCTCGGGTCATGGTCTTCGCGCCTGCACCTCAACTCACCGTGACTATCGAACAGCAACACGAGCTGCCGGAGCTGCACGTCCATCCGGGCGGGCAGGGCATCTGGCAGACCCGCATGATCACCTCCCTGGGTGCCGAGGTGATTCTCTGCGCGGCCGTCGGCGGCGAGGTCGGCCGCGTCCTGAAGCCGCTGCTGGACTTCAAAGGCGTCACCTTGCGTACGGTGCCACGCGAGAGCGGCAGCGGCTGGTACGTACATGATCGCCGGGACGGCCAGCGCCGGTCGCTGGCCGAGATCGCCGGCTCGCCCTTCACCCGGCACGAGCTGGACGAGCTTTACAACCTGGCGCTGGCCGAGGGGCTGCGGGCCGGGATCGCGATCCTCAGCGGCCCGGCGCACCCCTCGGTGATCCGGCCCGAGGTCTACGGCCGTCTCGCCGCCGACCTGCGGGCCAACGGCTGCAAGGTGATCGCCGATCTGTGCGGCGACCACCTCAAGGCGGTGCTGTCGGCCGGCCTCAACGTGGTCAAGGTCAGTCACGAGGAGCTGATCGCCGACGGGCTCTCCCCCGACGACTCCGAGAAGCACCTCACCGAGGCGCTGCTGAAGCTGCACGACGACGGCGCCGAGGCGGCGCTGGTCTCGCGGGCCGACGCGGGCGCGCTCGCGCTGATCAACGAGGAGATCTACCGGGTCGGCACACCCAAGCTGACCCTCACCGACGGCCGCGGCGCCGGCGACTCGATGACCGCGGGCGTGGCCGCGGTGCTCGCCCGCGGCGGCGAGATGAGCGAGGCGGTCCGCACCGGGGCGGCCGCCGGCGCGCTGAACGTCACCCGGCACGGCCTCGGCACGGGACATCTGGACGCCGTCCAGGTCCTCACCGAGCGGATCAAGCTCACCCCGATCAAGAAGGCACGATGACACGAATCCTGGTCACCAACGACGACGGCATCGAAGCTCCCGGCCTGCGCTACCTGGCACGGGCGGCCGCACGCGAGGGACACGACGTGGTGGTGGCCGCGCCGGTCACCGAGTCGAGCGGCAGCAGCGCCGCGATGACCGCGATCGAGGAACACGGCAAGATCATCCTGCACAAGCGCGAGCTGCCGGGGAACAAGCACATTCCGGCGTACGCGGTGGCGGCCTCCCCCGCGTACATCGTGCTGCTCGCCCTGCGGGAAGCCTTCGGCGAGGTCCCCGACATGATCCTGTCCGGCATCAACCGGGGCGCCAACGCCGGCTCCGCGGTGGTGCATTCGGGCACCGTGGGCGCGACGTTCACCGGCTCGTACGCGGGCCTGCACGGCCTCGCCGTCTCGCTGGACGTGCTCTCCCCGCGGGTGGCATCGTCACGCAGCGGCGGCGCCGCGATGGACGTGATCAGCGAGGCCGACGACGAGAAGCGGCACTGGAGCAGCGCCGCCGAGCTGGCGGTGCGCCTGATTCCGACGCTCCTGCACACGGCGCCCGGCACGGTCTTCAACCTGAACGTGCCCGACCTGCACCTGGACGGCATCCGAGGCCTGCGCCGGGCGGCGCTCGCCCAGTTCGGCCAGGTGCAGATGAGCATCGCCGAGGCCGGCGAGGGCTTCGTGCGGACGGCCGTGCAGGCCGCCGACGAGCTGCTGGAGCCGCAGACCGACCTGGCCGCGCTGGCCGAGCATTTCGCGGTGGTCACGCCGCTGCGCGCGCCGGTGGAGGCCTCGGACGTCCGCTTCAACCTCGAAACGGTGGCGGTCCACTCCCCCGCCATCTAGCCACCTCGCGGGCGCTGGACCTGGCGTCGTGGGTCGCTTGCGCAGGGAGCGAACGCGGGCGGCCCGTCCACGCGCCAAGCAATGCGGTGCCCGCGCAAGCCCCAAGGGGCGGTTGCCTGAGGTATGAGGCCGCCGCAAGCCCCGATTGGCGGGTTGCCTGAAGATGAGGCCGCCGCAAGGCCCAACCGACCGGTCGCCTGAAAATGAGGCCGCCGCAAGGCCCAACCGACCGGTCGCCTGAAGATGAGGCCGCCGCAGGGCCCAACCGGCGGGTCGTCTGAGGGGCGGAGCCGCGCTGGCCTCAAGCGGCGCAGCGCCCAAGAGCGTGGCCCGCCAAGTGGTAGGCCGCTCGGCGGGCGGGCGAGCGGCAGGCGGCGCGGCACCACGGCTCAGGCGAAGGCGGCCGGCTCCTCGCTCTCGGCGACGTCGACGTGGGGCGTCGGGTTGCCGAAGAGGCCGAGCAACCCGGTCACCCACAGCTGGCGGTGGGCGAAGCGGCTCGGCCGGGTGACGACCAGCTTGACCTCGCTCACGGCGGCGAGCTGGAAGGCGGCGACGAGGGCGCTGATGCCTACGGAGTCGATGAAGGTCACGTTGTGCATGTTGAGCTCGATGCGGGTGGGGTGCCCATCGGCGAGCTGACTCGCCACGGCCTCCCGGATCTCGTAAGCGTTCTCCACGTCGATCTCGCCGCTGGGCGAGACCTCCACCACTCCGTCGGCAAGCGTCGACGTCATTATCGACAGCGTCACGCCAATCCCTCCACCCGCCCGGAATCTCCGAGCGTTCAGCTCCTCTGTGCGCAGGCCGCGACGCAGCGTAGTGCAACGCCGCGTAGCGCCGTACGCCGGGGGCAGAGCAAACTACCCCCAAAAGGTTCGGTGAAACTGACCGAAACGTTAGGCCCCGAACCTGTTAGCCACCTGAGTGGCCCGTGTGAACCGCGTCAAGACTACCGGGGGACGTCCAGTCGTTTCCGAAACGTGATGGCGTCCACAGCGGACACGTTTGCCGCATGGCGCATATGGGCAGGTGACCGAGGTACGTCGACCGCGTGAGGGGACATCGAGCATGAGCAGAACAGCCGAACGAACGGCCGATCAGGCCTGGGACTACCTGACGTCGGCGTGGTCGACGGCGGGCGACACCGCGTCGAAGGCGGCCTCGAAGGCCGGCGACAAGGCTTCGAAAGCGGCCTCCAAGGCCAGCGACAAGGCTTCGAAGGCCGGCGACAAGGCCTCCAAGGCGGCCTCGAAGGCCGGCGACCGTGGGCAAGATCTCGCCGACGAGGCGTGGCGCCGGGCCAACGCGGCCGCCGACGCGTTGGCCGGCCGCAGTCCGGGCCGCCCGTGGGGGCTGATCGCCCTGGTCGGGCTGGCCGGAGTGGCGGTCGGCTGGGCCGCATCGGCCTACGCCCGGCGCGCGCTGGCACAGCAGGCCGCCGAGGAGGAGCGCGAGCTCGCCGAGACGGCCGTGATCGTCCAGGGCCGCGAGATCTGAGCGCGCAGCCGCGACCGATCCGCGCGGCGCGCGTAGCGGTGAGCAGAGCTACGCGTAGCGGTAAGCAGAGCCGCGCGTAGCGGTAAGCAGAGCTGCGCGTAACGGTGAGCAGAGCTGCGCGTAGCGGTAAGCAGAGCTACGCGTAGCGGCAGGCAGAGCTGCGCGTAGCGGTGAGCAGAGCTGCGCGTAGCGGTAAGCAGAGCTACGCGTAGCGGCAGGCAGAGCTGCGCGTAGCGGTAAGCAGAGCTGCGCGTAGCGGTGACCAAGACCGGGCGTAGAACCGGCCGCCGGGCGGAACCCTTTGCCGCCCGGCGGCACCTACGCTGACGGCGTGGATGCGCTCTTCTTCGATACGGCCGACGACCTGCGCGACTGGTTCGAGGCGAATCATGCCGCCGCGCCCGAATTGTTCGTCGGGTACTGGAAGAAGGGGACCGGCCGCGTCGGCGTCTCCCACCCCCAGGCGATCGAGCAGGCGCTCTGTTACGGCTGGATCGACAGCATCGCCCGGCGGATCGACGAGCAGCGGTACCAGGTGCGGTTCACGCCGCGGCGGCGTGGGAGCGTCTGGAGCGAGGTCAATGTGGCGAAGATCGCCGAGCTGACCGAGCGCGGGATGATGCGGGCGGCGGGGGTGCGGGCGTTCGAGGAGCGCAAGATCGACCAAGCGCCGGCGTACGCGCATGAACAGGACGGGAAGCTCGACGCCGACCAGATCGCGCGTTTCCGGGCAGACCCGCAGGCATGGGACTGGTTCGAAGCGCAGTCGGCCTCCTACCGCCGGGCGGCCACGCACTGGGTGATCAGCGCGAAACGGGCAGACACCCGCGAACGGCGTTTGGGCCAGCTCATCGCCGACTCGGCGGCGGGCAAAAGGGTGCCACCGCTGGCCCCCCGCTAGCCGACCGGCATCTGTAGAGTTGAGCGACGTTCGCCTGCTGTGGTTCTGCCACCCGAATAGATAAGGTCCGACGGTGCTGTCTGCGGGGATCCTCCTGGGCAACCGGTATCGGTTGGACGAGCGCATCGCAACCGGCGGTATGGGCGAGGTGTGGAAGGGCACCGACGTGGTGCTCGGCCGCGTCATCGCGGTCAAGGTGCTCAAGACCGCCATGCTCAGCGACCCCGAGTTCGCGGCCCGCTTCTACGGCGAGGCCCGCATGATGGCCTCGTTCCGCCACCCCGGCGTCGTCGAGGTCTACGACTACGCCGGCGCCGGTGACGGCGACTCCGACGAGGACCAGGTCGCCTACCTGGTGATGGCCTACGTGGAGGGCGAGCCGCTCTCCGCCCGGGTCCGCCAGGGCCCGATGCCGGTCACCGACACGATGTCGATCGTGGCCCAGGCCGCCGACGCGCTGCACGCCGCGCACGAGGTCGGCGTCGTGCACCGCGACGTGAAGCCGGGCAACCTGATCGTGAAGCCGAACGGCACGGTCGTGCTGGTCGACTTCGGCGTCGCCCGGTCGAACGCGGTGACCAGCGTCACGCAGCTCAACGCGATCGTCGGCACCGCGCTCTACATGGCCCCCGAGCAGGTGGCCAAGGGCAAGGTCACGGCGGCCACCGACATCTACGCGCTCGGCGCCGTGGCGTACCACTGCATCGCCGGCGTGCCCCCGTTCGACGGTGACAACGCGCTGCAGGTGGCCCTGCGCCACCTCGAGGACGAGCCCGACCCGCTGCCCGCGCACGTGCCGCCCGCGGTCCGCGAGCTGATCGCCCGGGCGATGGCCAAGCAGCCGGCCGACCGGTTCGCCACGGCGGCCGAGTTCGCCGAGGCCGCGTTCGAGGCGGCCGGCCCGCTCGACTGGAAGCGGATGACCGGCACGGCCCTGGTCGCCCCGCTGAGCCCGCCGGCGCCGACCCGCGCCGTGCCGATGCCGCGCGACATGCCGTTCACCCCGGCGAACCCGCCGACGACCGCGGCTCGGCGGCGGCCGCAGCGCAGCCAGACGGCGCTGCTGGTGGCGATCTGCGCGATGGCGGTGCTGGCCATCGGCCTGACCATGGCGATCATCTTCCGCAGCGACGACGACCCGCAGACGGTGAACAACCCGATCAAGGTGGCGCCGACCGACACGCTGCCGCAGGACAACGACCCGGTGCTGCCGACGGCCAACCCGACCGGGCCGACCAAGCAGCCGAACAAGCAGGCCACGACGCGGCGGACCTCGGCGCCGGCGAGCGCGTCCGGCTCGGCCAGCGTCTCGGCCTCGGCCACCGCGCCGACGACCAAGCCGACGACCAAGCCGACCACGACGCCACCGACGACGCAGCCGACACCGACGACACCCCCCACGACCGCGCCGACGACGGACCCCACCACGACGCCACCGGCCGAGAACGGCGGCTGACAAGAGCCGAGAAGAGCCGGGAAGAGCCGAGAAGAGCCGGGAAGCATTGACTCTGACACTGTGTCAGGCCGGAGGCTACGAGGACCATGTTCAGTATCGGAGACTTCGCCGGCCTGGGCCGGGTGTCGGTGCGGATGCTGCGCCACTACGACGCCATCGGCCTGCTGCCACCCGCCCACGTCGATCAGCACAGCGGCTATCGCTTCTACACGGCGAGCCAGCTCAAGCTGCTCAACCGGGTGACCGCGCTCAAGGACCTCGGCTTCTCACTCTCGGAGGTGCAGAAGCTCATCGACGAGAAGGTGGACGTCGGTGAGCTGCGCGGCATGCTGCGCCTCCGCCGGGCCGAGCTCGAGGCGCAAGCGCGCACGGACCGCCTGCGCCTGGCCCAGGTCGACGCCCGTCTCCGGATGATCGAAATTGAGGGACATATGGACACCGGAGACGTCGTCCTCAAGAACATCCCGCCGATCCGGATCGCGGAGTTGTCCGCCACGGCGACCGGCTACGACCACCCCGACTCCATCACCGAGAATTTGTCCCCGCTCTACCCGCGGCTCGCGGAGCTGATGGCGAAGAGCGGGGTGCCGATGTGCGGGGCGCCGATGGCCTACTACCTGCCGGCGCCGACCGGGCCGGGCGACGAGACGATCAGCGTGCACGCGGCGTTCCCGATCGGCGACGCCGAGGTCGGCGAGAACGCCGGCTTCGACGTGACCGTGCTGCCGGAGATCGAGCAGGCGGCGACGGCGCTGCACGAGGGCTCGATGTCGGAGGCGTTCCGCACCGGGCAGAAGATCGCGAACTGGATCGACGACAACGGCTACCGCACGGTCGAGCCCGACTTCGCGCGCGAGATCTACCTGGACTGCCCGCCCGGCGAGTTCGACAAGTGGGTCACCGAGATGCAGGTCCCGGTCCGGAAGTGAGAGGAACGGGGGCGCGATGCGCCCCCGTTCGACAAACCTAGAACTGCACCGGCACGCCGGCCCGCACGAGCTGCCAGTTCTTCACGTAGAAGTCGGCCGGGTCGATCGCGCCCTTGGCCTGGGCCCAGTCGATGAGCAGCTGGCGAATCTCCTTCTGCTCGTTGTAGACCTGGGTCTTCACGATGCCGGGGAAGTTGCCGCCGCCCGAGCGCCGGTAGTTGTTCACCGCCACCACGAACTGCGCCGCCGGGTCGACGTCGACGCCGGCGATCTGCAGGCGGGTGATCCGCGAGCCGATCGGCTTGCTGATGTCGATGTCGTAGTCGACGCCGGAGAGCACGTCGTAGTTGTAGTCCGGGATCGACGAGTCGCTGATCGTCGCCGGGTTGACCGGCGCGTCCGGCGCCAGCGTCACGAAGAACTTCGCCGAGTACTCCAGGTACGCCTTCACCTCGGCGCCGGTCAGCACGACCGCCTCGAGCGTGTTGTCGTAGATGTAGAGCCCGGCCACGTCCTTGATCTTGACGTCGCCCTGCGGGAACACCGCGGTCCGGCTGAACGGCGCCGCGATCGACAAGACGGGCAAATTCGCATATGCCCCGCCGGCCAGCGCCGCGGTGACCTCGTCGGTCTGCACCTTGTTGATGTAGTCCAGGATCGGGGTGTCCTCGTACCGCGACGTGGCGGCCGAGAGCTCCTCGGTGGACTGGGCGACGACCTGGTTGACGTACGCGACCGTCTTGTCGTGCTGCTTCTTGACCACGGCCAGCACGGCCGGGTCGGCGTCGACCGTGTTGGTGTTCAGCGTGGTCGCCGCCTTGGTGACGATCGACCACTTGCCGTGGGTGCGGACCAGGTCGAAGTCCATCTTGGTGAGCCGCTGCCCCCATTTCGACGGCTCGGACAGCAGCACCTGGGCGCCGGTGGCCGTGTTGGTCACGAACCGCTGCGGGATGTCCAGGTGGGCGTGGCCGAACAGGATCGCGTCGATGCCGGGCACCTGGGCCGCGATCAGCGCCGCCGGGTTCTCGTTCGGCAGCTCGGGACCGTAGCTCGAGGTGCCGCTGTCGCCGCCGTGCGCCGAGATGATCACGATGTCGGCGCCGCAGCGGCGCATCACCGGCACCCACTTGGCCGCGGTGCTCACCATGTCGAGGAACTCGAGCTTGCCCTCGACGTTCGCCCGGTCCCAGATCGCGACGCCGGGGTTGGTGAGGCCCAGGATCCCGACGCGCAACGTGGGCGCGTGCTTCCCGAGCGAAACCTTCTTGATCACGTACGGGGTGAAAGCCGGCTTACCGGTCTTGGCGCTGACCGCGTTGGCGGCCAGGGCCGGGAAGCCGAGCTGCCGGATCCACAGGTTCAGCAGCGGCAGGCCGTAGTTGAACTCGTGGTTGCCGAGCGTCACCGCGTCGTAGTGCAGCACGTTCATCGCGCGGGCCATCGGGTGCTTCTCACCGGTCGTGGTGATCGGCTCCTGCTTGGCGTAGTACGTGGCCAGCGGCGTGCCCTGGATGGTGTCGCCGGCGTCGAGCACCAGCGTCGCCCCGGTCGCCTCCGCGCGCAGCTTGTTGACGAGCGCGGCGAGCTTGGCCACGCCGACGTCGTTGTGCGCGCTGTCGTCGTATTCCGAATCGCGGTAATAGTCCCAGTTGTAGACGTTACCGTGAGTGTCCGAAGTGCCCAGCACGGTGAGGTGGTACGTCTCCGGGGCCGGGGTGTGGCCGCCGTGGGCCTGGGCGGCCGGGGAGGCCACCAGGGGCGCCGCGGTGGCGGCTGCCGAGGCGGCGATAACTGTGCGCCGCGATACACCGGCGGGAGGGGTCATCACGAACCTTTCCGAATCGGGTCACGCGCCTGGTCCAGGCGCGCCTGAACGCACCCTAACCGTCGATGGATGCGGGTTGAAGAACCCACTGGTCACATCTCATCGGGGATGTCGATGCCGAGCAGGGACAGTCCGAGGGCCAGCGTGCGGGCCGTGCGGTCGGCCAGCGTGAGCCGGCTCGCCCTCGTCGCTCCGGCCGACCGCAGCACCGGGCACGTCTCGTAGAAGCCGGAGAACGCCACGGCCAGGTCGTGCAGATAGGACGCGAGCCGGTGCGGCTCCCGGAACTCGGCGGCGGCGGTCACGGCCGGCTCGAAGGCGAGCAGGGCCAGCGCCAGCCGCCGCTCGGCCGGCTCGGCCAGGATCACCGGGCCGAGTTCATATGAGCCCCGCCGGAAGATCGACCGGATCCGGGCGTGCGCGTACTGGAGGTACGGCCCGGTGTCGCCGGTCGTGGCGAGCATCCGGTCCCAGTCGAAGACGTAGTCGGATCGCCGGTCGCCGGCCAGGTCGGCATACTTGATCGCGCCGATCCCGACGGCGGCCGAGGACGCCCGCGCGCCGGCCTCGTCGAGCAGATCGTCGAGCCGCACGTTGTCGCCGGCCCGGGTCCGGAACGGCTTGCCGTCGGCGCCCAGGATCGAGCCGAACTCGATGTGCTCGGCGGTGACCTCCGGCGGCAGCCAGCCCGCGGCCCGGGCGACCGCGAACACCATCCGGAAGTGCGTCCGCTGCGGCGCACCGACCACATAGAGCAGCCGGTCCGCCTTGAGCTCCCGCACCCGGTGCCGGACCGCGGCCAGGTCGGTCGCCGCGTACCCGAATCCGCCGTCGCTCTTGCGGACGATCAGAGGCAAGGGATTCCCGTCCCGGCCGGTGAAGCCCTCGGGGAACACGCACAGCGCGCCCTCGCTCTCGACCAGCAGTCCCTGGGCGGCGAGATCGTCCACGACCGGGCCCAGAAGCTCCTGGTAGAAGCTCTCGCCGACGAAGTCGCTCCGCGTGAGGGTCACCCCGAGGCGGGCGTACGAGTCGAGAAAGTTGCTCTCGGTCTGCGCCATCAGCCGCCGCCACAACGCCCGGGACCGCTCGTCACCGGCTTGCAGCGCCACCACCCGCGACCGCGCCCGGCTCCGGAATTCCTCGTCGGCGTCGAACTTCGCCCGCGCGGCCCGGTAGAAGTCGGTCAGGTCGCCCAGCGAATGCCCGTCGTCCGACGCGAGGCCGAGCTCGACCATGTGCTCGATCAGCATTCCGAACGGGGTGCCCCAGTCGCCGAGGTGGTTGACCCGCACCACATCGTGTCCGAGCCACGCCAGGATCCGGGCCAGCGCGTCGCCGATGATCGTCGACCGCAGGTGCCCGACCTGCATCTGCTTGGCGGCGTTCGGACCGGAGTAGTCGATGACCAACCGCTCGGACTCCGCGACCGCGGGCACGCCGAGCCGGTCGTCGAGGGCGTCGGCGGCCGACGCGAGCACGGCGTCGTCGACGGTGAGGTTGAGGAAGCCGGGGCCGGAGATCTCGGCCGTGGCCAGGCCGGCGAGATCGAGGGCGGCGGCGACCTCGGACGCGATCTGCCGGGGCGGCCGGCCGGCCCGCTTGGCCAGCGCGAGCACGGCCGCGGACTGGAAGTCGGCGTGCTGCGACTGCCGGACCACGGGGTCCACCGGGAACCCGGCCACGGCGGCGAGGGCCGGAGCCAGCCGGTCGGCGAGGAGAGCTTCGAGATTCATGGCAAACCCATCGACGTGTACGCACGGGGGCGGGTCGACCGGTTCGGACACCAAAACCGGCGGGCTCGACCCGCCGGTGGAAGGGCACAACCTCAGCGGCGGTCGTCGGATCGCCGACGTCGCTCGCAGAACGAGAAGCTGTGCATGGCCGCGACTGTAGCAGGATGGTGACGTGGGGAACGAGCAGCTTTGGCGGGCCGGCGAGGCCGGGGTGCTGGCATTGCCGTCGGGCCGGTTGGTGCGCGGCCGCGGCCTGCGCGACCCGATGCCGTCCGGGCACGCGCCGACGTTCGGGGTCTATCTGCTGGGCGGCGAACCACCGGCGTTCGGCTGGGAACAACGATGGGTCCGGTGGCCCGACTTCCGTTTGCCGGCCGATTCCGCGTACCTCCGCGAGGTCCTGCTCGAAGCCCTGCGCCGCAGCGAGGGTGAGCGGGTCGAGTTCGCCTGCGGCGGCGGCCGTGGGCGCACCG
Source organism: Actinoplanes sp. NPDC051537 (assembly GCF_055586105.1). NCBI lineage: Bacteria > Bacillati > Actinomycetota > Actinomycetes > Micromonosporales > Micromonosporaceae > Actinoplanes > Actinoplanes sp. NPDC051537. The sequence continues at coordinate 366,511 of NZ_JBVJIU010000011.1, forward strand.
GAACCGCGCTGGCCTGCCTCGCCGTGCTGGATGGCGTGCCCGCCGGCGACGCGGTCGGCTACGTGCGCGAGCACTATCACCCGCGCGCGGTGGAGACGCCATGGCAGAAGCGGTTCGTCCGCGGATTCGGCGAGGGAGTGAAACACGGGCACTGATCAGAAGCTGCCATTACGCTGGGACAGCACCGTCGACGCCCTGGGGGACCGATGATCGTCGTGGAGCGCACGTTCGCCGTGACCGCCGCCCCGGCCGTCGTGCTGAGCTATCTCCAGGATTTCGCGAACGCCCAGGACTGGGATCCGTCGGGACTGCGCACCAGCCGTCTCGGCGGCGGCCCGATCGTGCCCGGCAGCCATTGGCGGCACGTGCGCAAGGTGTACGGGGTGACGGCCGAGCTGACCTACACGCTGATCGCCGCCGAGCCCGGCCGCCTCGTCTTCCACGGCCGCAGTGAGGGTGCGACCTGCGTCGACACCGTCGTGGTGCGGGCCGTCCCGGGCGGCAGCGAGGTCACCTACCGGGTCGAGCTCGAGATGCACGGCCTCGCCAAGCTCGCCGCCCCGATCCTGCGCATCGAGCTGGAGAAGCTCGCGTCGGGGGCCGTGGCGGCGGCGAGCGCGGCCCTGGACCCGACGGCGGTGCGACGCCGGCTCGGCGCCGCCACGCCGAACCGGCTCGCCACCCCCCTCGAAGAGACCGGTTAGGCCCGCGTCGCCAGCACCTGCACGTACCCGGACGGGATCTTCGTGGTGCCGTCGGTCGCCACGTTGGCGTCGGCCGCCAGCGCCACCAGGTCGTCGAAGAGCGGCTTGCCGCCGTCCGCGCCGAGCGCCTCGAACGCCTTCAGCGTCGGGCCGTAGACCTGCCGGAAGTGATCGGCGAACGCCTCCGGCGACGGGTAGCGGAACACGAACGTGCGCGGCACGATCCGCAGGCCGGTGACCCGGTCGCCGAACAGCTCGCGGATCCGCGCCTCGCTGCCCCACTCGACCGGGCCGCGGATGCCGGGCGGCGGCGGGACGCGACGCCCGACGGTGCGGAACATCTGGCCGATGAAGCCCTCCGGCGTCCAGTTGGCGAGCGCGATCGTGCCGCCCGGCCGGACCACGCGGGTCAGCTCGGCGGCGGCCTTCTCCTGGTCGGGGGCGAACATGACGCCGACGACCGAGAGCACCGCGTCGAACGAGCCGTCCGCGTACGGCAGGCGCTCGGCGTCGGCGATCTCGAACTCCATCGGCAGGTGCTCGGCCGCGGCGCGCTCGCGGGCCCGGTCGAGCAGGCCCGGCACGTAGTCGCTGGCGACCACCCGGCAGCCGCACCGGGCGGCCGCGATCGCGGCGTTGCCGGAGCCGGCCGCCACGTCGAGCACCCGCGCGCCGGCCGAGAGGTCGGCGGCCTGGACGAGCTCCTCGGCGATCGGGTGGATGGTGGCGGCCACGGCGCTGTAGTCGCCGCTGGCCCACGTCTTCTGCTGCTTGGCCTTGAGGCCGTCGAGTACAAGCTCTGTCATGCCTTCGACGCTAGGAATCCCGGCCGCCGGCCACATGGGGAGAGCTCCCTAAATTAGGCCGCGCCGCCGGGCCGCGGCCGCGGCCTGTCCCCTACTCGGAACGCCGAGCTTGCCCAGCACCGCCGACACGTGATGGTCGACGGTCTTGGTCGAGAGCGTGAGCCGGGCCGCGATCGCGGCGTTGCTCAGCCCCTCGGCCAGCAGCGCCAGCACCTCGCGTTGCCGGCCGGTGAGCCCGGTCGGGTCGGCCGCGGCGGCGGCCCGGGGACCGCGCGGCACCGGCAGCCCCCGCTCGCGCAGCCCGGCCCGCAGCCGCCGGGCCGGCCGGACGGCGCCGAGCCGGTCGTAGATGCGCAGCGCCTCGGCGGTCGCGGCGGCGTCGCCGAGGGACAGGGCTTCGGCCCGCAGGTAGGTGCAGCCGCGCCGGGACCAGGCGTCGGCGGCCGCCCGCCACTCCCCCGCGATCATCAGCCGGAACGGCTCGGCCGTGACCGCGGGCGGCGTCTCGCCGCAGCGGGCCAGCCAGAACGCGAGCTCGCCGAGGAACCACCCGTGCCCGGCCCGCGCCGCCACCTCGGCGCCGTGCCGGGCCTCGGCCGCCGCCGCCTCGACGTCGCCGTCGAGCCAGAGCAGCTCGGCCCGGGCCAGCGCGGCCGGGCCGACGAACTGGATCTCGCCGGTGCGGTAGCCGCGCTCGCGGGATTCGGCCGCGTCCTCGCGGGCGCCCGGCTGGTCCCGGCGCATCCGCAGCACGGCCCGCGCCGCCAGCGCCGGCATCTGCGCGCCGCCCGGCTCGAGCGGGCCGTTCAGCGCCTGGTCGACGGCGTCGGCGGCGGCCGGCCAGTCGCCGCGGGCCAGCTCCATCCGGGCCCGGTGGCCGGCGACGTGCCGGATGTACCCGTTCAGGTCGCGGGCGGTCAGGAACGGCAGCAGCCGGTCGAAGGCGGCGTCCGCGGTGGCGTAGTCGTAGCGGTCGACGGACTGGGTGCCGAGGTTGACCAGGGCGCGGCCGGCGTGGTCGTCCAGGCCGGCGGCGGCCGCCCGGTCGAAGGCCGCGGTCAGGATCGCCGCGCCCGACTCGTCGTCGAGGTGGACCCGGGCCGACCCGATGTTGACCATGGCGTGCAGCTCGGTGTCGAGGTCGCCGAGGCCGCGGGCCAGCTTCAGCGCCCGCTCGCCCCATTCGATCGCCGCCGGCTCGTCGTTGGCCAGCATGAACAGCTGCGACAGGTTGCTGTACGCGGCGGCCAGCTCCGGTCCCGGCGGCGCCGCCTCGAGCACCTCGACGGCCCGCCAGGCGGCCGTGCGGGCGTCGTCGGGCCGCCCGTTCCACCAGCTCAGCCGGGACAGCCAGCGCAGGTCGTCGCCGATCCGGCGCGGGTCGCCGCCCTCGGTCCGCAGGTCCAGCGCCGAGCGCCGGGCCTCGATCGCCTCGATGCCGAGCCCGCCGTGGTAGGCGGCCGACGAGTACTCCTCGAGCAGCTCGGCGCGCTCGCCCGAGGGCCGGCCGGCGGCCAGTGGCAGGGCGGTGGCGTAGTGCGCGGCGGCCTGCCGGTAGGCGCCGAGCTGGGCGGCCCGCCGCGCGGCCACCGGCGCCCACCGCAGCACGGCCGCGGCGTCCCCGGCGTGGTGGGCGTGGTGCACGAGCCGGGCGGGGTCGACCCCGGGGGTGCCGGCCAGGGCCGCCAGGATCTCGGCGTGCAGGGCCTTTCGCCGTACGGGCGAAAGGGCCTCCTCCACCGCCCGGCGCAAGAGCTCGTGCCGGAAGGCGACGCCGTCGCCGCTCGTGGTCAGCACCCCGCGCGCCAGGCACTCCTCCACCGCCTCGGCCCGGCCGGTCAGCAGCTCCGACTCGGTGCGCGCCGGCACCACCGAGACCAGCCGGGCCACGTCGCGGGCCGGCTCGCCGAGCGTGGCCAGCCGGGAAAGGACGAGATCGCGCACGGTCGGCGGAATCCCCTCGGCCTCGGCCGCGAGCACCTCGGTCACCAGCAGCGGGTTGCCGCCGGTCACCCGGAAGACCTCGGGACGGTGGCGCCCGGACCGCTGCGCGAGCTCGTCGACCGCGGCCGGCGACAGCGGCGGGAGGCTCACCCGGCGGGACAGACCGGGCGGGAGTCCGGCGAGGACGGCCCGCAGGCGGTGGTCGGGGCCGATCTCGTCATCGCGGTACGTGAGGAGCAGCAGCGCCCGGCACAGAGCCAAGCGGCGGCCGAGGAACGCCACCATGTCCAGCGTCGCCTCGTCGGCCCAGTGCAGGTCCTCGAGGACGACCACCGGCCGCGCCGACTGCGGCGGCCGGTCCAGCGCCTCGAGCAGCAGGTCGAACACCTCGGCCCGGGGACGCTCCTGCTGGAGGGCGGCGCGCAGCCGGCCGCCGAGCACGCGGGCGATGTCGTGCAGCGGGCCGAGCGCGCGCGGGGTGAGCAGCGGGTCGCAGGCGCCCCACAGCACGTGCGCCCGCGCGCCGGCGGCCTCGGTGAACGCGGTGGCCAGCGTGGACTTGCCCGCGCCGGCCTCGCCGCTGAGCACCGCGACCCGGCCGCCGGCGGACGTCTCCGCGAGCAGCCGGTCGAGCGCCGCGAGCTCGCCCTCGCGTTCCAGCAGATCCATTACCGGCCAGGCTAGGTGCTCTACCTCCCCGCGGGCATCCCACTGCCGTACGGGAACAGGCCCTCGATCGTGACCGGCAGGTGGCCGGGCGCGTCCGCCTCGCCCCGCAGCACCGCCGCCAGCGCGGTCACCGAGACCGGCTGGTAGTCGTAGGCGGCGACGTAGGTGGGCGCGGTCGGGAAGTAGGCGATGTCGTACGGGGCGCCGACCGCGGTGACGACGATCGGCTTGCCGGTCGCGAGCAGGGCCGCGACCAGCCGCTGCTGGGTCACGTCGTTCCAGGCGTTGTACGTGGTGACGACCGTGACGTCGGCCTTGTTCGCGGCCTCGACCGCCTGCGCGATCACGGCGTCACTGGGCGATCCGGTGTAGAACCGGGTGGCGCCGAGCGCGGCCGCGAGGTTGGTCGTGGTGGTCGCGCCCCAGCCGGTGACCAGCACGTTCTGGCCCGGTTGCAGCGGCAGCGTGCCCTTGCGCAGGACCGTGATCGAGCGGGCCGCGGCGTCGGCCATGGTCGCGAGGTGCTCGGGGGTCCCGACCGTGGGCTGCTCCGGCACGTACGGGAAATAGGTCTTGGTCTTGAGAATGCGCCGGACCGACTGGTCGATGCGGTGCTCGGAGATGGTGCCGGCGGCGACGGCGTCGAGCAGGGTCTGGATCGCGACCGGGACGTTGCGCGGCATGAGCAGCTGGTCGACGCCGGCGTTCACCGCGTCGAGGACGATCTGCTGGTCGGTGTAGTCCTCGAGGGCGGCGGCCTCGAGCGCGTCGGTGATGACCACGCCGTCGAAGTGCAGTTGCTTGCGCAGCAGGTCCGTGATGATCGGCTTGGAGAGGCTGGCCGGCCGGCCCGACGGGTCGAGCGCGGGGGCGATGATGTGCGCCGCCATGACGCTGGTGGCGCCCGCCTCGATGGCCGCCTTGAACGGCGGGACGTGCGTCTTCTCGATCTGCGCTCTGGTCTCGTTCGTGATCGCTACGCCGTTGTCGGTGTTGACGGTCGTGTCGCCCAGGCCCGGGAAGTGCTTGGCCTGCGTCCCGATTCTCGCGCTTTTATAGCCTTTTATCGCGCTTCTGGTGAACGCGACGACGTGGCCGGTGCGGTCGGAGAACGCACGGACGCCGTCCGCGCTGTTCTTCGGGTTGGTGTTGACGTCGACCACGGGCGCGTCCACCACGTTGATCCCGAGCGCCTTCAGCTCCTGGCCGCTCGCCCTGGCCACCTTTTCGGCCGTACGCGGGTCGAACGTCGCGCCGAGCGCCATGTTGCCGGGCGAGACCGCCAAGGGCGCGCCGATCCGGTTGACGACGCCGCCCTCCTGGTCGGTGCTGATCTGCAGCGGGATGCCGGTGTCGGCCATGGCCGTCAGCTGGAGGCCGTTGGAGAGCGCGGCGATCTGCGCCGGGCTGTTCAGGTTGTGGCTCCAGGTGAAGTAGATGACGCCGCCCAGGTGGAACTTGGCGACCGCCTCGGCGGCGGTGCTGACGCCGAACGCCTGCTGGTTGGCGGCCGCGTCGGCGGCACTGGGGGTGGTGGCGGTGTCGCCGTAGACGTACGAGACCACCATCTGGCCGACCTTCTCGGCCAGCGTCATCTTGGCGATACGTCGCCCGATCGAGTCCTGCGCGTGCGCGGGGGTGCCGAGTCCCATCATGGCCAGCACCGCCGCCGCGATGAAGGCGGACGCTCTCCGAATCATGCCCTCATCGGAACGCTCGAATCGATCGTTGTCAAACCGAATGCCTCCTCGGCCAGGTCCAGCGCCTTGATCCACGGGAACCGGCGGGGATCGTTCTGCCCGGGCGGCAACGGCTCCCAGCCGTCCTCGGCGCCGAACAGCACGCGTACGCCCTCGTCCCGCAGATCGTCGATCGCCTTTCGGAACGGCCGCCGAGCGGCGAGCGCCGAGTTGACCGCCGGCACCACGACGGTCGGCACGCCCCGCCCGATGACCTCGGCGACCGAGCTGAGCGCATAGGTGTCGGCGATGCCCGCCGCCAGCTTGTTGATCGTGTTGAACGTCGCCGGCGCCACGATGAGCGCATCGGCCGGCGGCGAGATCCGCCGCCCGTCCGGCGCGAACTTGTAGGTGGTCCGCAGCGGTTTCCCGCTGGCCCGAACCACACTCGCGGCATCAAGAAACTCCAGCGCGCTCTTGGTGGCCGTCACATCGACGGCCCAGCCGCGGGCGCACGCTTCGGTAATCAGCTGCACCACGCCGGAGGCCGCGCCGCCCCCGCACACCACGACCCGTAGATCACCCATAGCCTCCGATCCTGCCGGACGACCCGGGATTTATGTTGCCCAGATCACAACAATCTTTGCGGCCACCCGGATGGGCGCGGAGACCTCACCCCACTGTCACGGGCGCCCCGGCGATGGCCGGGCGGGCTGCGGCGCACGATGCCGGCCCGGCGGGCGCTCGCCGAGCCGTATCCGTGGCTGCGGTCCACGCTCGTCCGAGTTGGTAGCGTCGCGCCATGAGGCTGCTTCTCACGTCGGCCGGGGTTCGGAACCCGAGCATTGCGGACGCGCTCGTCGAGCTGCTGGGCAAACCTGTCTCGGAGGCCACCGCGCTCTGCATCCCGACCGGGGACTACGGGAGTCCGTACGGCTCGCCGGGGAATGTTTGGCGCTTTGTCAGTGGGAAGTCGCCGCTGCCGATGGTTGATCTCGGGTGGAAGTCGGTCGGGGTGCTCGAACTGACCGCGCTGCCCAGCATCGAGCGGGAGCGGTGGGTCTCGTGGGTCCGGGCGGCGGACGCCCTGCTCGTGAAGGGCGGCGACGCCCTCTTCCTGGCGCACTGGATGCGCGAGTCGGGGCTGGCCGACCTGCTGCCGTCGCTGCGGGACACGGTCTGGGTGGGGTTCAGCGCCGGGAGCATGGTGCTGACGCCGCGGATCGGGGCGGAGTTCAGGAGCTGGGAGCCGCCGGGCGGCCGGGACGAGGGGCTGGGGGTCGTCGGCTTCTCGATCTTCCCGCACGTCGATCACCCGGATCTGAGCGAGAACACCATGGCGGCGGCGGAGAGCTGGGCGAAGGAAATTCCGGGGCCCGCGTACGCGATCGACGACGCCACCGCGATCAAGGTGGCGGGCGGGACCGTCGAGGTCGTCAGCGAGGGGCACTGGAAGCTGTTCACGCCCACCGTCGCGCAGGTCGAGGGCCTGCCCGTTCTCGAACTCGCCGCGCCGGGGCCGCTGCGGGAGTCGGGGATCGCCGCGATCCTCGGCGGCGCCAAGACGACGATGACCGGGCTGCCCGCGCTCCACGAAGCGGCCGGCGAGCCGATTCCGGCGGCCGGCGACCGGTTCTGCGTCGTCGACTCGGACGGGGCGCCGGCGGCCGTCATCGAGATGACGCGCGTCGAGACCGAGCCGATCGGCGCCGTCACCGACGACTACGCCCATGCCGAGGGCCGCGGCTACCGCGACGCCGCCGCCTGGCGGGCCGCCCACGAGGAGTTCTTCCGCAGCGACTTCGTGGCCGAGTTCCTCGGCGGCGCGCCCGAGATCGACGACGACACCCTGGTGCTCACCCAGCGGTTCGTCCTGGTCGGACGGCCGGCTATCGCACGTCGACGGTGAGGCGCACGGTCACGGTGTCGCCGACGTCGATCGCCTCCGCCCGCCGCACCACCGTCTTGACCGGGACGATGTACTTCCCGTCCTTGGGCCACAGCGAGGTGCTCCAGCCGGTCTGCCCGATCCGCGCCGCGACCGGGATCATCCCCCAGCCGTAGGTGACGAGCGAGGCCGCGGCCGCGATCGCCTGGCACTCGTCGTCGGGCACGGTGACGAAGTGCCACGGCGCGGGTCCCCGCCAGAACCACATCTCGCCGGTGAACTCGAGATCCATGACGACAGGATAGGTACCTCGGCACAGCGGCGCGGACGTCGTCGCGCAGCGCTGTCCCGGGGGGGGGGGGGGGGGGGGGGAGAGGGGGGGGGGGGGGGGGGGGGGGGGGGGGAGGAGAGGGGGGGGGGGGGGGTGGGGTGTTCGGTGCTCCAGGATTGCGTGGGGGGTGGGCCCCCTCGTTTTGGGGGGGGCCGCGC
>NZ_JBVJIU010000012.1:0-52985 GCF_055586105.1 Actinoplanes sp. NPDC051537
AGGGTGGGTCGGGCGTGCGTCGTGGGGTGTGGGTGGGGACATTTACGGTTGGGGTGGGGGGGGGGGGGGGAGGGGGGGGCGGGGGGGGGGTGGGGGGGGGGGGGGGGGGGGGGGGGGGCCCGCCCCCCCCCCCTACGCCCGAAACCCCGCAAGCTCACCACCGACCCTGAACTACGTGACGCTGTGCAGGACGGGTTGGACCTGCGGTGGAGTCCGGAACAGATCGGGGCACGCGTACGCCGCGAGTATCCCGACCGGCCGGAGCTTTCGATGACACCCGAAACCATCTACCAAGCCCTTTACCTGCAAGGCCGCGGCGAACTGCGCCGCGAGGTGCCGCCGCGCTGCGCACGTCCGAGACGCCCTGATCGACACCATCCGCGGGCTGCCGCAGCAGTTGCGCCGGTCACTGACCTGGGACCAGGCAGCGAAATGCACCTGCACCACCAATTCACCCTGGCCACCGACATGACCGTCTACTTCCGCGACCCACACTCACCCTGGCAACGCGGCTCCAACGAAAAACACCAACGGCCTGCTACGCCAGTACTTCCCGAAATCCACCGACCTGACCGTGCACGACCGCGACCACCTAGACGCCGTGGCCGTGCAACTCAACGGCCGACCCCGCAAAACCCTCAACTGGGACACCCCGCCGAACGCTTCACCACCCTCCTCGCACAAGCCAGCTGACCAGCCATGTTGCAACGACCCCAGAATCCGCCAACCGGGATGGGGAAAAGAGGCCGCGCGCTACCGGGAGGGGAAGAGGCCGTGCCGGTCGCTAGGCGCCGAAGCGGCGCTGGCGGTTGGCGTATGAGCGTAGGGCTCGCAGGAAGTCGATGCGGCGGAAGTCGGGCCAGTTGGCGTCGTGGAAGTAGAACTCCGAGTGGGCCGACTGCCAGAGCAGGAAGCCCGACAGCCGCTGCTCGCCGCTCGTGCGGATGACCAGGTCGGGGTCGGGCTGGCCGCGCGTGTAGAGGTGCTCGGCGATGTGCTCGACGTCGAGGACCTCGGCCAGTTCCTCCAGCGTGCCGCCGCGGGAGGCGTGCTCCTGCATGAGCGAGCGCACGGCGTCGGCGATCTCGCGGCGGCCGCCGTAGCCGACGGCCATGTTGACCTCGACGCCGATCGTGCGGTCGCGGGTCTTCTCCTGGGCCGCCTTCAGCGTTGCGGCGGTGGGCGCCGGCAGGATGTCGAGCGCGCCGACCATGCGCAGCCGCCACGGGTTGCCGTCCTCGGCCAGCTCGGTGGCGAGATCTTCGATGATCTTCACGAGCGGGTCGAGCTCGACGGCCGGGCGCCGCAGGTTGTCGGTGGCGAGCAGGTAGAGCGTCACGTGCTTGATGCCCGCCTGGTCGCACCAGGTGAGGAGCTCCTTGATGCGGGCAGCACCGACGCGGTGGCCGTCGTTGGGGTCGACGAAGCCCATTTCCTTGGCCCAGCGCCGATTTCCGTCGCACATGACGCCGACATGCTGGGGCACGGGCTTGCCGGCCAGCTTTCCGGCCAGCCGCCGCTCGTAGAACGAATAGATCAGGGACCGCACACTCATCGCCCCAAACCCTAGCCCTCAGCGCGCGGGACGGCGTCGGCCGGGCGGTTAATACTCTTTGTCCGCCCCGAGGACGACCGAGGACGACCGAGGACGACCGAGGACGACCCGACGACGACCCGACGACGACCCGAGGCGGACAAAAAGCGACGAGGAAAGCAGATCAGTCGGCGAGCCGGGCTCGGAGGGCGTCGAGCTCGGCCCACAGGACGGCGGGAAGCTTGTCACCGAACTTGGTGAACCACTCGGTGACCTGAGGAATCTCGGCCAGCCACTCGTCGCGGTCGACGGCCAGCGCGGCCACGACGTCGTCCGCCGGGAGGTCGAGCCCGGTCAGGTCGAGCCCGGTCGGGGTCGGCACGTGACCGATCGCGGTCTCCACCGCCTCGCCGTGGCCGTCGAGGCGCTCGACGATCCACTTGAGCACGCGGCTGTTCTCGCCGAACCCGGGCCACAGGAAGCGGCCGTCATCGCCGCGCCGGAACCAGTTCACGTAGAAGATTTTGGGCAGCTTCGCGGCGTCGCCGGACGCGCCCTTGGCCATGTCGATCCAGTGCTGGAAGTAGTCGCCGGCGTGGTAGCCGATGAACGGCAGCATCGCCATCGGGTCGCGGCGGACCACGCCGACCTGACCGACGGCGGCGGCAGTCGTCTCGGACGAAAGCGTGGCGCCGAGGTAGACGCCGTGCACCCAGTCGCGGGCCTCGGCGACCAGCGGGACCGTGGTCTTGCGGCGGCCGCCGAAGAGGATCGCGTCGATCGGGACACCGCGCGGGTCGTGATACTCGTCGGCCAGGATCGGGCATTGCTCGATCGGCGTACAGAAGCGGCTGTTGGGGTGGCTCGAGGGACTTTCCGACCCCGGCGTCCAGTCGTGGTTCTTCCAGTCGGTGAGGTGCGCCGGGGGCGTGCCCATGCCCTCCCACCAGATGTCGCCGTCGTCGGTGAGCGCGACGTTGGTGAAGACCGAGTTGCCCCGGGCCAGCGTGCGCATCGCGTTCGGGTTGGTGTGGAAGTCGGTGCCGGGCGCGACACCGAAGAGGCCGAACTCGGGGTTCGTGGCCCACAGCCGCCCGTCCGAGCCGAAGCGCATCCAGGCGATGTCGTCGCCGACCGTCTCCACCTTCCAGCCCGGCAGCGTCGGCTCGAGCATGGCGAGGTTGGTCTTGCCGCAGGCCGACGGGAACGCGCCGGCGATGTAGCGGACCTGACCCTCGGGCGAGGTCAGCTTCATGATCAGCATGTGCTCGGCGAGCCAGCCCTCGTCGCGGGCGGCCACGCTGGCGATGCGCAGCGCGTAGCACTTCTTGCCGAGCAGCGAGTTGCCGCCGTAGCCGGAGCCGAAGGACCAGATCTCCCGCGTCTCCGGGAAGTGCGAGATGTACTTCGTCTCGTTGCACGGCCAGGCGACGTCTTCCTCGCCCTCCGAGAGCGGCGCACCGACCGAGTGCAGCGCCGGCACGAAATCGGCGTCGGCCTCCTCGAGTGCGGTCAGGACCCCGGCCCCCATCCGGGTCATGATCCGCATGCTGGCCACCACGTACGGGCTGTCGGTGAGCTCGACGCCGAACATCGGCTGCGGCGCGTCGAGCGGGCCCATGCAGAACGGGACGACGTACATCGTCCGCCCGCGCATGCAGCCCCGGTAGAGCTCCGTCATCGTCGCCTTCATCTCGGCCGGCGCCATCCAGTTGTTGGTGGGACCGGCGTCGGCCTCGTCGACCGAGCAGATGAAGGTGCGCTCCTCGACACGGGCGACGTCACCGGGGTCGGTGCGGGCCCAGAACGAGTTGGGCTTCTTGGCCGGATCGAGCCGGACCAGGGCGCCGGAGTCGACCAGGGCATCGGTGATGCCGGTCCACTCGGACTCCGATCCGTCGCACCAGACGATCCGGTCGGGCGTGGTCAGGGCTGCTACCTCGTCGACCCAGGCCAGCAGGCGCGGGTGCGACGTCGGGGGCTGAAGCAAGGTGATCTCCTTCGGTCGGCACTGACCAATGACCTCTGCGGTCATGGGAGTCACATGAGCCTAAGGCCGCGTCACGTGAGGTTCATCGGCAATTCCTGTGGAAGACCGCACAATCCTCGGAAGCTTTGCTTGCAGACGATCGATCCTTCGGTGAACAGCGCAGTTTCGCGCAACATCGCGAAAACGATGGCCGTTCGGCCCACTTCCACAAATCGGACGTAACCCCTTAAACTGCCGATATCTGGTCTTTCCGCCTAGTCCCCCTTCCGGAGGCAGGAATGACGATCCCGGCAGACACGCCGGACTCGGACACCGACTTGCTGACGGCGGTCCGGGGCGGCGACACCGCCGCCTACGGCACGCTCTACGAGCGGCACCGGGCGGCGGCACGACACCTCGCGTACGGGCTCAGCCGCGACCCGGCCGACGCCGACGACCTGGTCGCCGAGACCTTCGCCAAGGTGTTCGCGTCCCTGCGCGCCGGGCGCGGCCCGCTGGTCGCCTTCCGCGCCTATCTGCACACGACCATGCGGCACGTCTGCTATCACCGGGCCCGGCGCGACTCGCGCCTCGAGTTCACCGACGACCTGACCCGGTACGACGAGGGCGAGCCGTTCACGGACCCGGCGCTGGACCGGCTCGAGCGGTCGTACGCCGCCGCCGCGTTCCGCCAGCTGCCCGAGCGATGGCGAGACGTCCTCTGGCAGACCGCGGTCGAGGGCAACTCCCCGGCCGAGGTGGCCGGCATGCTCGGGATGACGCCGAACGCGGTGGCCGTCCTCGCCCATCGTGCGCGCGAGGGCCTGCGCAGTCTGTATCTGCAACAGCACGTGGCGGTGGCCGAGCACCCGGAGTGCCGCTGGGCCGGCGACCGGCTCGGCGGGCACCTGCGGGGCCGGCTCGCGCCGCGGGACGCCACCCGGATGCGCGCCCACCTGGCCTGGTGCGGCGAATGCCGGGCACGGTTCGCCGAGGTCAGCGAGATCGACGGGGTGGGTCACCGACCGTACCGGCAGCGTCACCCGGCACGATCAACCGGTTAAGACTCGCCAACGAAAAAACGCGCAAACAGCGGACCGTGACGACCGCCGGTACTCTCGGGACGTGCCCGATACCTCGCCGACGCAGCCATCCCGCCTGCGCGTCAAGCTTCGGGCGCTGATTCGCGAGCTCGGCAAGTTCGGCACCGTCGGCGCGATCTCGTTCGCGATCGACCTCGCCATCTTCAACGTGCTCCTCCAGAACGGCGTCGAGACGCTGTTCGCGAAGACGATCTCCACTGTGATCGCCACGACCGTCGCCTTCGCCGGCAACCGGTTCTGGACCTGGCGGCACCGGTCCCACGCGAACATGGCCCGGCAGTACACGATGTTCTTCGTGCTGAACGCGATCGGCCTCGGCATCGGCCTGGCCTGCCTGGCGATCAGCCACTACGGGCTCGGGCAGATCTGGCCGGCCCTGCGGACCCCGCTCGCCGACAACGTGTCGGGCCAGCTCGTCGGCACCGCGGTCGGCACGCTGTTCCGGTTCTGGTCCTACCGCCGCTTCGTGTTCCGCGACACACCACCCCCCGGTCAGGTCACCTCGGGGCAGCAACCCGGGCGTCCCGCGGCTAACGTGGCCTCGCCATCCCCCGTACGTGACTCGGCGTGACCGCCATTCCCTCCCGTTAGGTTTTCCCATGCCCTCAGCCAGCTCGCTGTCGGATCGACTGCGCCGTCTCGCGCCCGAGGCGATCGCGTTCGGTGTCATCGGCGCCGGTAACACGCTCCTCTACATGGCGATCACCTGGGCCGCCCTGCCGATCGGCGCGGTCAAGGCCAGCGTCATCGCGACGGTCGTGACCACCACGCTGGCGTACTTCGCGAACCGGTACTGGACCTACCGGAACCACACGCGCACGGCCCTGCGCCGGGAGTACACGCTGTTCTTCGGGTTCAACCTGGTCGGCATGGTGATCCAGTCCGGGCTGGTGGCGCTCGGCAAGTACGGGTTCGGCCTCACCGAGGAGCACGACGAGCTCGCCTTCATGGGCGTGACGCTGGTCGGCATCGTGATCGCGACCATTTTCCGGTTCTGGGCCTACCGCACCTTCGTCTTCCTGAAGCCGCCGGTGGACGGGCACGAGGCCGAGCTCGCCGAGCTGGACGCGGCGGCCGGTTTCGCCGAGCTCAGCGCCGAAGCCGAGCTCAGCGCTGCGGCCGAGCTCAGCGCTGCGGCCGAGCTCAGCGCTGCGGCCGAGCTCAGCGCTGCGGCCGAGCTCAGCGCTGCGGCCGAGCTCGACGCCACGCACTAGCTCGCGGCGGCGGCGCTACTTCCTCTTCCTCTTCTTCTTCCTCATCGGCGGGTTCTTCCTCATCGGCGGGCGCGCGCTCGATCAGCTCGTAGAGAGCGGTCTGGAAATGGTGCGCGTGCGGCAGCGCCGGCATGACCGCGGACTGCTCGCCGATCGAGTCGACGGTCAGCGTGCCGGTGCCGAAGAGACGGTCCAGCAGGGACTGGCTGAGCAGGTGATCGTTGATCCGGTTGAGCGGCAGATCGCGCCGCTCCCGGGCGAACACGCCGTCCTGCAGCAGGATCCGCTCGTCGGTCACCACGTAGTGGGTGCAGCGCCAGACGACGAGCGGCGCCAACCCGTACCGGATGCCGTAATAGCCCATGATGAGGGCGACCGCGCCGAACGCGAGGAACCCGCCGCTGTTCTGCGGCAGCATCACCCAGGCCAGAATCAGCGTGGCCAGGGCCAGCAGGGTGACCAGGGCCGGGCGGATCGCCGTCTTCCAGTGCGGATGCAGATGGAAGACGACCTCCTCCTCGTCGGTGAGAATCTCGTCCGGGAACGCCACGCGCTCAGCGTACGTGCAGCACGTCACCCGCCGAGACGCGAATGTCGGCGTCATCAGCCGTACGGATCACCAGCCGGCCATCGACGTCGACCGCCGTGGCCCGGCCGCTCACCTCGCCACCGCCCGGCAGCAGCGCCCGCACCGGCCGGCCGATCGTCGCGCACCCTCGCCGATACGCCCCGAGCAGGCCCGACAGCTCGGCGTCGCCGCCCGCCTCGCGCCACCCGCCGTACCAGCTGGAGACCCCGCGCAGCAGGGCGCGCAGCAGCGGATCGCGGTCGGTGCTCGCGGCGCCGGCCAGTCGCAGCGAGGTCGCGGGCATCCCGGTGGTCTCGGGCAGCTCCTCGGCGCGGGTCGAAACGTTCAGTCCGATCCCGACCACCACGGCGTCGCCGGTCATCTCGGCCAGGATGCCGGCGCATTTGCCGTCCTTGACCAGCAGATCGTTCGGCCACTTGAGGACGGCCTCGACCTCGGCGACCCGGCGCACGGCCTCGAGCAGGGCAACCCCGGCCAAAAGCGGCAACCAGGAGTACGCCTTCGCGGGCGCCGCGGGCCAGTCCCGTTCCGGATTGGGCACACCCGGGCGCAGCAGCATGCTCAGTGTGAGACCGGCCCGGGGCGGCGACGTCCACTGCCGGTCGCGGCGGCCCCGGCCCGCGGTCTGCTCCTCGGCCACCACCACCAGGCCCTCGGGCGCGCCGGCGGCGGCCGCGGCGGCGACGTCGGCGTTGGTGGAGCCGGTCGCCGCGCGCACCTCGATCCGGGTCCACAGCGAGTCGGGCGTGACCAGCGCTCGCTCGAGGCCGCGCACCGACAGGGGCGGGCGCTCGAGATCGCTGTACGGCGAGGCGTGCATCAACCGAGCCTAGTGCGGCGGCGGATCGGCCGCGTGCCGGCTCACGTAGACGGTGGTGCTGCGGTCGGGCTCCTCGGGGCGGGGCCGCGGGCGGGGCCGCCGGCGCGGCTCCTCCTTCTTGTCGTTCTTGTCGTTGCGGGTCGACCAGGAACGCGGCAGGCGGATGCGGCCGGGCCGGTCGTCGTTGCGCGGCCAGGCCGGGACGACCTCGGTCGGCTCGGAGATCGGGACGAGGTCGAAGCCGGTGGCGGGCTCGTAGTCGGGCACCGCGGGGAGGCGCTCGACCGGGCGGGGCCAGCCGTAGCCCTTGGCCGACGGCTCGGCGTCGCCGGCCAGGTCGACCGGGATCGGGGTCCAGTATTCGCCGGGCTCGGGCTCGTCGGACTGGTCGTGATACTCGGGGCGGATCCAGCCCTCGACCCGGTCGCCGAAGCGCTCGGCCCTCGGGGCGGATTCCGCCTCGTCGGCCTCCCTCTCCGGCTCTTCCGGTGTTTCCGGCATTGCGGTCTCGGACGGGAGATCGCCCCCGCCCTCGCCCTCACCCTCGTCCTCGTCGGCGAGGCCGATCGAGGCCAGGCCGCCGCGATCGTCCTCATCGGACCGGGCGCGCACCGGCTGCGCCTCGGAGGCCGCGACCAGCGCACGTCGCCGGCCTCGCCGCGCTCGGCGGGACATTTCGGGCACGACCGCCGGAATCGGGTGTTCGGCCATTCCCTCGGCCATCGCTTCGGCCGGCTCTTCGGCCATCGCTTCGACCATCGCTTCGACCATCGCTTCGGCCCGGATCGCCTGGCTCGGCGCTTCCTCCGCCGAACGCCGCGAACGCCGCGGCTTTTCCCGCTTTTCCGGCTTTTCCGGCTTTTCCCGACGCCCCGACGTCAGCGCCGGCCGCCGCCGCGGCGCCTCGATCGCCCGCGCCTGTCGCCGGCGCGAACCGCGACTTCCGCCCCCGAACAGGATCGCCCGGAAGCTGATCAATGTGGCGAGGCCCCCTGCGATGAGGGCGAGCCCGGCCGCGGTCATCCAGTTCGTCACGTCCAGAGTAACGAATAGGGCATTGGGTGCGAAACGCACCCGTAGCGACGCCCGCTTCCCGCCGCATTACGATCACGAGCGAGGCTCCTTTACGACCGTTCACGAACGCTCACGACCGCGAGGTTCACCGTGACGACGCAGCAGGACTCGGCCCAGGCCGACATCCACACCACCGCCGGGAAGCTCGCCGATCTCGAGCGCCGCACCGACGAGGCCGTGCACGCCGGCTCGGCCCGCGCGGTCGAGAAGCAGCACGCCCGCGGCAAGAAGACCGCCCGCGAACGGATCGACCTGCTGCTCGACGAGGGCTCGTTCGTCGAGCTCGACGAACTGGCCCGGCACCGCACCACCAACTTCGGCCTCGACCGGAACCGCCCGTACGGGGACGGCGTCGTCACCGGCTACGGCACCATCGACGGCCGCCAGGTCTGCGTCTTCTCCCAGGACTTCACCGTCTTCGGCGGCTCCCTCGGCGAGGTCTTCGGCGAGAAGATCGTCAAGGTCCTCGACCTCGCCATGAAGATCGGCTGCCCGATCATCGGCATCAACGACTCCGGCGGCGCCCGCATCCAGGAAGGCGTCGTCGCGCTCGGCCTCTACGCCGACATCTTCTTCCGCAACGTGCGCGCCAGCGGCGTCATCCCGCAGATCTCACTGATCATGGGCCCCTGCGCGGGCGGCGCCGTCTACTCCCCCGCGATCACCGACTTCACCGTCATGGTCGACCAGACCTCGCACATGTTCATCACCGGCCCCGACGTCATCAAAACCGTCACCGGCGAGGAAGTCGGCTTCGAGGAGCTGGGCGGAGCGCGGACGCACAACTCACGGTCGGGCAACGCGCATTACCTCGCCTCCGACGAGGATGACGCCATCGATTACGTACGGGCATTGCTCTCGTTCCTGCCGTCGAACAATCTCGATGAGCCGGTCGTCTACGAGGAGCTGGCCGCGCTGGAGGCGAGCGAGGCCGATCTGGCGCTCGACTCGCTCATCCCGGATTCGGCGAATCAGCCGTACGACATCAAGAAGGTCGTCGAGACCGTGGTCGACGATTTCCTCGAGGTCCAGCCGCTCTACGCGCAGAACATCGTCGTCGGCTTCGGCCGCGTCGAAGGACGGCCCGTCGGCGTGGTGGCCAACCAGCCCATGCATTTCGCCGGCACGCTCGACATCGCGGCGAGCGAGAAGGCGGCCCGATTCGTGCGCACGTGCGACGCCTTCAACGTTCCGGTGGTGACGTTCGTCGATGTGCCGGGCTTCCTGCCGGGCACGTCACAGGAATGGGACGGCATCATCCGGCGCGGGGCCAAACTCATTTACGCGTACGCCGAGGCGACCGTTCCGAAGGTCACCGTCATCACCAGGAAGGCGTACGGCGGTGCGTACGACGTGATGGGGTCCAAGCACCTCGGCGCGGATCTCAACTTCGCCTGGCCCACCGCCCAGATCGCGGTGATGGGCGCGCAGGGCGCCGTCAACATTCTCTACCGCGGCGAGATCGACACTCCCGAGCGGCGGGCCGAGCTCATCCAGGAATACGAGGACGCGCTGGCCAACCCCTACATCGCGGCCGAGCGCGGTTACGTGGACGCGGTCATCCGGCCCTCGGCGACGCGCGCGCAGGTCACGCGGGGACTGCGGACGCTACGGACAAAACGGGAGACGCTGCCGCCGAAGAAGCACGGCAACATTCCTCTTTAGCGCTGTCTCAGCTCGGCAGCCATTGGCCGGCCAGCAGGAACCCGCCGACCACGAGGGCGGCCAGGTCGACGATCAGGAAGACGCCGACCCAGAACAGCGCCGGGACGTGCGTGATGTGGGCGAGCTGGTCGGCGTCCGACTCGGGCATCCGGCCGCGGCTGCGCAGGCTCTGGAGCTCGAAGACGGGACGGACACCACCGAAGAGCAGGAACCAGACGCCGACGTACGCGAATGCCGCTTGCACCTGGGGCGAGGCATACCAGGAGACGATGAAGACGATCGCGCCCGTGATCAGCAGCGAGACGACGCCGAACAGGTTCCGCACGTTGATCAGCATGAGCAGCAGCAGGACCACGGCCAGCCAGAGCAGCAGCGTGATGCGGTTGCCGCCGAGTAGCCAGGCGCCGAGCACGCCGATCAGGGATGGCGCGATGTAGCCGCCGAGCAGCGTGAGCATCATCCCCGGCCCGGTCGGGCGGCCGGACGAGAGCGTCAGGCCCGACGTGTCGAACTCCAGGCGGATGCCGCGGAGCCGGCGCCCGGTGAGCAGCGCCATCAGGGCGTGGCCGCCCTCGTGCGCGATGGTCACCGCGTTGCGGGCGATCCGCCACACCGGGCGGAACGACACCGCCAGCAGGGCGGCCAGGGCGGTGAGCAGCACGAGAAGGCCGGGCGGGTCCGGCTGAGCGCCGAGCAGCTTGTCCCAGAGATCAGTCACACCGTCGATCACCCGGGGGACTGTAGCCGATCGCGCTATGCCCGCCGACGGGCCACCGTCTGCGTCGCGCGGGCCACGACGGGCGTGGGATCGGTCCGGCGCAGGATCGTGCGGGTGGCGAAGACGCCGCCGGCCAGCACGACGAGGCCGGCCAGCACGAGGGAAACGGTGAGCGCGCTGGTGGCGGCGACCAGGATCGCCAGGTCGGCGAGCGCGACCAGCATCCAGAGCGCGATCGTCGGCTTACTGCCGTGCCGTCGGCAGTTCATGGGACTGCACCTCCATCCGTGATGCCGAATGAATTACCCATTCATCCGGCTTCACGCACATCGGCTTCTTATTTCGGCTGGAAGCCCTGGTAGAGCAGCCGAAGATCGCTCTGCGAGCCGTTCCAGTCCTCGGGCGACACGTACCAGCTGAGCGAGTACGCCCGGCTGTCGTCGACCCGGATGTTGCGCTTCACCGCGTGCTGCGGGTTGCCGCTGTTCGTGGTGTACGTGAACTCCCAGTCGGCGGCGGAGTCGAAGTCGCGGTAGGTGACGCGGTCCAGCCGGATGTACCCGTAGTTGCGGTAGCCGCCACGACGGGACGCCTCCTGGGTCTTCCAGTCCTGGTAGGCGTCGGCCTGCGGCGAGCCGGACCGGTCGACGATCAGCAGGCGGTTGTTCCAGCGGAACTCGAGCGAGGAGCCGCTGCCGCCGGAGATCTTCGCGCCGTTCGGGATCGGGATCGTGTAGCCGGGTGCGCTGCCGGAGGCCTTCTGGGTGTAGATGCGCCAGCCGGCGGGCAGCGTGAGGCCGGCCGGGGCGCTGGACGCCGGCGGGGCGGCGCTCGAGGGGGTGGTGGTCTTGGTTCCGCCGCCGGCGGGCTGCTGGGCCGTGCTGCCGGTGGCGGACGGCTTGCCGTTGCCGGCGCCGGCCGCGGTGGGTGCGGTCGTCGGCGTGGCGCCCGGGTTGTCGTCCTTGCCGAAGGCCTTGACGCCCAGCGTGATCACCAGGATCAGGACGAGCAGCAGGATGCCGGCGCCGATGCCCGCCTGGGGATAGGTCAGCCGGGTGCCGAAGATGGTGACGCCGCCGCGGGAGGTGCGGGGCACGTCCATCGGGCGCCAGGCCGGGCGGGTGGAGCGGTTGATCGGCGGGACCGGGGAGACGGGCTCGATCGCCTCGTCGTCGTCCTTGTCCTGCTGAGGGGCGGTCGGTTTCCCGGCTTCCCTCTCGTCGGCCTCGTCGGCGTCGTCAACCGGCTCGATCGTCTCGGGCGCGGTCGCCTCGGCGTCGGCCGTCTCCGGCTCCGCTGCCTCGGCCTCCGCTGCCTCGGCCTCGGTCGCCTCGGCCTCGACCGTCTCGGGCTCGGCCGTCTCGGGCTCGATCGTCTCGGGCTCGGCCGTCTCGGGCTCGGCCGCCTCGGGCTCGGTCTTCTCGCCCTCGGCCGTCTCCGGCTCGGCCGTTTCCGGTTTCTCCGCCTCGGTGTCGACCACGGCCTCGGGGGCGCCGTCGGGCTGCTGCTCCGGCTCGACCGGGGTCTCGGCCTCGACCTTCTCCTCGGCCTTGGGCTCCGGCTTCGCCTCGGCCAGTGCGGCCGCCTTGGCCTTCTGCTTTGCGGAGAGCTTCTTCGGCGTCTGCTTCTTCGGCGGGGGCACGATCGTGGTCGCGTCGGCGGACGGGACCACCAGCGGGCCGACCTTCGTCGTGGCGTCGACCGGGCCGACGACCGTGGTGGCGTCCGCGGGCGCGGCGTCGATGCGGTTGACCAGGGCGGTCGCGTCGGCCAGGGACTGCTCGTGCTCGGGGGCCGCCTGGCCGCGGCGGTTGGCGGCCACGTCGGCGGCGGTGAAGCCACCGGCGCCACGGCTGGTCACGGCCGGCGGCGTGGTGGGCGGCGGCGAGGCTTGGCGCGCGGCCTGCGGCGTCTGGCGGGCGGCGGGCGGCGGCGCTTGACCAGCGGCCGGCGAGGTTTGGCGGGCAGCGGGCGGCGGCGCTTGACCAGCGGCCGGCGAGGTTTGGCGGGCAGCGGGCGGCGGCGCTTGACCGGCGGCCCGCGGCGCGGCGGGCGGTGCCTGGCGGGCGGCGGGCGGCGGCGTTTGACGGGTCGCCGGCGGCTGACCGGGCGTGATCGGGGCCGCTTCGCGCGTACCAAATCGTGGTTTGTCATCTCGGACCGCAGGCGTGTCCACCCGCGTGGCATCGAGGCGCGGGGGTTCGGCCTTGGGTCCGTCGACGCGCGTGGGCCGATCGGCCGGCGGACGCCCCACCTGGGCCTTACCCGGCACATAGACCGGCGGCCGGCCCTCGCCGGCCGCCGGGCGTCCCCCCGACACAGACGGCCGACCCGGCGGATCGACCGGCCGGGCAGGCGCCACGGGAGGCCTCGGACCGGGCACCACCGGGGTCGAACCGGTCGGAGCCATCAGGCCACCCACGCGGTCACGGCCCACACCCGGACGGCGCATGGTCGGACTCATCGGGAAGGCGAGTTTCGTACGGCGGCCGGCCGCGCGGTTGAGCAGGCGCTCGGCCTCCTCCGCGTTGATCCGGTGCGTCGGGTCCTTGCGCAGCAGGCCGTTGAGCACCGGCTTGAGCGGGCCGGCGTTGCGTGCGGGCGGCGGGTTTTCGGTGGCCAGCGCCGCGAGCGTGGCGATCGCCGACGGGCGGGCGAACGGCGACGTGCCCTCGACCGCGGCGTAGAGGGTGGCGCCGAGCGACCAGAGGTCGGCGGCGGGACCGGCCGTGCCGTCGCGCGCCCGCTCGGGAGCGATGTAGGCCGGGGAGCCGAGCACGAGGCCGGTGCGAGTCACGTTCGGGTCGCCGGGGACGGTCGCCAGGCCGAAGTCGGTCAGCACGACCCGGCCGTCGGCGCCGAGCAGCACGTTGCCCGGCTTGACGTCGCGGTGCACGACGCCGGCGCGGTGCGCGGCCCGCAGCGCGCCCAGCACACCGAGGCCGATCTCGGCGGCGCGGACCGGATGGAACGGCCCGTCGGCGGCGAGCGTGTCCTGCAGCGAGCGGGACGCCACGTACTCCATGACGATCCACGGGTCGGCATCGGTCCGGAGCACGTCGAAGACACGTACCACGTTGACGTTGTTGAGCCGGGCGATCGCCCGCGCCTCGCGCAGTGACCGCTCGCGCATCTCCTGCCGCTCACCCGGAGTCAGACCGGGCGGCGGAACCAGCTCCTTGATGGCCACGTCACGGTGCAGCACGACATCGGTCGCACGCCAGACGCGACCCATCCCGCCCTGACCGAGCGGCGCGACAAGCCGGTAACGGTCAGCGACAACGGCTGGGGGAGAAGAAGACATCACGCAGAAAATACCCGGTCATGTCCAGGGACAGCGAATCGATCAGCCGAGTGTGGGACGCGTGTCACCGGACATCCCCCACGACGTCGTACGCTCGGTCGATGGATGAGGAACCGCTGGTCAGGGTAGTCCGAGGCGCCCCCACCGATCTTGAGCTGGCCGCGCTGGCCGCCGTGCTCGCGGCCCGATCCACCTCGTTGAATGCAATTTCCCCCCGACGAGCCCCATCATCCTGGACAACATCGGCAAGGTCATCGATGCGCCCCACCACCTGGCGCCAGTCGACACTGCCCCGATAGATCACCGCTCATCGATAGTTTCCGGCTGTC
Organism: Actinoplanes sp. NPDC051537; assembly: GCF_055586105.1. Classification (NCBI taxonomy): domain Bacteria; kingdom Bacillati; phylum Actinomycetota; class Actinomycetes; order Micromonosporales; family Micromonosporaceae; genus Actinoplanes; species Actinoplanes sp. NPDC051537. The sequence goes on from NZ_JBVJIU010000012.1 coordinate 14,320, forward strand.
CACAGGGTGCCGCGGGGTTGGCGGGGAGCGACTACGCTCACGGATGCGTTGGCGGTTGTCCGGCGTCACATTAGTTCCGTCGGGGGAGGCGAGCGATGATCCCAGATGAGGACCGCGGCCCATCATGGCTGCGCGACTACGGCTACACGGACTTCAGCCAGATCGAGGCCGACATCGAGGCGATGGAGCACTTCGCCGCCAAGTTGTCCGCCAACGTGAAGGACAACTACGCCCCGCACCTGACCACCGTGACAGACGCGATGTCGACGAAGTTGCCCGATCCGCCTAGCGAGTTCATCGAGTTGTTGACGTTCCTGTTCGTCCACAACGAGGCCCAAGATGTCGCGCACCAAAACGTCTATAACTACGCGAACAAGACTCAAGGCTTCGCGACGGCAGCCACGGACATCAGCAAGGAATACCGCGGCTCGGACGCCTTCTCGCACGCGAAGGTGAGGGACGTAGACAAGGCGTTCGACAAGGTGGGCATCCCGCCTGAGCGGTCCGACGAGGGAGTGGCCTGATGCTGGAAGCAGCCGGCGGTGGCGGCGGCACCCCGTGGGAGTCGATGACCATCGACAAGATGCAGTCGCTCATCCAGAATCCGAACACTGACGCGCAGTGGAACTTGGTCGACGGATGGACGAAGTCGGCCGAACTACTCAGCGAGCACCGATTCCAGGTACAGGGCTACCGCGACAATCTTGCCGCGGCATGGCCCCCCGAAAAGAGCTCGGCTGCGGCGGCCTACATCGCCCGCCTTGACGACTTGATCAAAAACCTTTCCGACACATACGAAGCATCCCTGGCAAACCACGATGCCATCTCCTCAGTTACCGGGTCGATCTACCAGGCCCAGGTCCAGATGGACAAGATTTACCAGGAGTACAAGAACAACGAGACTGCGCTGAACACCTACAACACCAAGTTGCAGCAGCAGCAAAGCAGTCCCGATCCCCAGCCAAGCCCGAGCCCAAGTGGCGAGGAGCCGCCGGTCGCCCCTGGCCGCCAGGAGGCGCTTCGACTCCAAGCAGTGACTCTACTCAGCGGCGTGAGCTCCGACTTAGCCCAGGCCCAGTCTCGAATCGTCAGGCCAATCCCTTACGGCAAGACAGATGGCATCGAGGATGACAAGTCGATAAGCGATGGCAATACTTACACCGCACCGCTTATCCCGCCCATTACGCCTAGCTTCGCTAATGACAGCTCCACCTCGAGTTCCACGAACTCCTCCCACGCCACGGCGTTCCCGACGTCGACGCACACAACCTTGCCTGCACCTGTCACGCCGCCCAGCGGCGGCACCCAGCCTGGTCTCGTCCTTGGTGGGACGGCCCAGCCAATCTTGTCTCCGCCGACTACCGGCATGAATCCGCTCACTCCAGCCCTGCCGGGCGGCGGAGGCGGCACGATTTCCAACCCCGGCCTCCTTCCGCCGAGCACCGGTCTTCTACCAGGGAGAACTTCGTCCTTGGCGCCAGGCGCGCCCGGGGTCGGCCGCGGAATCGGAACGCCGCGTGAAAACCTCCTTCGACCGGGAAGTCGCATACCGGAGGGAGGAATGCGAGCAATTGCGCCTGGCGGCGTAATTGGCGGCACGCCTGCCATCGGAATCGGGCAGCCCGGCGCTGGGCGAGCAGGGCTCGGCGCGCCAGGCACTGGTCGAGCTGGCACGCGGCGCGTCAACCCCGTTGGCGGAGTCATCGGCGAGGGCGAAGGCGCTCTCGGATCACGCCGCGGAGTCGGCGTAGGCGCGATGTCCGCGACTGAACACCCGATGGCAACCAGCATGTATGGGCAGGGCGGAAGCCGTCGATCCGGCCGCCACGACGAAACCGGCAGTGCGCATTGGGATCCCGATAACCCGTGGGAAACCGCTGAGGGCGTGGACCCCGTGGTCCTGCCGGCCCGAGAACAGCGCATTGACCCAGGACCTGCGATTGGACTCGGCTAAACAATGCTTTCCCGAGCAGCTGCGGCCGCAGGGGGTTTCATCCTTGCGGCCGCTATTGTGCTTCAAGCTGATCCCGCGAATGCCGACAGCTTTCGCAATGATCAATGGTATCTGAAGAGCCTAAAGATTCCTCAGGCACAAGCCATTAGCAGGGGCGCCGGCGTAACTGTCGCTGTGATCGATACCGGCGTTTATCCACACCCCGATATTCGACGGAATCTTCTCGCGGGCATCAATCTCATACCAGGCGGCAAGGGTGACGGACGCCAGGATCAAGACGGCCATGGAACGAACATGGCAGCGCTTATCGCGGCCCACGGAAAGAATAGTAATGACGGCGTCCTAGGCGTCGCACCTGCGTCGAAGATCCTGCCGATAAAGATCGGCAACGACGCCAACAACATGTCTACCGAGGCTTTGGCGACCGGCGTCCAATGGGCTGCCAGCCACGGAGCCAAGGTCATCAACGTCTCCGCCGAGACTGGGCCAGCAACCGAACTTGTTGATGCCGTGAGTTCCGCGATCAAATCTGATGTAGTCGTAGTCTCTGGTGCTGGTAACGTTAGCAAGCAGGCCATAATCGGATACCCTGCCGCGGTTGAAGGCGTTCTCGTAGTAGGGGCGACCGATCGGAGCGGGAAACACGCATCCTTGTCGGTCGTTGACAAAAAAGTTCAAATCTGCGCTCCAGGCGTAGATATTACTACGGCAGAGCCTAAAGACCGGTATGCCGATGCGGACGGAACTTCTCTCTCTACAGCAATAGTTTCCGGTGCCGCAGCCTTGGTCCGAGCAAAATTTCCTGATCTTACGGGGCCTGAGGTCATCCATCGCCTTACGGCCACCGCAGACGACATTGGGCCTGCCGGGCAGGACGATCAGTGCGGGTTCGGAGTCCTGAACGTGGTCAGGGCATTGACTGCTGACGTGCCGCCGCTAGGAAAGCCCACCGGCGCTCCCACTCAAACTGCCTCAGGCGCCGCCGCCGGCAGCGTGCCCCCCGGGTACATCGATCCCGGCGCTACCACCGCCGCCCAGGCGCCTCAAGCTGAGGAAAACTCGTCTTCCTCCAGCGCGCTCCCCCTCGTTTTTGGGGTTTTGGCCGGGCTTCTTATCGCCGGCGGCGCCGTCGCCTTTCTTGTCGTTCGGCGGCGCCGGGGGTTCTGACTTGGGAAAAGCTGGTCGAAACGCGCGCTTCTGTGGCCCTTTGCGGCGGGTGGGGTCTGTAGCCTCCTAGAGGTGGGAAACGACATCGCGTACCGGTTGGTGCTTGCCTCGGCTAGTCCGGCTCGGCGGGGGCTGCTGACGGCGGCCGGCATTGACGCTGAGGTGATGGTCAGCGGGGTGGACGAGTCGACCGTCGAGGCCGAGGACGCGTTCGAGCTCTGCCTCGCCCTTGCGCGGATGAAAGCGCGGACTGTGGCGGCCGATCTGCCGGCCGATCCGGGGATTCTGGTGCTCGGGTGTGACTCGGTGCTGGCGTTCGAAGGGGAGATCTTCGGCAAGCCGGCCGACGCCGCCGAGGCCGCTAAGCGGTGGGCGATGATGCGTGGGCGGTCCGGCGTGCTGCACACGGGGCATCACCTCACGGGGCTGGTCAGTGGCAAGCAGGCCGAGGCCGTGGGCACGACCGTGGTGCACTTCGCCGATGTGACCGACGCGGAGATCGCGGCCTATGTGGCCACCGACGAACCCCTCAACGTTGCCGGGTCGTTCACGCTCGACGGGCGCGGTGGGGCGTTCGTCGAGCGCATCGAGGGCGACCCGGGCAACGTCATCGGGTTGTCACTTCCGCTGCTGCGCAAGCTCCTCATCGAGATGGGCGTCTCGATCACGGATCTGTGGCGGGCGTAGAAACAAGCTCAGCGCACGCTTCGGGCGAACTCCCGCGCCGCCCAGCCCACGGCCGCGGCGGCCAGGACGGCCATGATCAGTAGGCCCTGCCACACATCGGACGATCCGAGATCGCCTCGGAACAACGCGCGCGTTCCGTCGACGGCCCACGAGAACGGGTTCCAGTCGGCGATTCCCTGGAGCCACCCGGGCGCGTACGTCAATGGCAGCAGAATGCCCGAAAGCAGCAGCACCGGCTGAGCCACCGTGTTCATCAGCGGCGCCAGTGCGTCCTCGCTCTTCACCTTCAGCGCCACCCCGTAGCTGACGGCCGAGGTCATCAGCGAGATCAGGGCCAGCATCAGGTAGGCCAGCAGCAGGTTGCCGAGGAACACCCGCAGGTCGAAAAGCAGCGCCAGCAGCGTGATGATCACGGCCTGGGCGATCAGGGACACGACGTCGCGCAGGGAGCGGCCGAGCAGCAGCGCCAGGCGGCTGACGGGGGTGACCCGGGAGCGCTCGATCACGCCGGCGCGGAGCTCGGCGATCAGGCCGAAACCTTGGAACAGGCCCCCGAAAATGGCCAGCAGGACCAACAGGCCGGGCACGAATATCTCGTACGCCTGCGCGTTTGAACTCACCCCGAGAGCGGGCTTCAGCAGCGGGGCGAACAGCAGCAGGTACATCACCGGTTGAAAGACGCCGACGAAGATCCAGACCGGGTTGCGCAGCAGGAGTTGCATCTGGCGCTGGAAGATCAGCGAAGTGTCGCGGAAAAGTTTCATGGCTCAGCTCTCCCGCAGGGATCGGCCGGTCTTGGTCAGGAAGACGTCGTCGAGGCTGGGCCGGTGCAGCTCGATCGTGCCGAGTGGCACGTCGGCCGCGTCCAGCGCGCGCAAAATCTGCGGGATCGCCACGGCACCGTCCTCGACATAGAGCCGCACGCTGTCGTCATGTTTCTCGATCTTGTAGTCCGCGAGAGCTGCCGCCGCCGCGTCGACAGCTTGCACGGGCAGACCGACGCGAACGACATCGCCGGAGATCTCGCGCTTCAGATCCGACGGTGTCCCGGACGCGACGATCTCGCCGTTGTCCATGATGGAGATGCGGTCACACAGGGCGTCGGCCTCGTCGAGGTAGTGCGTGGTGATGAAGACCGTCATGCCCTCCTCGCGGAGGCGGCGCACCTCGTCCCACATGTGCGCGCGGCTCTGCGGGTCGAGGCCGGTGGTCGGCTCGTCGAGGAAGACGACCCGGGGCTCGTGGATGATGCCGAGCGCGATGTCGACCCGCCGACGCTGGCCACCTGAGTACGTCTTGCACTTGCGGTCCGCGTACTCGCTCAATTGAAAGCTCTCGAGCACCGCCGCGGCACGTGCTTGGGCCGACGCCTTGCTCGCGCCGTAGAGGCGCGCCTGAAGCACGAGCTCCTCACGCGCGGTGGAGTCGTCCCAGGTGCTGCCGCCCTGCGCCACATATCCGATGCGCCGGCGCACCTCGGCCGGGTCGGACCGCAGGTCGGCGCCCGCGATCGTGGCCGTGCCCCCGTCGGGCTCGATCAGCGTGGCGAGCATCCGCAGCGTGGTGGTCTTGCCGGCTCCGTTCGGCCCGAGGAAGCCGAAGATCTCACCTTCGGAAACGTCGAGGTCCACGCCGCGTACGGCCTCGACGATCTTTTTCTCACGCCCCTGGCGTGACGTGAACGACTTGCGCAACCCGCGAGTCTCTATCATGCGGGCAGCGTACGGTGTTCAAGTTTTATTAGTCAAACTTGATTATTGAGCGGATGGCCATCCGGCATCGGGCGCATCGGGCATGTACGGCTCGCCGCCCTCGATCTTCGACGCGATGCTCTCGCACCAGGCGATCTCCGCCGCCGCCCGGTTGATCTGCAGCTCCCACATCCAGTTCACGAAGACCGGCTTCTTGTGCGCCCAGTCGGCCGCCATCGCCGCCGCCAGCTGCTCCACGCCGGCCCGCAGTTGCGTCGCCCGATTGCGCAGGGCGGCCGCCGCCTCCGTCCGCGGGAGCGCCGGCAGGAACGAGAACGCGGCCATGAACGGGTCGGGCGCGGGAGCAATGCTCCACCAGTTGCCCCGCAGAAGCGACTGGAATTCGGCCTTGCCCTTCTCGGTGATCTCGTACGACGTACGCGCCGGCCGGCCACCGACCTGCTCGGTGCCGACCTCGCGGAGCAGGCTTTCCTCGCTCAGCTTGCGCAGCGCGTGGTAGATCGACCCGGGTTGCACGTTGGCCCATTTGTCCGCGTTCCAGCTGAGCAGCTCGCGCCGCACGTCGTAGCCGTGGACGGGCTGCATCCACTGCACCAGCCCGAGAATCATCATGCGCGTAGCGGACACTACTTCAGAGTAGAACTGTCGGACGCTGGCATTAAGCTCAGGCCGTGCGCAAGGTATTGATCGCCAACCGAGGCGAGATCGCCGTCCGGGTCATCCGGGCCTGCCAGGACGCCGGCCTCGCCAGCGTCGCCGTCTACGCCGACAGCGACCGCGACGGTCTGCCGGCCCGGCTCGCCGGCGAGGCGTGGGCGCTGGGCGGCGACACCGCGGCCGAGAGCTACCTGCGAATCGACAAGCTGCTCGACGTCGCGGCCCGCAGCGGCGCCGACGCGGTGCATCCGGGCTACGGCTTCCTCTCCGAGAACGCCGAGTTCGCCCAGGCCGTGATCGACGCCGGGCTCACCTGGATCGGCCCGACCCCGCAGGCGATCCGCGACCTCGGCGACAAGGTGACCGCCCGGCACATCGCCCAGCGCGCCGGCGCCCCGCTGGTCGCCGGCACCGCCGAGCCGGTGGCCGACGCGACCGAGATCGTGGCGTTCGCCGAGGAGCACGGCCTGCCGGTGGCGATCAAGGCGGCGTTCGGCGGCGGCGGCCGGGGGCTCAAGGTGGCGCGCACCATCGAGGAGATCCCGGCGCTGTTCGAGAGCGCGACGCGCGAGGCGGTGGCGGCCTTCGGGCGGGGCGAGTGCTTCGTCGAGCGCTATCTCGACCGCCCGCGGCACGTCGAGGCGCAGGTGCTCGCCGACACGCACGGCAACGTGGTGGTGGTCGGCACGCGCGACTGCTCACTCCAGCGCCGCCACCAGAAACTGGTCGAGGAGGCGCCGGCGCCGTTCCTCAGCGACGCCCAGCGCGCCCAGATCCACTCGAGCGCCAAGGCGATCTGCCGCGAGGCCGGCTACCACGGCGCCGGCACCGTCGAATACCTCGTCGGGCAGGACGGCACCATCTCGTTCCTCGAGGTCAACACGCGACTCCAGGTCGAGCACCCGGTCAGCGAGGAGACGGCCGGGCTCGATCTCGTGCGCGAGCAGTTCCGCATCGCCGACGGCGCCGCGCTGGCCATCACCGAAGACCCCGTCCCGCGCGGGCACGCGATCGAGTTCCGCATCAACGGCGAGGACCCGGGCCGCGGCTTCCTGCCGGCGCCCGGCACGGTCACGTCGCTGACCTGGCCCTCGGGTCCCGGCGTGCGGGTCGACGCGGGCGTCGAGCCGGGCAGCGTGATCGGCGGCAACTTCGACTCCCTGCTCGCCAAGATCATCGTGATCGCCGCGACCCGCGAGGAGGCGCTCGAGCGGGCCCGCCGCGTGCTCGACGAGACCGTGGTCGAGGGCATCGCGACCGTGCTGCCGTTCCACCGCGCGGTGGTGCGCGACGAGGCGTTCACGTCCGAGCCGTTCACCGTCCACACCCGATGGATCGAGACCGAGTGGGCGGGCGGCGTGGAGCCGTTCGGCGCGGCCGCGGCCTCCGGCACGCCGGCCGAACGCGAGACCGTCGTGGTCGAGGTGGGCGGCCGGCGACTCGAGGTGAGCCTTCCCAAAGACCTATTCACCGGTACGCGCACAGCCGCACCCACGAGACCGACGGCGCGCCGCTCGACGAGCGCGGCCACGGCCGCGGGTCCCGCCGGCGCGGGCACACTGACCGCCCCCATGCAGGGCACGATCGTCAAGGTGGCAGTCTCCGACGGCGACGAGGTGCAGGAGGGCGACACCATCGTCGTGGTCGAGGCCATGAAGATGGAGCAGCCCTTGCAGGCCCACAAATCGGGCACGGTCTCGGGCTTGGCGGTCGAGGTAGGCGCCACGGTGACCGCAGGCACGGTGATCTGCGCAATCGACTGACGCCCGCGAGGGAGAGATCGCGGGCCGATAGCGCGGCGTGAGCGCCGTGCGGCCGGCCTGTGTGGGCCGCACAGCGTAGGCCTGTCGCGGCGCAGAGCGGCTGGCCAGCCCCAGCACCGCCCAGCACAGCGCGGCGTGGCGCACCGCGGCGCAGCGTGGGCGCGGGCGGGCGCGGCGCGAGGGTGCGCGGCGTGGCGCGGGCGTGGCGCGGGCGTGGCGCAACGCGGCGCGGGCCTGGCGCAACGCGGCGCGGGAATGGCCCAACGCGGCGCGGGAAATGGCTCAATGCGGCGCGGGCATGGCGCGGGGCTCTACGGCGCGTAGTGCCGATTCAGCTCGGAGAACAGGTGCCGGGCCGTCTCGGCGGGGTCGAGGTCTCGGTCGGGGAAGGCGCCGCTGAGCCAGAGCGTGGCGAACCCGTGCGCCATCGACCAGGCCGCCAGGCCGGCGGTGCGCACATCGGACGGCGCGGTCTCGGCGGTGCCGGGTCTCGCGGGCCGGGCGGCGACATCCGCTGGGTGCTGCGCGTCCGACTCGCCGTCCGCCGCCCCGGCTGGCCGGCCGGCGGCGGTGGTGGTGGCGGCGGTGGCGCGAGCGGAAGCGGGGGCCGCGCCGCGGGGCGAGGGCGGGGCCAGGAAGCCGTCGGGCAGGTCGGAGACGGCGGCGTACAGGGCATCGGCCGCCTTCGCCCGCGCGGCCAGCAGGTCGGGGTCGGCGGGGTGGTAGAGGTCGGTGCGGAACATCACCTCGAACATCGGCCTCCTCGTCACGGCGAAGCGGATGTACGTGACGCCCAGCTCGACGAAGCTGTTGCTGGCCAGGCGGGACGTGGCCAGGGCCTTCGCGAGCTGCTCGAAACCCTCGGTCGCCAAGGCGGTGAGCAAGCCCGCCTTGTCGCCGAAATGGTGGGTGGGGGCGGCATGCGAGACGCCTGCCCGGCGGGACAGGTCGCGCATGCTCAGCGTGGCCACGCCGGTGTCGGCGATCGCTTCCTCCGCGGCGCGCAGGAGGGTGCGGCGCAGGTCGCCGTGGTGATAGGGCATGGACGGCATTTTAACTAGCCGCTGACAAGATGCGGCGTCAGGCCGTGGGAAGCCAGAAACGGAGCTTCTCGTCGAGGCGGTCGTGGAGGACACCGCCGTTGCGTTCGATCGTCCGGCGGGACGCGATGTTGTCGCGGTCACACGTGATCAGCACCTGGGGCAGACCCAGCGACGCCGCCACAGGCAGCGCGGCGGCCAGCATCGCGCTGCCGTGCCCGCGGCGGCGCGCCGACGGGCGTACGTCATAACCGATGTGGCCGTTTCGTTCGCCCACGCGGCCCGGACCGAGGCGATGCCGGATGGCCAGGCGGCCCAGATAGTCGTCGCCCGCGACCCACCACAGGGTCGTCGTCGGCACCGGCCACGTGCGGCAGTCGCCGAGGAAGGCGACGAACCGCGCGAACTCCGCGGCGTCGTCCCAGGCCTCGCCGTAGGTGCGGATGTGCTGGCCCAGGTTGGTCCGGTCGGACGGCAGGCCGCGGCCCTCGGCGCGATGCTCGGCGACGGCCCGCAGGAACGACGCGTGCACGTCGACGGTGGGCGCTACCAGCGAAGGCACGCGCCCAGCGTAGGCCCGAAAGGGGTGGGCCGTCGGTACGGGACCTACCGACGGCCCGGGCCGGCACACCGAGAACGGGGGACCCGGCGTCTCCGGCAATCTCACGGTACGCCGACGAGAGGCGAGCGAAAAACTCGCTGTGCGCGCTGGGATGAAATCGGGGGAAATAACCGGCGCGGGTCCGCGGGGGTTCGCCGCCGAGACCGAGACAATACCGTGTCAGGCATCACCGTTCCGCGGCCCTGATCAGGGCGCATGCTGTAACACAGCACTTTCTCAGGTGAGCCGGTCGACAATGTGGCGAGCCCTGAAGCCGTGAGGTGGCCGAACCGATGACCGAACTGCTGACCATGATGGCCACACCCGTGTGGGCATACCTGGCGCTGTTCGGATTCCTGACGATCGACGCCATGGTTCCGGTCGTGCCGGTGCAGGCGATCATGATCACATCCGGCGCGCTGACTGTCTACGGCAACCTTGATCTTGCGCCGGTGATCCTCATCGGGGCCGCCGGCATGTTGGCGGGCGACTCGATCGCGTACTTCCTGGGTCGCTCCACCGGGCAGGTCGGGCGGGGCTGGCTCGGCTCGTTGCGCGCCCGCTGCGCCCCGAAGCACGACGACGCGACCCCGCGCGAGATTTCCAAGACCCGCAAGGCCGCGGCCCGCTTCACCAGGGGGCTGCGCAAGCCGGGACCCCTGGTGCTGCTGTTGTGCCGGTTCGTTCCCGGCGGCCGGATGGCCGCCGGTTTTCATGCCGGTCGCACGGGCTACCCGCTGAAGCTCTTCGCGCTCTACGACGGGGCCGCCGCGCTCTGCTGGGCGGGCTACGGCGGCCTGGTCGGGCACGTCGGCGGCACGGCCATCACGCAGTCGGCCTGGCGGCTCTTCGCGATCGCCGCCACCGCCGCGGTCGTCTTCGGCACCGCCGGCTGGATCCTCGCGCTGTTCGGCGGCCGCAAAGAGGCCGAAGCAGAGGCCAAGACCGAGCTGGCCGTCGAGCGGGCGGCGGCCGAGACCGCCGCCGAGGCCGACGTTATTGCAGCTCGTGCTGCATCAGCTGACGGGCAGCTTCCGCGATCGACCCCGACAACGACGGGTAGATAGTGATCGTGTGGGCCAGCTGGTCCACGGTCAGGTTGTTCTCGATCGCCATGGTGATGGGCAGGATCAGCTCGCTCGCCTTCGGCGCCACCACCACGCCGCCCACGATCTGACCGGTGGCCGGCCGGCAGAACAGCTTTACGAAGCCGTCGTGCAGGTCGGCCATCTTGGCCCGGGCATTGCCGGTCAGCGGCAGCATCACCTGGCGGGCCGGGGTGCGGCCGGAGTCGACCTCGTTCTGCGAGACGCCGACGGTGGCGAGCTCGGGGTCGGTGAAGACGTTGGCCGAGACCGTGCGCAGCCGCAACGGCGCCACCGCCTCGCCCATCGCATGCCAGATCGCGATCCGGCCTTGCATGGCGGCCACGCTGGCCAGCGGCAGCACACCGGTGCAGTCGCCGGCGCCGTAGACGCCGGGCACGTTGGTACGCGAGACCCGGTCGACGGCGAGGTAGCCACCGGGCCCGACGTCGACGCCGTACTCCCGCAGGCCGAGCTTGTCGGTGTTGGGGATGGCGCCGACCGCCATCAGCGCGTGGGAGCCCTCGACCGTACGGCCATCGGAAAGAGTGACCAGGACGCCCGCGCCCGTGTTCACCACCGACTCGGCGCGGGACTGGTTGAGGATCGTCATGCCCCGCTCGCGGAAGACGCGCTCGATCGCCATCGCCGCGTCGGCGTCCTCGTGCGGCATGACCCGCTCGCGGCTGGAGACCAGCGTGACCTTGGTGCCCATCGCCAGGTAGGCGCTCGCGAACTCGGCGCCGGTCACGCCGGAGCCGACCACGATCAGGTGCTCGGGCAGCTCGGTGAGGTCGTAGACCTGCCGCCAGTCGAGAATGCGCTCGCCGTCGGGCCGGGCCGTGGCCAGCACCCGCGGCGTGGCGCCGGTCGCGATCAGCACCGTCGAGGCCTCGATCGCGTACATCTCGCCGCCGTCCGGCATGACCAGCACCTGGTGGGTGTGGCCGAGCGTGTCCTCGCCGAGCAGCGCCCGCCCGTGGATGACCTCGACGCCCGCCTTGATCAGCTTGGCCTGGATGTCGCCGGACTGGGCCAGCGCCAGCTTCTTGACCCGGTTGTTCACCGCCACCGCGTCGACCGAGACACCCTCGAGGCCGGCCGAGCGGATGCCGAACCGGTCGTTGTGCCGGTAGCCCGTCATGACCTCGGAGCTGGCGATGAAGGTCTTGGACGGAACGCAGTCGGTCAAGACGCAGGCTCCGCCCGGACCGTCGGCCTCGACCAGCGTGACTTCCGCGTCGAGTTGGGCCGCGACCAGGGCCGCCTCATAGCCGCCCGGTCCCCCACCGATGATCACGATCCGACTCACGACGTTCCCCTCCGTATACCGGCGCAAAACCGGTGGCTTGTGCCGACACGCACTCCTTGTATTCTCCACGACCGCCGAGTGCGGCTATCGTCATCGCCGTGCGTCATTACGCCGCGTATGGCTCAAACCTCGACCCGGCCCGCATGCGGGCCTACTGTCCGCACTCGCCCATGGTCGGCGTCGGGTGGATAGAAGGCTGGCGCCTGACCTTTGCCGGTGAGGGGGAAATGGGCTGGGAGGGCGCGGTCACCACGATCGCCGAGGCACCCGGCGAGCGCGTCTTCGTGTCGCTCTACGACGTGCATCCGTGGGACGCGTCACAGTTGGACGAAGTCGAGGGCGTGACCGCGGGGGCGTACCAGAAGCTCACCGTGCGTGTATCAACGCTCGAAGGCGAGTTCAGCGCCTGGGTGTACGTCTACGACGGTTACGAGGGTGGCCTGCCGACCGCGTGGTACCTCTCCGAGATCGCCAACGCCGCGGAGAAGGCCGGCGCGCCCGACGACTACGTCGAGGATCTGCGCCGCCGCCCGAGCCGCACGTCGACGCCCGAGGTCTAGACCGGCCGCGCGGTCACGTACGTGCGATAGATGTTGGCCTCGTACATCGGGGTCATCCCGATCGCGCGATAGAGCTGGGCGGCCCGGGTGGGGTTCTGCAGATCGACGCCGAGCCCCGCCGACACCCGGCCCTTGGCGGCGTAGACGGCGAACGCGCGGCGCAGGAGCGCCTCACCCACACCCCTTTTCCGGTACGGACGGAGCACGGCCAGCCGCTTGACCCATCCCTCGTTGTCGTCCAGCCCCGCGTCCGACGACTGCAACGAACCGACCACGCGGCCGTCGATCTCGGCCACGAACCATTCGTCGTACGAGATCGAATGCTCGTGATCGACCTGCTGCCGCCAGGTCTCGTAGTCGACGCTGAAGTGGTCGGTGTCCCGGAACGCCTCCTGGATCACGGCGTGCAGCGCGCGCAGGTCGGCCTCGTCGTCCCCACGAACCGGCCGCAAGGTCACCCCCGGCGGCGGCTCGGGCGCGGTGTGCGGGAAGCCGTCGAGCGACATCCGCATGCGGGCGTGCTGCTTGAGGAAGACGAGCCCGGCCTCGGTGAGCGCATCGATGTAGGGCTGCTCGGTCGGGATCGCGCCGGCGCGTACCTCATAAGGGTCGTGGCCGAGCTCGCCGGCCCGCTCCTCCATCCGGTCGAGCATCAGCGCCAGCAACGGCCGCAGGGCGGGCACGCCGCGCTGCGGCCAGACGAAGACCTCCAGGAAGTCGCGGTCGCCGCCGGTCGGGTTGCTGGCAAAGGTCCAGCCGACGATGGCGCCCTCCGCGTCGACCGCGAGCCAGCTGTCCCGCTCGGGGTCGGTGTGCGGCTCGGTGAGCCTCTCCCGCACCTCGTCGGCCGTGAAGTCGGGCTCGCCGATCGCCGCGATGTCGCTGGCGTGCACCAGCGCGAGAATCTCGGTCACGTCGTCGAGCGTCGGGCGGCGGGTGGTCCACCCCACGGGCAGCGAGGTCGTCGCGGCGGCGGTCATCGAAGCATCGGACCACGAATGCCCCGCCGCGTCGACCGAGTTTCGCGCTCGCGCCGAACCTAGCGGGCGAGGCGCTGGCTGAGGGACTCGAGTAGGCCGACGAACTCGATGCGCTCGGCCATGTCGAGGGTGCCGTAGGCCTGGCCGGCCACGGCGTCGGCGACCGAGTCGGCCCACATCAGACGGCGGACGATCGGGCCGGCCGCCGGGTAGGGCGGCTGCCAGCCGAAGGCGACCGCGCCGGTCTCGCCCTCGGGGCCGGCGATGATGGCCTGCAACGGCGTCAAACCGCTGGCCCGTACGGCGAGCAGGTGCACACCGAGCCGGTGCTCGTGCAGCAGGTGCAGGGTCACCGCGGCCCGCGCGCCCGGCGCCTGGTCGGGCACCGGCATCGCCCGCCACGCCGCGAAGAGCGGCAGAGCGGCGTGCTCGACCGCGTCGACCACCCGGCCGGCCAGCTCGAGCAGCCGCCCCAGGCGGGGGAAGCCGCCGATCTGCTCGATGCCCCACTTGCACAGCTCATGCAGGTGCCAGGTGGCCACCTCGACCGGCGCGGAGGTCTTGGCGGTCGCCTCCCAGCCGTCGATCACGGCCTCGGGGGCGATGAAGCCGATCGCCGCGGCGACGGTCTCGGGTCGTACGTCGCCGAGTGCACCGGCTCGCGCAGACACGTGGTACGCCCAGCCGGAGAGTCCCAGAAGCCGCGCCCGGCGCAGCGTCTGCGGTGACTCGGCGAAGGCGCCGACGATCGTCGCGAGTCCCGTTCTGGCGTTGGCGGCAGCCTGTTCGGGGGTCACGCGCCGATTGTGCTCTTCCGCGTCCGATTCGGAAAATATTCTTGGCGTCCCGACGCGAAAGTCGACTTTAGTCCGATTTTGGGTGGCGGGCGGGGCGGTTGGATGGAGATCAATCCGGCTCGTCCGATTCAAGATCTTCCAGAGCGGCCTGTACGTCGCCGACCTGTCGCCGGGCGGCGGCGGTCTCGCGTTCGGCGGTTCGCCGGGCCTGCTTGCGCCGGGCCACATCGGCCTGGGCCTCGGTGCGGCGCCGTTCCAGCTCGGCCAGTTCGGCATCCAGGTCCTCGACCAGGTGCTCGGCCTCGCGCTCGGCCACCTCGGCCCGTTCCAGCTGCTCGTCGGCCCGCTTCTCGGCGGCCTGGGCGGCGCTCAGCTCGCGGCGCAGCGTCCGCTGCTTCTGCTCGAACTCGCGACGGTGACGCTCGGCCGCGGCCCGCTCCCGGGCCGACTGCGGGAACTCGACGACCTCGCCGGGCTCTTCCTCGCCGTCCGCGTCGGCGTCCGCGTCCAGGTCCAGATCATCGCCGGACGAGATCAGCCGCAGGCGGGGGCGGGGAACTTCGCCGAAGCCCGCGTACGCCGCGGCGCGGATCAGCCGGCCGGTCCGGATCTGGGCGGCGATCTCCGGCTCGGCCAGCGCCGCGGTCAGCGTCGACTCCACCTCGGCCAGCGGCAGCTTCGCCCCGGGCTCGGCGGCCAGCGCCAGCCGGCGGGCGGCGTCGACCAGCGCCGTGACCACCTGCCGCCGCTGCGCGGTCAGTTCGCGCAACTGCCCGCCGTCGAGGCCCCGCTGGGCGTCGCGCAGGGCCGAGGAGAGCTCGACCAGCTGGTCGATCAGCTCGGGCCGGCGCCGGGCGAGCAGGTTGACGACCCAGGCGGCCACGGTCGGCTTCTTCAGGGCGGCCAGCCGCTTCGCGGTATCGCGGTCGCCGGCCTTGCGTGCCTCGTCGACGGCCGCGGTGCGGGCCGCCACGAATCCCTCCGGCGGCTCCTCGTACAGCCGCTGGATCAGCTCGTCGGTTGCGCTGCTCGGCACGTTAGATCGTGGTCCCGGGCGCGACGTGGGCATAGCTCGTGCCGGAGAGCCGGGCGAGGTGGCCGTCGGAGATCTTGGCGCCGGTCTCGGTCAGGAGCGCGTCGTGCAACGCGTACGCGCGGCCGGGTTTGACCGCCCGGACGAAGTCGATGGATTCGGCGAGCTTCATCCACGGAGCATTCAACGGCGCGAAGAGCGTGTCCACGACCGTGTCCGCCGGAACGGTGAACGAGTCGCCCGGGTGATAGACGTTCGTCTCGTTGTCGGCGATGAGATAGGCCAGGTTCGCGATGCGCGGAATGTCGGAGTGGATCACGGCATGGTGACCCCCATGCGCCCGTACGCGGAAACCGGCCGTCTCGAAATTCTCACCGGGCGCCACCGCCGTGACGTCACCGAGGGCGGCGAGTTTGGGCAGCACGTCGGCGTGGGCGAAGATGCGCAGCCCCGGACGCCGGGCCGCGGTATCGGCCACCGCCGCCAGATCGAGATGATCCATGTGCTCGTGGGTGATCAGAACGGCGTCCGCACCGTCCAGCGCGGCACGCTCGCTGAACTCGCCCGGATCGACGACCAGCACTCCGTCGCCCTCGATCCGGAGGCAGGAATGCGTGAACTTCGTGATGCGCACGGGACTCCTCCGCTGCCGATTCGTAACCGCTCATTCTGCAGTCTGCCGGAACCGGGAAGTGCATGCCGCACGTCCCAGGTGCACGCCCAACGGGGATGGGAGAAAATCGTGCGCGTCACCCATAAGAGAACGACATTCCTACTCGCCACCGCGGTCGTCGCGGGCATAGTACTGAGCGGCTGCGGCGCCAGTTCCGGCGACAGCTCCTCCAGCAGCAATGGCGGCGGCATGGCCGACAAGGCCGCGGCGCCACAGGCCGCCGCGCCCGAGGCCGGTGGCGCCGACGCGGCCAAGGCCGAGGGCGGCGCCGCCACCGGCCAGGACACCCCGGCCCAGGCGCCGGACCTGGCCGTCGACCAGCGCTCGATCATCTACCGCGGCAGCATCTCGGTGCGCGTCAAGGACGACGTCAACGCCGCGGCCGGCCAGGCGACCGGCATCGCCAACACCGCCGGCGGCTTCATCGGCGCCGACAACCGCACCAGCAGCACGGCCGGCTCGGGCACGGCCACCATGACGCTGCGGGTGCCGGCCGACAAGTTCTCCACGGTCGTCGACCAGCTGTCCAAGTTGGGCACCGAGGAACACCGTGAGATCAACACCGAGGACGTCACCGAGCAGACCGTCGACCTCGACGCCCGGATCCAGGTGCAGCAGGCCCGGGTGGACAGCGGCCGCAAGCTGCTGGCCCAGGCCAAGTCCCTGAACGACCTGGTGATGCTGGAAAAGGAGGTGGCCTCCCGGGAGTCCGACCTGGCGTCGCTGCAGGCCAAGAAGCGCCGCCTGGCCGACCTCACGGCGCTGTCCACGATCACCGTGACGTTCCTCGGCCCGGTCGCCCCCGGCCCCAAGGCGGCCGACGACCAGCCGCCCGGCTTCCTCGGCGGCCTGGGCGCGGGCTGGCACGCGCTGCTCGCCTCGCTCAAGGTGCTGCTAACCGTGCTGGGCGCGCTGCTGCCGTGGCTGATCGCGCTGGGCCTGCCGATCTGGGGCCTGCTCTACCTGTACCGCAAGCACTGGCGGGGACGGCCGCGGCTGGCTACGGCCGGGACGCCCTTGCCGGTCTTCCCGCCGCGGCCCGGCCTCGGGGCGCAGCAGCCGACATCGGCGCCGCCGGCGTCTGGGCCGGGGGACGAGAAGAAGAGCTGAGACCCGCCCGACGACGCTCGCCGGGCCGCCGTCGGCCTGCTCTCGGCCCACCCTCGTTTGGGTGGGCTGAGAGTACGGCCGAGCTACGACAGTTTTCCGACGCTGTCCACAGGCGGCGGTTCGGCCGCCGCCGGCATCTGCCGACCGTCGGCTTACCGCGGCCCACCCTCGTTCGGGTGGGCCGAAAATACGGCCGAGCTACGACAGTTTTCCGACGTTGTCCACAGGCGGCGGGCGTCCGGGCTAGAAGGCGCCCGTCGAGAGGGCCGCCAGCGCCGTGTGTACGAAGACTCGCAGGCCGTACCCGATGGCTCGCTCGTCCACGTCGAAGTCGCCCTGGTGCAGATCGTGGCGCTCGGTCGAACCAGGCACGCCGGTGCCCAAGCGGATCATCGCGCCGGGCACGTGGTCCAGGTAGAAGGCGAAATCCTCGCCGCCCATGCTGATCTCGGCCTCGACGACTCGGTCGGGGCCGAGCGCCGCGCCCGCCGCGCCGGCGATGACGGCCGCGGCCATGCGGTCGTTGATCACCGGGGGGACGCCTCGGTGGTACGTCACCTCGGCCTCGGCGCCGGTCGGGGCGACCACCTCGCGGATCAGCCGGGTGACCAGCTCGGGCGCCTCCCGCCAGGCCTCTCGGCTGAGGATGCGGACCGTGCCGGACGCCTCGCCCTCGCCCGGGATCGCGTTGAACGCCTGCCCGGAGTGCACCGAGCCCCAGACCATCGAGACCCCGGCGCGCGGGTCGATCCGGCGGTCGAGCAGCGCCGGCACGTCGACGATGACCCGGCCCAGCGCGTGCACCAGGTCGGCCGTCAGGTGCGGCCGGGCGGTGTGCCCGCCGGGGCCGGTGAGCCGGACCCGGACCGTGTCGGCGGCGGCCGTGAACGGGCCGGAACGGACCCCGACCAGGCCGGTCGGCAGCTGCGGGTAGCAGTGCAGCGCGTAGATCGCCGCGACGTCCTTGAGGGCGCCGGCCGCGATCACCTCGGGCGCGCCGGACGGGATCTGCTCCTCGCCGGGCTGGAAGATCAGCCGGATGCGGCCGGGGAGCTCGAGCTGGGCCAGCGCCAGGCCGAGGCCGAGCAGCACGGTGGTGTGCACGTCGTGCCCGCAGGCGTGCGCCACCCCGTCGACGGTCGAGCGGTAGGGCACGTCCTTGAGGTCGGGCAGCGGCAACGCGTCGAGGTCGGCCCGGAACGCGATCACCCGGTCGCCCTCGCCGATGTCGCAGATGACGCCGTTGCCCTTGGGCATCAGGCGCGGCGACAGGCCGGCGACGGCCAGCTCGCGGGCGATCAGCGCGGCCGTCTCGAACTCGTGGAAGGAACGCTCCGGGTGGGCGTGGATGTGCCGACGAATCGCTACGAGCTCCGCGCCGCGAGTGGCGAGCCAGCGGTCGAGCTGGCCGGGCAGGGGCTCGGCGCCGGGCAGCGGCCCGGGCCACTCCGTCTGAGCACCCGAGGGCGCCGTCAGAGCAGTAGTCACGTCGGTTTCCGTATCACTCTCGAAGTTTTGTCGCGTTTTCTTGACGCGCGACAGCTTAGACCCATTTTGGTGACGCTGTGCAACGTCATTCCCGTATGCGCCGCATTGCGCTGGGTCACGAATTCCCTGATAGAGAGGTGGGTTGATGCTCGGGGTGTCGTCCCGGCGAAGCACTTGTCCCATCACCTCCTACAACGGGTAACGGATCGTGGAGGTGATGACCCACACCTCGAGTCCGTCTCAGAAGCGCTCCACCGGGTGGTGGACGCCCCACACGCCACGCAACGTGTGGCATACCTCGCCCACGGTGGCACGCAGCCGCAACGCCTCTTTCATCAACGGTAGGACGTTCTCCGTGCCCTGTGCCGCCTTCGCCAAATCGGCCAGGGCGGCCTCGACGGCACCGTTGTCGCGATTCGCCCGCAATTCGGCGAGTCGCGCCACCTGGGCGGCCTCGATCGCGGGGTCGACCCGCAGCGGCTCGTACCGCTCCTCGCCCTCGATCGCGAACCGGTTGACCCCGACCACGACCCGCTCGCCCGAGTCGATCTCGTTGGCGATCCGGTACGCCGAGGTCTCGATCTCCTCTTTCTGGAAGCCCTGCTCGATGGCGTCGACGGCCGAGCCGTACGAGAAGACCCGCTCGATGAGCGCGACGGCCTCCCGCTCGACCTCGTCGGTCAGCGCCTCGATCGCGTACGAGCCGGCGAAGGGGTCGACGGTGCCGGTCAGGCCGCTCTCGTAGGCGAGCACCTGCTGGGTGCGCAGGGCGAGCCGGGCCGACTTCTCGGTGGGCAGGGCGAGCGCCTCGTCGTACGCGTTGGTGTGCAGCGACTGGGTGCCACCGGCGACCGCGCCGAGCGCCTGGATCGCCACCCGCACCAGGTTGACCTCCGGCTGCTGGGCGGTGAGCTGCACGCCCGCGGTCTGTGTGTGGAATCGCAGCATCAGCGACTTCGGGTCCCGGGCGCCGAACTCCTCGCGCATGATCCGGGCCCACATCCGGCGGGCCGCGCGGAACTTGGCGATCTCCTCGAGCAGCGTCGTGCGGGCCACGAAGAAGAAGGACAGCCGGGGCGCGAAGTCATCGACCGCCAGCCCGGCCGCGAGCGCCGCGCGTACGTACTCCATGCCGTTGGCCAGCGTGAACGCGATCTCCTGCGCCGGGGACGCACCCGCCTCCGCCATGTGATAGCCGGAGATGGAGATCGTGTTCCACTTCGGGATCTCGGTGCGGCAGTACGCGAACGTGTCCGCCACCAGCCGTAGCGAGGGCTTGGGCGGGAAGATGTACGTGCCGCGGGCGATGTACTCCTTGAGGATGTCGTTCTGGATCGTGCCCTGCAAAGACGACCCGGGCACGCCCTGCTCCTCGGCCACCAGCTGGTAGAGCAGCAACAGCACCGAGCCGGGCGCGTTGATCGTCATCGACGTGGAGACCTGGTCGAGCGGGATGTCGTGGAACAGCCGCCGCATGTCGTCGATCGAGTCGATGGCGACCCCGACCTTGCCCACCTCGCCGTGCGCGATCGGGTCGTCCGAGTCGTACCCCATCTGGGTCGGCAGGTCGAACGCGACGGAGAGGCCCATCGTCCCGGCCGCCAGCAGCTGGTGGTAGCGCGCGTTGGACTCGGCCGCCGTGCCGAAGCCCGCGTACTGCCGCATGGTCCAGGGGCGTTTGGTGTACATCGTCGGATAGACACCGCGGGTGTACGGAAACTCACCCGGCTCGCCGATTCGTGAAGCGGGCACGTCCTCGGGACGGTAGACCGGCTTGATCTCAAAACCCGACTCTGCGTTCACCCGTTGATCCTAAGGCTTCGTTCAGCTCGGCAGCGTGAGGACTTTGGCACAGAGAGTCCGATATCAGGCACCGAGCGGGATCCGGCGGTCACGGTCGGTCGAGATCGGCGGAACAACCGCGTCGCGACTTTCAAACAGGGGTGCCTTACCGGCAAGATAGCGGGGTTGGTCGACGGCCCCCTACACCCCCTCGGTGGCATCCTCAGTGACTCAGATTCCGACGTGGAGCGGCGGCAACAACGCTCCCACCAGCGGACGCGCAGCTCCGGGCACGCTCATCGGCGGGCGCTACACACTGCGCGCGGCGGTGGGGCACGGCGGCATGGGCACGGTCTGGCGCGCGGCGGACACGCTGCTGCGCCGTGACGTGGCGATCAAGGAGGTCATCCTCCCGCCCGGCCTGGCCCCCAGCGACCGCGACTCGATGTACGAGCGCACCATGCGCGAGGCCCGTGCGGCGGCCGCGCTGCAGCATCCCGCCGTGGTCCAGGTCTACGACGTCGTGCACGAGAACGGCCGTCCGTGGATCGTGATGGAGCTGCTCGACGCCCGCAGCCTCGCCGACATGGTGATCGAGGACGGGCCGGTCACGCCCCGGGTCGTCGCCAAGATCGGCATCGCGCTGCTCGGCGCGCTCGAGGTCGCCCACGCGCACGGCGTGCTGCACCGCGACGTCAAGCCGGCGAACGTGCTGATCTGCTCCGACGGCCGCTGCGTGCTGACCGACTTCGGCGTCGCCCGGATGCCGACCGACATCCAGCTCACGACGCCGGGCATGGTGCTGGGCTCGCCGCACTTCATCTCGCCCGAGCGGGCCATGGGCAGCGACTTCGGCCCGCCGAGCGACCTGTTCTCGCTGGGCGTCACGCTCTTCACCGCGGTCGAGGGCCGTCCCCCGTTCGACAAGGGCGACCCGATCGAGACCATGCACGCCGTGGTCGAGGACCCGCCGGCCCCGGCCGTGCGGGCCGGCTCGCTCACCCCGGTGCTGATGGGCCTGCTCGAGAAGGACCCGGCCCGCCGGATGGACGTGCAGACCGCGCGCACGATGCTGCGGCAGCAACTGGCCGGGCCGCTGGCCAGCAAGGCCCCGCCGCACATGATGACCGACCCGTACTCGGTGGTCCCGGCCCAGCGTCCGCCGGCCGCGCCGATCGAGACGCAGCAGCTCCCGCCCCAGCCGAGCGGCCAGATCGGCGGCCGGGCCATGCTCCCGCCGGGCCAGTCGCTCACCGACCACCTGGCCAAGCTCCAGCAGGGCAACGCCGCGCCGGCCGGCGGCCGGCGGCGCGCGCCCGATCCCGAGGGCGCCCCGACCGGCATGATGCCGGCCATGCCGGCGGCCGGCGGCGACACGACCAGCGTCCTGCCGCCACGCGAAGCCTGGAACGGCGCCCGCGCGGCCCGCGAGCCCGCCGGCAGCGCCGGCCGCAAGCAGTCGATCGACAAGGCGCTCGGCTCGGTCAAGGCCGCGGCGTCCAAGACGGTCGCCACGGTTCAGCGCTGGCCCCGCAACAAGCAGCTGATCGCCGGGGGCGGCGCGCTCGCCGTCGTGGTCGTGCTGGTGCTGGTCTTCTCGCTGGCCGGCGGGGGCGGCGCCAAGAACACCCCGCCGCCGGACGCGCTGCCCGCGGGCAACCAGGACACGGCGCCCGCGTTCGAGACCCAGCAGTACAACGACCGCGGCATCACGGTGAACGTGCCGAAGGGCTGGACCCGCAAGGCGGCCGGCTCCTGGGTCGACTACGCCGACCCGCAGGACGCCAAGCACAAGGTCCGCATCCTGGTGGAGAACTCGAAGGCGACGCCCTCCGCGTTCCTCGGCATCGCCGAGAACACGCTGAAGACGAAGTCGACGAACTGCCCGAAGCCGTACGCCCGGGTCAACCTCGACAAGACCACGATCTCCGGCAAGGACGGCGCGGTCCTCGAGTACACCTGCGGCACCGGCGACGACGGCCGCCACGGCCTGTGGGGCGCGGTGGTGACCGGCGGCAAGGCGTACTCGTTCTACATGACCTCGACCGAGGCGCAGTTCGGCGACAGCAAGCCGATCTTCGACGAGATGATCAAGACTTACACCCTCTCCGCCGCCTGACCGTGCTATCAATCCCAGATGGCACCTGACGAACTCCGGGAAAAAGCCGAGGCCTGGCTCGCCGACGACCCGGACCCGGCCACGAAGAAAGAGCTTCGCGAGCTGCTCGACGAGCTGCCTGGCACCACGGAGGAGCTCCGGGACCGGTTCGCCGGCCCGCTGACCTTCGGCACGGCTGGGCTGCGTGGGCGGCTGCGGGCCGGGCCGAACGGGATGAACCTCGCGGTGGTCACCCGGGCCGCGGCCGGCCTGATCGCCTGGCTGGCCGAGCAGGGCGGCGACGGCCCGCTGGTGATCGGCTACGACGCCCGGCACGGCTCGAAGGCGTTCGCCGAGCGCACCGCCCAGGTCGCCACCGGCGCGGGCCGTACCGCGCTGGTCATGCCGTCGACGCTGCCGACCCCGGTGCTCGCCTACGCGGTGCGGGCGCTCGACGCGGTGGCCGGGGTCATGGTCACGGCCAGCCACAACCCGCCGCAGGACAACGGCTACAAGGTCTATCTCGGCCGGCAGCTCGGCGGCCCGGGCGGGGACGGCGCGCAGATCGTCCCGCCGGCCGACGCGGGCATCGAGGCGGCCATCCGGGCGGTCGGTCCGATCGCGGGGGTCAAGCTGGGCGGTCCCGGCACGGTTCTCGGCGAGGACATTCTCCAGGGGTACGTGCGAAGCGCCGCCGCCGTGCTGACTCCGGGCGGCCCGCGCGACCTCGTCACGGCCTACACGCCCATGCACGGCGTCGGCGGGGGCACGCTCGCCGCCGCGTTCGCCGCCGCCGGGTTCCCGGTCCCCGCCGCCGTGGCCGAGCAGGCCGAGCCCGACCCCGAGTTCCCGACGGTCGCCTTCCCCAACCCGGAGGAACCGGGCGCCATGGACCGGCTGCTCGCGCTGGCCGGCTCGAACCACGCCGACCTGGCGATCGCCAACGACCCGGACGCCGACCGGTGCGCGCTGGCCATCCCGGCCGGCGACGGGTGGCGGCCGCTGCGCGGCGACGAGCTGGGGGTGCTGCTCGCGGACCACCTCATCCGGCGGGGCATCCCGGGGACGTACGCGACCACGATCGTCTCGTCGCAGTTGCTCGGCCGCCTCTGCGCCGCCCGCGGGGTGCCCTACGCCGAGACGCTGACCGGGTTCAAGTGGATCGTCCGGGCCGCCGAGGAGCTGGCGTTCGGCTACGAGGAGGCGCTCGGCTACTGCGTCGCCCCGGCGCTGGTGCGCGACAAGGACGGCATCACCGCGGCGCTCACCGCGGCCGAGCTCGCGGCCGGCCTCAAGGCCGAGGGCCGCACGCTCGCCGACCGGCTGGACGAGCTGGCGGCCGAGTTCGGCGTGCACGCCACCGACCAGCTCTCGGTACGGGTGGACGACCTCGCCGAGATCGGAGCGGCGATGGGCCGGGCCCGTCAGGCCCCGCCGACGAGCCTGCTCGGCCACCCGGTGACGGCCGTCGACGACCTGCTCCCGGAGAACGACGTGCTCACGCTCAGGACTGCCACGACCCGGGTCGTCATCCGGCCGTCGGGCACCGAGCCGAAGCTCAAGGCGTACCTCGAAGTGGTCGAACCGGCCATGGGCGACGTCGCCGCCGCCCGCACCCGCGCCGCGGCCGCCCTGCAGACCCTCCGGCAGGAGATCGCCGCGACGCTGGGCGTCTGACGAGCTGGGCGTCTAAAGAGCAGGCTTGGGCGCGCCGAGCGCGGCCGAGATCGCCCGGCCGAGGGTGGCCACCACGAGGGCGACCGCCGGACGGACGATCGAGTCCTCGAGATCGATGGTGCCGGAGAACCCGGCGCCGGTGGCGATCTGCTCGAGCCGCTGGTGCGCCCGGGCCGTCTCGTCGGCCGACAGCCGCAGTGCCGGCTCCATCCGGCACACGCTGAGCAGGGTGGCCAGCGCGGCCGTCCGCTCGTCGCAGATGCTCTCGCCGGTCAGCGCGTCGGCCAGCCGGCGCCGGATCTCGGCCTCGTACGCGGGGTCGGTCGTCGGGTAGCGGTGGACGTGGATGTATTCCATCTGGGTCTCGTCCACGTCCTTGACCACGCCGCGGGCGATGAGGTCTTCCAGCACCCGGGTGCGCAGCCGGTGCCGGAGCCGCTGGAGCCACTGGGCCGGCGTGTGCGGCTCGTCCCCGGCCGCCTTGGCCAGCACCGTGTCCGCGATCGCCTCCCCGGTCGGGGTCGGGTCGAGAACCTTGAGATAACCGTCGACGTACGCGACCCGCCCCGCGAGAGCCAGGTCGACCAGCACGCCCGCGGCCATGCCGAGGTCGAGCCCGATGCGGGAACCTGTCGCCTTGCCGGTCTGGTCGTCGTAGGCGAGAAGGAGCAGTTCCTCGGCGAGCGGAATGGTGGTCATGGAAACACACGATAGTTTCCCAAGTCACAGTCGCCGAGAGGCAGTCGCTCAGAACGGTCGCTCCGTTCGGCTGATCGAGACCTTCCTCACCGTACGTGATCGGATTGATGGCCTTCAGATCGACAGCAAGTTAAATTGACGGGTACCGGAGGCTGCACTATGGTTTCCGCCTTGCACCAGCAGGCATTTCCCTGAGGAGGAGTAGGCGTCGATGTCGGTCGACTCCGCACGCAAGCTCGCCGCCCGCTCGCTGCGCCGTCTTCCCCAGGCCACGGTCGTCGCCCGCCGCCTCGACCGCACCTTCACCCCTCGCGTCGACCGGCTGCGCGACGAGCTCCGCCAGCAGCGCGCGCCGCTACGCAAGGTAACCAAGGCTCTGTCCGGCGATGTGGTCGCCGACGCCCGCCTCGCCGCCGTTCTCGACGGCCGCACGCTGAACATCGACATGCACGTCCCGACGATCCCCTTCGATGACGCGCTCGCGGCCGAGCTGCACGCCGTGCGCGGCCGCCACCACCGGGTCGTCCCCGCCCGGCTGCGGCCCGGCGCCGACGGCACGCTCTGGGTCGAGGCCACCGCGCTTCTCGACGACAACCCCGGCGGCTTCGCCCTGCGCTCGGGCACCCAGTGGCAGCTCGAGGTGGCGGTGACCACCAGGTCTCGGGGCGAGCAGGTGCTCAAGGTCCTCGGCGGCCGGCAGAACGCGGGCACCCGCGGCCTCACCGTCCCGTCCCCGCCGCACCCCGAGACCGGCCGCCGCTACAAGGTCCGGGTCCGCCTCTCCGGGCGGCTCGCCATCACCGTCGTCGCGCCGGAGCCGGTCGCCGAGGTGAGCCGGCTCGACCTCGACTGGCTGGTGTCCTCGCTCGAGGTGCGCCTGGTCGGGCGGGCGCTGGCCGGGCCGGCGACGATCGAGGTCGTCAAGCGCGGCGGCACCGCCCAGATCAGCGTGCCCACCGAGCGGACGGCGCCCGACCGGGTTCGCTGCGACCTCCCGCTGGCGCAGATCGCGAAGCTCGGCGGCGGCGCGCGCCTCTTCCTCCGCAGCGGCGGCCGGCGCCTGCGGGTCGGCCGCGAGCTGCACGACCTCGCAAACGCCGGAAAGGTCATCCGGCCCACGCCGGCCATCGTCTGGACCGCGCCGGGCAAGGTCGTCCGGGTCGAGGCCACGTTCTCCCAGGCGGGTGCGCTCACGCTCGCCTGCCGCCACCTGTAGGAACCGACGAACGGCAACGCATGAAGATCACGTACCTGCTCACCTGGGCCGATGCGATGGGTGGCACCGAGCGCACCATCCTGCGGCAGGCGAGCTGGCTCGCGGAGCGGCACGAGGTCGAGGTGCTCGGCGTGTTCCGCACCCGCACCAAGCCGGCGTTCGAGTTCTCCGACAAGGTGCGCATGCGTTTCCTCGTCGACTCCCGCGGCGGCACCCAGCGCCCGGTCCGGCGCAAGCTCGACGAGGAGGTCAGCCGGGTCCTCAGCGCCTCGACCAGCCAGCTCGTCAAGCCCGAGTGGGAGGGCGCGTTCAACGCGCTGACCGACCTCGAGCTGGAGAGCGCGCTGCGCGAGACCAACGCCGACGTCGTGGTCTCCACGACCCCGGCGCTGATGGCGGTGGCCGCCGCCCTGGTGCCGCGCCGGGTCGTGCTCGTGCACCAGGAGCACCGGGTCGCCGAGCTGCGCGCGGCCTCCGGCGAGCCGTACGGCCTCCACTCGGCCCGGATGGACGCCATCGCCGTGCTCTCCGAGCGCACCCGCCAGTGGTTCGCGAGCCGGCTGGGCGAGGCCGCGCCGCGCCTGCCGATCATTCCGAACGCGATCGAGGGCGGTTACCGGCCGCGGTCCAGCCGGCTGAACAACACCGTGATGATGGCCGGCCGCTTCACCAACGAGAAGCAGTTCGACCACGCCGTCACCGCGTTCGCCCAGATCGTGCCCGACCACCCCGACTGGCGGCTGCGCATCTTCGGCGACGGCGATCACCGGATCGTGCAGAAGCACATCAACGCCATGCGCCTCGGCGAGAACGTCGAGCTGATGGGCCCGAGCTTCGTGCTCGACCAGGAGTGGTCCAAGTCCTCGATCGCCCTGGTCACGTCCAAGGTGGAGTCGTTCGGCCTGACCCTGATCGAGGCGATGGGCGCGGGCGTCCCGGCGGTGTCCTACGACTGCCCGAACGGGCCGCGCGAGGTCATCGAGGACGGCGTGACCGGCCTGCTGGTCCCGGCCGACAACATCGACGAGCTGGCGTCCTCGATCCGCAAGCTGATCGAGAACGTCGAACTGCGGCACGAGATCGGCGAGCGCGGCCTGGCCGCCGTCGAGCGCTACTCGGTCGACGTCGTGATGCCGCAGTGGGAGGCGCTCTACACCGAGCTGCTCGCCGGCCGCGACACGCGGGGCTGGGTCGAGCGGCGCAGCGCGGCGCAGGCCCTCCAGCTGGCCCAGGAGTCGACCGCGGTCACCCTGGTCGCCGACGCGCCGCCGGCCACCGGCACCGCCGAGGAATGGGCGGCCCGGGTGCACGCCGCCCATCCGCGGCTGGTCTGGACCGGCTATCAGCTGACCCGGCTCGACGACGACCGCACCCCGGTCGAGGTCGCGCAGGACAACGCCGACCTGGTGGCCGAGGCGTTCGAGCGGGCCGGCGTGCCGCACTTCTTCGTCCGGCAGCCGACGCCGACCTTCCGGGTCGCGGTGGCCGCCGACGAGCGGGACAACGCGCTGGCCGCCCTGGCCGCGGCCTTTCCCGACCGGCCCGTCTACGTCGAGGCGCTCGACCAGACCGGCCGGCCCACGGGCGCGTGGCCGGCCGCGATCTGCACCACGGTGGACGAGGTGCGCCAGGCGCCGGCCATCCGCGTCTTCGCGCCCGTGCTCACCACCTCGCGGACGCTGCGCACCGGTGCCGCGTACGGCTGCAACGTCGGCTTCTGGCTGACCGCCGACGACGGCGACGACCTGGTCGTGCCCGGCGGCAGCGTGCTGGGCGTGCGGGTCACGCCCGACTCGATGACCCCGGCCACGCTCGAGGTCGGCGAGCGGCGGTACCGCACCATCGAGCCGTTCACCCGCACGCTCGGCGGTGAGTTCACCGACCCGGTCGACGTGGTCTACACCTGGGTCGACGGCGACGACCCGGACTGGCAGCGGCGCAAGGCCGCCTCGCAGGGCATCGCGCTCGAGGTCGACGACGCCGTGCACGGCGACGGCCGGTTCCGGTCGCGCAACGAGCTGATGTACTCGCTGCGCTCGATCGACACGTTCGTGCCCTGGGTCAACAAGATCTGGATCGTCACCGACCGGCAGACCCCGGACTGGCTCGACCTGTCCCATCCGCGGGTGCGGGTCGTCGACCACGCCGAGATCTTCGCCGATCGCTCGGTGCTGCCCTCGTACAACTCGCACTCGATCGAGACCCAGCTGCACCACATCGAGGGCCTGGCCGAGCACTTCCTCTACCTGAACGATGACGTGTTCTTCGGCCGGCTGATCGGTCCCGACCGGTTCTTCGCCGAGGGCGGGCTGACCCGCACGTTCGCGAGCCCGACGGCGATCCCGTTCACGCCGATCTCCGACGATGACGAGATCTTCGCGGCGGCCGCCAAGAACAACCGGGAACTGCTCGAGCGCGCGTACGGGCGATCGCTGACCCACGCCTTCCTGCACGCGCCGCACCCGCACCGCCGCAGCACGCTGGCCGCGATCGAGCAGGAGTTCGCCGGCGCCTGGCAGACCACCGCCGCGGCCCGGTTCCGCACCCGCGACGACATCTCCCCGCTGTCCTCGTTCGCACACCACTTCGGGCTGATGACCGGGCGCAGCGTGCCCGGCACGATCCGGTGCGGCTTCGTGAACGTCAGCCTCGAGACCCAGCTGCCCAAGCTGCAGTGGATGCTTCAGCGGCGCTTCCACGAGGTGTTCTGCCTGAACGACTACCACGACGGCGACGTGCCGCCGGAGAACCAGCACCGGATCATGGAGGCGTTCCTGAGCGCCTACTTCCCGATCCCGAGCCAGTTCGAGCGAGGCAGCGCCCGCAACGCGGCCGCGGCCGCCCGCGGCTATCTCTCGTAGGGCGCTATCTCTCGTAGGGCGCTATTTCTCGTAGGGCGACGTGAACGGGAAGTACGCCGGCAGGAAGCGGGCCAGCGCCTCGAGCTGCTCCTGAGCCTCGGCCGGGTCGGTGTTGGTGTCGTTGAGGCAGAAGATCTGGTGGTGCCGCTTGCGCAGGGCGTTGGCGAGCCGCTTGGGCAGCAGCGGGTCGGTCAGGTCGCGGTACATCGACTGAACCTCGCCGACCACGGCCCGGCCGGTCGCGTACGACCAGTGCTGTTGCAGCGACGAGAGCAGCGAGACGTCGCCGGGGTGCCGGAACTGGTGCGCCGCGGTCGCCGCCACCTGCTCGGCGCAGCGCTCCTCGATCTCGGCCAGCACGCTGCGGCGCGCGGCGTGCGGAATGTGCTTGATCTTGAAGGCGAGGAAGCGGCCGAACTCGCGCTCGATGATGGCGCGGTTGTTCTTCCCGGCCGACTGCACCGGCGGCTCGTCGGCGGTCGGCGGCCCGGCGTCGATCCGGCGGCGGGAGAGGTAGATCCGGGTCTGGCCGCTCGGCGTGAAGAAGAGCCCGGGCGGCGTCGGCCGGCCGAGGAACACGTCGTCGTTGGTGTAGATGAAGTGCTCGGCCAGGCCCTCGATGTGGTGCAGCCGGGTCTCGATGGCGTGCGAGTTGAAGGTCGGCAGCTTCCCGGCGCCACCGAAGATCTCCTTGTGGCTCACCACGGTGATCTGCGGATGGGCGGTGTTCAGCCACTCCGGCACCTGGTCGTCGGTGACCAGGAAGATCCGCCGGACCCAGGGCGCGTAGAGGTGCAGCGAGCGCAGCGAGTAGCGCAGCTCGTCCCGGGACAGGTACCGCGAGCTGTTGGCGGCCACCTGGTTGCCGGTGGCCCAGCCGTTCTCGGCGAGCGCCGCGTTCTTGCGGGCCAGCCAGGCCGGGTCGCCACCGTCCACCCACGTGTAGACGACGTCGATCGGGAAGTCGATGTGCTCGAACGGCGGGGTCAGGAACGGCTGCCGGGTGCGATAACGGCGACTCTTCCCGTACGGGCGGAAGTCCCCGAATGTGCTCTCATCGGCCTCGACCTCGGCGTCGCCGGGCCGCACCGCCTCGACCGACGCCTGGTACCGGGGCGCCTCGAGCCGGCCGTCGCGCTCGGACCAGAACTCGATCTCGCAGGCGTACTCGACACCCATCAGCAGCTGGTGCTCGGGATCGGTGACCGGCCAGTAGGCGGCAATCCCGACGGGATCGGGCTCCGCCTCGTCCACCGGCCTTTCCCGCGGCGCCACCTCGTCCTCGCCGAGCACGATCGGTGCGATCTTGGCGCCCGCCATCGCTTCCTCGGTCCGCGCCCGGTGCGCCTCGGGGACCGCGACCACGGTGTGCGTCAGGCTCGCGGTCGGGACACGGAAATAGGGCACGCCGGCCGCGTCGAGGGCGTCGACGACCCGGTCGAGGTTGGCGGTGCGGACCGAGAACGGCGAGGCGTGCGGATCGGTGGGCGCGGCCTCGAGCTCCAACTCGATCGGGTCGGGCTCGCGCACCTGGCGGACGGCCTTCTTGCGTACGCCGGCCGGCAGTGCCTTATAAATCAACGTGCGGACCGGTCCGGGCACGGCATTCCGCACCACGCGCAGCAGCGGCACCCTGTTTCCCTGCCCTTTCCTTCCCGTTCAACCGGCGCACACCCTAGCACCGCGCCGCTTACCGACAGGAGTTCATGGATGCAGGCCGTCCTGGCCACGCTCGGCTACGTCTTCTCCCCCGACCGGCGGAAGATCTTGATGGTCCGGCGCGACACGAGGCCCGACGACATCCACTACGGCTACTACAACGGCCTGGGCGGCAAGCTCGAGCCGGACGAGGACGTGGTGGGCGGGTTGCGCCGGGAGATCCGCGAGGAGGCCGGCATCGAGTGCACGGCGGTCGACTTCGCCGGCACGATCTCCTGGCCCGGCTTCGGCCGGCACGGCGCCAACTGGTTCGGGTTCCTGTTTCGCGTTCTTTCGTGGACCGGTACGCCGCTTTCCGCAAACGACGAGGGCAGCCTGCACTGGGTGCCGATCGCCGACGTGCTGGCCGGCCAGGTGCCGATGTGGGAGTCGGACCGGCATT
Source organism: Actinoplanes sp. NPDC051537 (assembly GCF_055586105.1). Lineage (NCBI taxonomy): Bacteria > Bacillati > Actinomycetota > Actinomycetes > Micromonosporales > Micromonosporaceae > Actinoplanes > Actinoplanes sp. NPDC051537. Next base: position 45,373 of record NZ_JBVJIU010000012.1, read on the forward strand.
TCCTGCCGCTGGTGTTCGCCGACTCCCCGCGGGTGTTCCACGGCATCATGCCGTTCGCCGACGGCAAGGCTGTGAGCTGGGATTACACCCAACTTTAGAAGCGGCGCATGCCGCCGAACTGGCGGTCGCCGGCGTCGCCGAGGCCGGGCACGATGTAGGCCTTCTCATTGAGGCCCTGGTCGATCGCGGCGGTGATCAGGCGCAGCGGCAGGCCCGACTCCTTCAGCCGCTCGATGCCCTCGGGGGCGGCCAGCACGCAGCAGATGATCACGTCGGTGCAGCCGCGGTCGACCAGCAGCTTGCAGCAGTGCAGCAGCGAGCCGCCGGTGGCGAGCATCGGGTCGAGCACCAGCACCGGCTGGCCGGCGAGGTCGGCCGGGAGCGACTCCATGTACGCCCGGGGCTCGAACGTGTGCTCGTCGCGGGCCAGGCCCACGAAGCCCATGGACGACTCGGGCAGCAGGGCCAGCGCCGAGTCGGCCATGCCGAGGCCGGCCCGCAGCACCGGGACGATCAGCGGCGGGTTGGCCAGGCGGATGCCCTGAGTGGGCGCGACGGGCGTGGTGATCGGGTACTGCTCCACCGCGAAGGCGCGGGCCGCCTCGTACACGACCATCGTGGTGAGCTCGTGCAGAGACGCGCGGAAGACGCCCGAGTCGGTCTCCGCGTTGCGCATCGCGGTGAGCCGGGTCTGGGCCAGAGGGTGATCTACGACGAGTACGTCCACGGGCCACAACCTACCGGTCAACCAAGATCAACTGTCGGCACCCTGCGTAGAATCGTTTTCATGACTGCGACAATGACGTCGGCCGCCGATCTGCGGGCCTTGTTGCACGGGCTCCCGGGCGTCGACAAGGTGGGCGTCGAGGCCAGGGCGGCCGCGCTCGGCACCCGCTCGGTGAAGACCACCGCCAAGGCCAAGGCCATCGACCTGGCGATCCGCATGGTCGACCTCACCACGCTCGAGGGCGCCGACACGCCGGGCAAGGTGCGCGCCCTCTCCGCCAAGGCGCTGCGGCCCGACCCCGCCGACCCGTCCTGCCCCGCGGTCGCCGCCGTCTGCGTCTACCCCGCGATGGTTCCGGTCGCCGCCGAGGTGCTGGCCGGCAGCGGCGTGCACCTGGCCAGCGTGGCCACGGCGTTCCCGTCCGGCCAGGCGCCGCTCGACGTGAAGCTCGCCGACACCCGCGACGCGGTGGCCCACGGCGCCGACGAGATCGACATGGTGATCAGCCGGGGCGCGTTCCTGGCCGGCGACTACGCCAAGGTCCACGACGAGATCGTCGCGGTGAAGGAGGCGTGCGGGGACGCTCACCTCAAGGTCATTCTCGAGACGGGCGAGCTCGGCACGTACGACAATGTCCGTCGGGCCTCCTGGCTGGCCATGATGGCCGGGGCCGACTTCATCAAGACCTCCACGGGCAAGGTGCCGGTCGCCGCCACCCTGCCGGTCACGCTGATCATGCTGGAGGCGGTGCGCGACTTCCGGGACCGCACCGGGCGTCAGATCGGCGTCAAGCCGGCCGGCGGCATCCGCACCACCAAGGACGCGATCAAATACCTGGTGCTGATCAACGAGACGGTCGGCGACGACTGGCTCTCCCCGGACTGGTTCCGGTTCGGCGCCTCCTCGCTGCTCAACGACCTGCTCATGCAGCGCACCAAGCTCACCACCGGCCACTACGCCGGTCCGGACTACTTCACGCTGGACTGAGGCTGATGTTCGAATACGCTCCGGCCCCCGAGTCTCGATCCATAGTCACGATCGAGCCCACCTACGGCCTGTTCATCGACGGCGAGTTCGTCGAGGGCAAGGGCACCTTCAAGACGGTGAGCCCGGCCAGCGAGGAGGTCCTGGCCGAGGTGGCCATGGCCGCCCCCGAGGACGTCGACCGCGCCGTCGCCGCCGCCCGCCGCGCCTTCGGCACGTGGTCGGCGCTGCCCGGCGCCGAGCGCGCCAAGTACCTGTTCCGGATCGCCCGCATCATCCAGGAGCGCTCCCGCGAGCTGGCCGTCCTCGAGTCGCTCGACAACGGCAAGCCGATCAAGGAGTCGCGCGACGTCGACCTGCCGCTGGTCGCCGCGCACTTCTTCTACTACGCGGGCTGGGCCGACAAGCTGGCGTACGCGGGCTTCGGCGCCGACCCCAAGCCGCTGGGCGTGGCCGGGCAGGTCATCCCGTGGAACTTCCCGCTGCTCATGCTGGCGTGGAAAATCGCGCCGGCGCTGGCCGCGGGCAACACGGTGGTGCTCAAGCCGGCCGAGACGACCCCGCTCTCGGCGCTGTTCTTCGCCGACGTCTGCCGCCAGGCCGACCTGCCGCCGGGCGTCGTCAACATCATCACCGGCGCCGGCGACACCGGCCGCTACCTGGTCGAGCACCCCGACGTCGACAAGGTCGCCTTCACCGGCTCGACCGAGGTCGGCCGGCAGATCGCCCGCTCGGTGGCCGGCACCGGCAAGCGGCTGACGCTCGAGCTGGGCGGCAAGGCGGCGAACATCGTCTTCGACGACGCCCCGATCGACCAGGCCGTCGAGGGCATCGTCAACGGCATCTTCTTCAACCAGGGGCACGTCTGCTGCGCCGGTTCCCGCCTGCTCGTGCAGGAATCGGTGGCCGACCAACTGCTGTCCTCGCTCAAGCGCCGGATGGCCACGCTCCGGGTCGGCGACCCGCTCGACAAGAACACCGACATCGGCGCGATCAACTCCCGGGCGCAGCTGGAGAAGATTACTGAATTGTCGGAAATTGGTAGTTCGGAGGGGGCTGAGCGCTGGTCGCCGCCGTGTTCGCTGCCCGATCGGGGCTTCTGGTTCGCGCCGACGATCTTCACCGGCGTGACCCAGGCGCACCGGATCGCCCGCGAGGAGATCTTCGGACCGGTCCTCTCGGTGCTGACCTTCCGGACGCCGGAGGAAGCGATCGAAAAGGCCAACAACACGCCGTACGGGTTGTCGGCCGGCATCTGGACCGAGAAGGGCTCCCGCATCCTGGCCGTCGCCGACAAGCTGCGGGCCGGCGTGGTCTGGGCCAACACGTTCAACAAGTTCGACCCGACGTCGCCGTTCGGCGGCTACAAGGAGTCCGGATACGGTCGCGAAGGTGGCCGGCACGGCCTGGAGGCGTACCTTGCCTAAGTCAGCACCCACCACCTCGCCGGCGGCCGGCAAGCCCGCCAAGCGCGCCGCCAAGACGGCCGCGCCCGCACCCTCGGCGCGTGCCGAACAAAACCGGCTCTCCGTGCGTAAGACGTACAAGCTCTATGTCGGCGGGGCCTTCCCCCGCAGCGAGTCAGGACGGACCTATCTCGTGGACGGCGACAACGTGGCCCTCGCCTCCCGCAAGGACGCCCGGGACGCGGTCGTCGCGGCCCGCAAGGCCCAGCCGAAATGGGCGGCCGCCACCGCGTACAACCGTGGTCAGGTCCTCTACCGGGTCGCCGAGATGGTCGAGGGCCGCCGCGGTGAGTTCGTGGCGCTCGGCGTCCCGGCCGCCGAGGTGGACGCGGCCGTCGACCGCCTGGTCTGGTACGCGGGCTGGTCCGACAAGATCGCCCAGGTGGCCGGCAACGCCAACCCGGTGGCCGGCCCGTTCTTCAACCTGTCCTCGCCCGAGCCCACCGGCGTGATCGGCGTCGTCGCCCCGGCCTCCCTGCTCGGCCTGGTCAGCGTCGTCGCCCCGGCGATCGTCACCGGCAACACCGTGGTGGTCCTGGCGGCCGGCCCGCAGGTGGCGATCACGCTGGCCGAGGTGCTCGCGACCTCGGACGTGCCCGGCGGGGTGGTCAACATCCTGACCGGCCGCGCCGCCGAGACCGCGCCCTGGCTCGCCTCGCACGACGACGTCAACGGGCTCGACCTCACCGGCGTCGACGACCCGGAGCTCGCCACCGAGCTCGAGCGCTCGGCGTCCGGCACGCTCAAGCGGGTGCTCCGCGCGCCGGCCGGCGGCGTCGACCTCGCCGCCGACCCGGGTCTGCGGCCGATGACCGCCTTCCTGGAGACCAAGACGGTCTGGCACCCGAAGGGATTCTGAGGGGGACGGTCGGCGTCGCTCAGGGGCGCACACTAGGGTGTGTCGGCAGAATCACCGACCGAACGTCCATCCGCATCCCATCCGCATTCCGGAGGTCACCGTGGCCAGCCAGTCCGACGAAGAGGCGCCCGCGCCCGTGGACGAGAAGTCGTCTGCCGGACTCTCCGGGCAGGAGCTCTGGGACGAGGTCCGGATCGAGCCGGTCGAGATCGCCCTGCCCGGCGGGGTGGGCATCACCCTGCGTGCCTTCCGGTTGTCGTCCGAGCTGACGCCGACCGAGATCCAGGCGGAGGAGGAAGACCCCTTCGACGCGCGCAAGCGGGCCCACGCCGCCGCCGACGACGATGACGACGAAGAGGTCATCGTCGACGAGGAGTTCCAGGCGCTGCTCGCCGAGGGCGAGGACGACGACTCCGCCAAGGAGAAGGCCGAGGAACCCGATCCGGCCGACTTCGAGGACGAGACGGATGAGGCCGAGGAGAAGGCGGCCGATGAGGAGGTGCCCATGTTCCTCAGCCACAAGGGCCGCCTGCTCGCCTTCAAGAGCCCGGAGTCCCTGGTCTCCTTCATTCGTTCGGGTGCTCCCAACGACCTCGCACAACTCGACAGCTGGGCCACCCTCGCCGACCGGGTACAGTCGACCGACGTCGACCCGCAGCCGGACGACCGTTACGAGCTCGACCTCGTGGTGGAAAACCTGCGCGGTGGGCACGACACGTGGGACCTGCCGCTGCTCATCGCCGCCGGCGAGATCGCCCGCGACCTCGGGTACGCTCTCCGGCTCAAGCCGGTGATCCTGGCCTTGTCGCCGGGCTCGCCGCTCGACGATCTGGACGAGTCACTGCGGTCCGCGGAGACCGGCGGGATGGGCGGATTCTTCGGTCGACGTCGATTGAAGAAAATCGGGGCACAACAGGCAAGCCTCGGTTGGCGTTCGGTAATCGGCAAGATCTCTGCCGCTGTGGACTGGCGCGACTGACCCTTCACCAGGGACCATCAGTGCTTGGCCAAATTCAGGGCATCCCGGGGAGGAGGACGACGCTGTGGCGCTCGTGCGCGTGTACTGCGGTCTGGCGTCGGCTGATGAATCGGTACGCGTGGCCCAGGCCGCGCAGCTGACCATTGCCGTGGTGGATGACGCAGGCCGGCTGCTCGGCGTCCACGAGATCAGCGACGACCCCGGCGGCTACGCCGAGCTCGGGATGCTGCTCGTGGAGCGGACGAGTGGATTCACCGACGCCGCGGTCGCCGCCGACAGCGACGACCACCTGGTCACCTCGCTGCTCACCGCGGCCGGCCGGCCACTCGTGGTCACCGACGACGACACCACGGACGACTTCGCCGAGCGCTTCGCCGATGACGACTCCGTCGAGGAGATGCAGGCGCCGCCGGCCGCCCGTCGTGCCGTCGGCCTCGCCCGGGCCCTGCAGGCCGGCGCCATCGCCGCCGCCAACCAGCCCACCCCGCGCGAGCTGGTGAGCTACAAGCCGGTGCTGGCCGCCCACATCGCCATGCTCGGTGGCCGCCACGCCGCCGCGGTCGCCCTGCGCGAGGTCCTTCGCGAGCTCTACCCCGCGGCGCTGCGCGCCTACCCCGACCCGGCCCACCCGCTCGCGCTCGCCGTGCTCGGCGCGCTGCCCGAGCCCGGCCGGCTCACCGCACAGGGCGCCGACCCCGAGCGCGTGGCCGAGCAGGTCGCCGCCGAGCTGATCCGCGCCGGCGCCGGCTCCGACGACGAGATCATCTCCGCCGTCACCGCCCTGCACGTCGCGATCAGCGAGTCGCCCCGCCGCGGCGGGGTCAACAAGTCGCTGGCCCCGGCCGCCGCCGAGACGGTCCGCCAGTCGATCGCCGCCGTCCGCTCCTGCGACGCCGCGTGCTTCGCCCTGATCAGCACGATCAGTGACCGCAGCGCCCCGTCCTCGGGCCGTCGGGCCACCGCGCCCGCCGCCCTCCAGGCCGTCCCCGGCGCCGCCGGCCGGCGCAGCCGCCGCGAGCCGATGAGCACCGGCAACGGCCCGGTCGTGCCCCAGCCGATGAACGCGCCGCCCGCCGCGCCCAGCCCCGTGGCCCCGCCGCCGCTCGCGCCACGCCCGGTCACCCCGCCGCCCGCCGCTCCGGCGGCCGCCGCGGCGTTCCCCAACCGCGCGCCCGTGCCCGGCAACCGGCCGGTCTCGGTGCCGCCGCCCCCGCCCGGCATGACGCCGATCACGCCCGGTTCGCGCCCGGTTCCCGGCTCGCGCAACCCGATGGCCCCGGCGCCGTCGTCGCCCGCCGCGCGTCCGGCCTCGGGTCTGCCGGCCGCCTCGACGTCTCTCCCGCCGGGCTCTCTTTCCACCGGGTCGCTGTCCAACGGGTCGCTGTCCAACGGGTCGCTGTCCAACGGCTCGCTGTCCAACGGCTCGCTGTCCAACGGCTCGCTTTCCAACGGCTCGCTTTCCAACGGCTCGCTGCCGTCGGCTTCGGTTTCGCCTGCGGAAAGTGGTCAGCCGTTCCGGGCCACGCTCACCAACGCGGCGATCAACAACGCCCGGGCCGAGCGTCAGCGTTCGGTGATCCCGCCGCGGCCCAGCACCCGCCCGCCCGCGGCCGGCAGCCCCACCGACTATTCGCTGCCGATGCCGACGCAGCGTCCCGAGCAGGCCGAGCCGGGCTCCCGGGCCAACTGGCCGCTGATCAACCCCGGCAACGACGAGGCCCCCGCGGCATCGATCAGCGCGCCGCCGGCCGACACCGGCCGGGTCAAGCCCCCGTGGCAGGACATGCCGAAGGAGCCGCCGGCCCTGCGCCTGGTGGACACCCAGCTCGGCGGCGGCAGCAGCCTCGACGCAACGGTGACCGACCTGCCCGCGATGAGCGAGCCGCCGCCCCTGCGCCTGATCGACGGCGACAGCCGCCGCCCCCCCGTCCGGCGCCCCGTCGCTCCCCCCATGCCGACCGGCGCGATGAGCAGCAGCACCACCCTCACGGCGCTCGACCGCAGCACCACGCCGCCGGTCCCGTCCGACGGCAGCGACGGCGACCTGCTGATCTTCGCGGCGGCCCGTTCCGCCTGGTTCACCGGCCACACCGACACCCCCGCCGACCTCGACTGGGCCAACCCGAACGACAGCGGCTGGCGCGCCGCCGAGCGCGCGGCCACCCCCGAGATCGCCGCCGAGACCCCGGCCGGCCTGCCCAAGCGAGTCCCGCAGGCCAACCTGGTGCCCGGTTCCCCCTTGCGCGACGAGCGCCCGCTGCGCATCGTCCGCGACGCGGCCAGCATCGCCGCCCACACCACGGGCTACTTCCGAGGCTGGCGTCGCGGCCAGGAGATCGGCGGCTTCGCGATGGGCGGCCGCCCCGGCCGCGAGTCGGCGGGCGGTTGGGACTTCACCCGCGACCGCGAGGGCGCCGACGACTACCGGAACAACGACAACGCGAACTACAGCTCCCGCTGAGCCGGGCCGGCCCACCCGCCGGCGCACCAATCAGCCGTTAGCGGGGGGGGAGGGGGGGTGGGGGCGGGGGCGCTCGCGTTGCGCGCGGTGGGGGGGGGGGTGGTGGTCCTCTCTGCGGTCTCTCCCGCGGCCTACCC
>NZ_JBVJIU010000012.1:52995-112354 GCF_055586105.1 Actinoplanes sp. NPDC051537
CTTTCACGCCCGTCAACCCCCCCCCCCCCCCCCCCACCCCCCCCCCCCCGCCCACCCCCCCCCCCCCCCCCCGCTTCGCCATTCCGGCCGACAGGGCCGTTCCGCTTCCGGGCCGACAGGGCAGTTTCGCTTCCGGGCCGACAGATGTCGCGGCCGCTTCGCCGTTCCGGCCGACAGGGCCGTTGCGCTATCGGGCCAACAGGGCCGTTTCGCTTTCCGGCCGACAGCGGCCGTTCCGCTTTCCGGCGCGGCCAGCCCACCCGTCGAGGCGCCACCAAGAAATCCCCCGTAGCCGGAAATTTGCCCCGTCAGGTGGAATATCGCTCGGAGGCCAAGCCAATCGCGCCGCAGTAGGCGCGGGCGGGCGCAGCCGCGCGGCGATCACGACGTGGCGAGCTCGGGGCTCAGGCGTCGCGGTGCTGCCATGTGCACAGGCAGACCTTGTTGCCCTCGGGGTCGGCCAGCACCCAGAAGCTTGGGGCCTCGGCGTCACTGACCAGTGTGCCGCCGGCGGCTACGGCGGCGTCTATGCGGGGCTGGACCTCGGCGGGATCGACCCAGAGGTCGGGGTGCCAACGCTGGCGGGGCTCGTCGCGGCCGGATTCCTGGAACCAGATCAACGGGAGGCGGGCGGCGGGGTCGCGTACGTCGTCATCGGATCTTTCCATGCCCATCACCGCGGCCCAGAACGGCAGCACGTCCTTGAGCGCGGGAGTGTCCAGGGCCAGTTCCAGCTCGCTCAGGCCGCTCGCCGACTGGGACAGGCCGGCCTCGGCGGCCAGGGCCGAGATCGTGCGGGCCATCTTGACGTCGCGCGCTGTCACGCCGCCCGCGTCGTGGCTGAGCAGGCGGATGTCGACGTGTGGATAGCGCAGGTCGACGTCGGGGTGGTGGTTTGCCTCCTCGGCCGCCGCGCCGATCGCGTCGACCAGTTTCAGGCCGGCGGCGAAGTTCCCGCTCTGGATGCGCGTGTGCAGGCTGTTGGCGAGCAGCACCCACCCGGTCAGGCCCTCCGCCGCTATCTGCTGTCCCGTCAGCTTCGTCATGCCCCTATCCTCGCGCCCGAGCGGGGCCAGCGCCTTCCCGATGTTCCACTCGGCGAGGTCGAGCATCCACTGCCGGTCCGGAAAGTCGGTGCCGGCGATCCGGAGCGGGCCCTCGATCAGCGACAGCACCTGCGCGTACCGGTAGAAATCGAGCCGAGCCGCATCAAGGGGAACCGGGTTCAGCAGCGGGTACGTCTCCTCGAACCGCATCTCGGTCCAGGCGTGGTCCCACTCGACGTCGAACGCGATCAGCCCCTCGAAGTCGATCACGACGGGCTCGCCGGACGAGGTGATCAGCACGTGGTCGGGTCCGAGTTCGCCATGGACCAGCGCGTACGTCTGCCGGGGAGAAATCCGCTCACGCAGCGCGAGCAAATGGTCGGTGATCCGAGGTCGCGCAGCGGCGAGGCGAGCGTCCTGAGCGGACACCGCGTCGAGGTGAGCGAGCGCCCGGTCCACGATGACGTCCTCGGCCGGGCGCTCCGGCGGCTTCGGCTGGGTGAGCGGGCCGTAATGCGGTTGGTAGGTCGTGTGCATCCGGCGCATCGCGGCGCCGAGGGCGGCCAGCGGCTCGGCGGCCGAGGCCGGATCCGACTCCATCAGCCGCTCGAGCGTCACCCCACCGGCGTCCTCGACCAAAGCAAGATCAGAACCCCAGAACAGCATTTCCGGTACGCGGACCCCGGCGCCCGCCAGAGCCTGGTGATTCAGCCGGAACCGCTCGGCGCCACCCGGGTCGGCGAACGGGTCGCCGGGCACACTCGCCGCCTCGGGCCAGTAGTTCTCGGCGGGCGCCCAGTAGTAGAGGATCGCCGTGGTCGCGTCGTCGAGCCGTAGCCGGTACACGCCCTTCTTGGTTCCGCCGGCCAGCCGATCGAGCCCGGCCGGGCGCCGATCGCCCCCGAACACCTCGCGCACCAGCCCACCGAGATCGTCCACACCCAGAAACGCGCGCATGGTCCTCGATCCTGCCGACCGCGGAAGCCGGCGACAACCGATTTGGGGGCGCGGCGAGCCGGCGTCACTGCAGCGCGGGCGGCGCGCAGGTGTGGCGCGTATGGGTGAGCAGAGCGATGGCACGCGGGTGCGGCGCGTATAGGTGAGCAGAGCGATGGCACGCGGGTGCGGCGCGCATGGGTAAGCAGAGCGACGGCACGCGGGTGCGGCGCGTATAGGTAAGCAAAGCGACGGCACGCGGTCCGGCGTCGCGGCGCGCCGCCCGGCGGAGGGCGCGCCGCACGACGGGGTCAGCGTTGCAGAGCGCGCACCGGCGGGATGCGCGCGGCCCGGGCGGCGGGAATGAGGCCGGCGACCAACCCAGCGGCCGCACTCACCGCGCACGCGCCAAGCGCCGACGAGAGGCCGATCACCGGCGTCCACGCGTTTGCCAGGGACACCGCGCACGTGATGAGGATGCCGAGGCCGACGCCGATCGTCCCGCCGAGGCCGCCGAGCGCCGCGGTCTCGAGGATGAGCTGCAGGAAGATGTGCCGGCCCCCGCCGCCCACCGCCCGGCGCAGCCCGATCTCCTGGGTGCGCGCGGCGATGCCCGCGGTGGCCGCGTTGCCGATCGAGATCGTGCCGATGAGCAGGGCGGCGACGCTGAGCAGGGCCGTGGAGCGGGTCACGTTCGACTCGATCTCCTGGCGCAGGGTGGCCGGGTCGGGGGGCGCGATCGCCCGCAGGTCGGTGGGTGCCTCCGGGCGGAGCGCGAGCGGCGCCTGCCGGCCGATCAGCTGCGCCGCACCGGGCGCCGTCTCGATGAGCACGTCCTGTTTGGAGACGGCGCCGGCCGCGGTTCCGGGCAGGTTCGCGGCCACCGAGTACGGCATGATCACGGAGGTCATCGCCTCCGGTCGGCGGTCGACGTCGTGGTAGATGCCCATCACCGTGTAGGCGCGGCCGTCCAGGAAGACCGCGACCCCCGACCGGCCGATGTGGAGCCGCTGCGCGATCGGCTCGGCCAGCAACACGACGGGGATGGCGTTCTTCTCCTGGAAGTCGTCGTAGGTGCGGCCCACGGTCAGGGCCGGCGCCATCACCCGGACCGCGGCCGGGTCGGCGCCGATGATCGGGACCGTGACGCCGGCGTCGTCGAAGTCGACGGTGCGGCGGATCGGGTGCTCGGCGAGCAGCGTGCGGCGGCCGGCCGCGACCACGCCGTGGAGACGGGTCAAACGGTCCAGCGCGGTCTCGGTCAACCACGTCGCCGGCGTTCCGTCGCTCTCCGGCTGCACGAGCACCTCGGTCGCCCGGCGGACGTCGAAGGAGGACGAGACCTGGTGGTCGAGCGTGGTGCCGAGGCCGAGGCTGGCCACGAACGCCGCCGCGCCGACGACCGTCCCGATGACGGTGGCCAGCGAGCGGCCCGGGTTGCGCAGCACCGACAGCGCGGCCTCCCGCACCAGGTCGTCCCAGCGCAGCCGGGCGGTCCGGAGCCGCAGGTCGCCGGTATCGAGCTTTCTCATATCTCCCGCACCACGCCGTCGTTCACCCGGAGCCGGCGCCCGGCCGTCTCGGCCACGATCGGATCGTGGGTCACCACGACCACGGTCAGGCCGTCGGTGTTGAGCTGGCGTAACAGGGTCAGCACGACCTGGGTGTTCGCGCTGTCGAGGTTCCCCGTCGGCTCGTCGCAGAACAGCACCCGCGGCCGGGCGGCGACCGCGCGGGCAATGGCGACGCGTTGCTTCTCGCCGCCGGAGAGCTGCCGCGGGTCGGCCCGCATCCGGTGGCTCAGGCCCATGCGTTCCAGGGCCTCGGCCGCCATCTGCCGCCGCTTGCGCCGCCGGTGTGGCCCGTAGAGCAGGCCGATCTCGACGTTCTCCAGCGCGGTGCGCCCGGGCAGCAGGTGGAAGGACTGGAAGACGAAGCCGAAGACCTGACCCCGGATCGCGCCGCGCATCGCCGGCCCGCAGGTGACCGTGTCAACGCCGGCGACCTGGTAGGAGCCGGTGGACGGCACGTCGAGCAGGCCGAAGATGTTCAGCAGCGTCGACTTGCCGGACCCGGACGGCCCGGTGATCGAGACGTGGTCGCCGGCCGCGATGTGCAGGTCGGTGGGGTGCAGCGCGTGCACCGGCTGACCGTCGTCGTAGGTGCGCGCCACCTGGCGCATGGTGAGCATCAGCCGGCCGGCTGCGAACCGACCACGACCCGGGCGCCGTCGGCGAGCTCCGGCTCCTGGATCTCGACCCAGCCGCCGGCGATCTGCCCGGTCGTCACCGTGACGTCGGCGGTCTCGCCGCGATCGGACACGGTGGTGACGAAGGTCGATCCGTCTGCCCGCGAGTAGAGCGCCGTCACCGGCACCGCGGGCACCTTGGTCGCGCCCGAGGCCACCTGGACGTCGAGTCGCAACGACCGGTTCACGCCGCCGCCGATCGCCTTGCCGGTGAACTGGAACCGCACCTGGAAGCCGTTCGTCCCGTCCGCGCCGGTGACCGGCTGATCGCCGATCGCGGTGATGGTCGTCGGGGCCTTGTCCCCGGTGAGATCGTCGACGGCGTCGGCGGTCAGCCCGGCCCGGAGCAGTTTCGCCTGGTCGCGGTCGGCGACGGCGACGACGACCGGCGCCTTGCCGTCGAGCTCGAGCAGCGCCGCATCGGGGTCGGTCAGCACCTGGCCGACCTTGGCGTGCACCTTGGTGACGGTCTGACCGTGGCCGGCGACGACCAGCACCGAAGCCTGGGAGATCTTGACGGCCCCCGCGCCGGCCGGTTTGTCCGGCGTGCCAGCGGCGATCGGATAGTCCCGGTCCCGGAAGAAGCGGGCGACCTGTTGCTGCGTGGCGTCGTCGAAGACCTTGGTGACATCGACCCGGTATCCGAGCCGGCGGAGGGCCCGCTGGATCTCGGCCACGTCGGGACCGGTCATCCCGGCCGAGATGTCGCGATAGAGCGGGAACGCCAGGTCGAGGACGACCAGCGGCTCACCCATGCGCTCGAGCAGCACCCGGCCTTCCTTGAGCCGGTCGCCCTGCTTGACCAGCACCTTCGTCACCACGCTGTTGGGGCCGACGGCGGCGGCCGGCGGCCGCACCTTGACGCTCTGGCTCGCCTGGAGCTGCCCGCGCAGCACCACCGGCTCGCTGAGCTGCCGGAGCGAGACCTCGGCCGTCACGAGAGAGGGCTTCGGCGGGGCGGCGTCGGCGGCGACCTGCGCCGGCGACCGCAGCCGCGACCCGACGAAGACCGCCGTCACGCCCACCAGCACGACCACCACGGCCAGGGCCACGAACAGCGTCACGAAACGCCGCCGGCGGACGGTGAGCGTGTCCCCGGCGCTCACGGCGCGCCGATCAGGGTGGCGGCCTGCTTGGCGATCTCCTGGATCTTCGGGTTGAGCTCGGTCAGCTTCGACTCGTTCTTGGCGACCAGCTCCTGCTGCACCTGCAGGGCGAGATCCATCTGGAGTTTCGCGATGCCGGTGTCCCGCTCGCAGGTGAACCACGCGACGGCGAAGGCGGACTCGGGAGCGCTGGGCACGTACCGCTTCGCGGGGGTGGCGGGCCCGACCTCGACCGTGCCCGGGACCTGCTTGGGCTTCCAGTTCTCGGCCGGGTCCTCGGCGGTGTCGCCGAGCGGCACGCCGAACAGCGCCGGGTCGGGAATGCGGAAGAAGCTGTCCTCTTTGGAGGTGCGGTATCCCTTGCCGGCGAGGCAGGTCAACAGCGTCCGCCACGTGGGCTGCCCGACCCGCTGATAAACGGTCAGCAGAAAGGGCGAGCTGAGGGCATTACCGAGGTCGAAATAGCTGTAGTAGACCTTTTCGGCGGTCGGCGAGAGCTTCTTCCAGGCATTGGCGGTGCACTGGTCGGAAGCGTGGTCGTAGTTGGGGTCGAAGCTCGCGATGGCCGGCGGAACGGGCGCCTCGTCCTGCCCGAAACCGCGTTCCTTCGCCACCTGTTCGGAGGCCGGGCCGAATGTCGACTCGGTGACCACCAATTGCGGGAACGGATTCTTCGGCGCCGGACCCATCACCCGCAGACTCTGCGGATAGCCGGCGTCGGCCATGCATTGGCTGAGCGCCTTCAGCTGCGCATAGTCCACGACGCCGAGCGCGTCCCCGAGGAAGATCGAGAAGGGCTGCGCGTTCTTCCGGCCGGCCGCGCCGGGCGTCGCACCCGCCGGCGACTTCGAGCAGGCCGCCACGGGCAGCAGCAGGACGGCCAGCGCGACCAGGGCCACACGCCTCCGCATGATCTCTCCTTCAGAAAAAGCGACGTCGTTGAGAAAGCCCAGCGTGGACGACGCGCCAATGGCGCGCCGCCCACACGGATCCCGTGCTAGGCGCAGCGCTTGTGCGACGCGTTCCAGGGCGAGATGGACTGCTTGGTACCGCGCGGCACGCTGGCGTACGCGGTCTTGTAACCGGTCGACATGTACAGCGTCACCGTGCAGGTGCTGTCCCGGTTGAAGATGCCCTCGGCGTTGGCGGCCAGGGTCACCGGCGGGTACCCGTCGGGCACGTTGCCGAAGGTGTCGTTGGTGTGGTCCGAGTCGCTGTTCCAGAAATGGCGCTGCCACTGCTGGGTGGTGAAGCTGTCCCAGATCCACTGGAAGCAGATCTCGGTGCTGTTGCAGGCGGCCTTGCCGTCACCGTGGTCGGCGGCCTGAGCGGCGGTCGGCGCGACGAGCAGGCCGGTCGCGCCGAGCACGGCCGCGACGAGGACGTTGCGTGCCTTCATCAGGCGGTTTCCTCTTTCCTTGAATGCGCTCATGCAGGGGGATTTCTGCATGCGGAACCCCACGAGCAGGATGGAAAACGCCGACGGCATAGGCACGACGAATTGCGGCCTGGAAGGCAGCCCAAGGCCGTACGCCTCATTGTTGTTTCCCCCGTGGACCGGAATGGGCTTTGGCGATTGACCCATTCAGGCAGCGTCACGCTAGCGGCACCGCATGAGACACGCAAGTATGTAGATACGCCTATGACTTAGATCATCTTGGCCCGCTCGCTGAGCAGCCGATCCCGGATGTTGAGACGCCCGGTGAACAGGGTGTGGAACGATTCGACGACCGGGTCGAGCGGGATTTCCGGGTCGAGGACGTTGGCGATCGCCGTGTCGAGCTCGGCCCGGGCGGCCTCGAGGTCGCCGCCCGCCGCGTACGCCCGGGCGAGCCGGACGTGGTTGAGCGACCAGGACGGCTCCGCCGCCACCGACCGCCGCAGCAGGTCGATGTTGGCGTCGGGCGCGTCCGGCCCTCGCTGCCGAAGGATCTCGTCCAGCAGCATCGCCGCGGCGCCGATATCGGCACTGCGGGCGAGCACGTCGCGGAGCCGCCCGGCCGCGGCGTCGAGGTGCTCGTCGTCCATCCAGTAGTGCAGCGCCAGGTAGGCGGAGAGCACGACCGCGCGCGGGTTGCCCGGCTCGGCCCGCAGGAAGGTCTCCACCAGCGCGGCGGCGTCGTCCTCCCGGTGCATCGGCTCGATCCAGAGCTGCGCGAGCTCCAGCACCGACTCCTCCCGCCGGGCGGCCGCCTCGAGGGCGGCCGTAGATGCCGTCCGGCTCCCGGCGACGCTCCTGATCGGGGCCCGCATCGCGTTCTCCTCGCCGCCTTCCTGCTCGACGAAGCCGCCCAACTTGTGCTTGGCCGGGCCGAAGACGTGGTCCAGTTGATCCGGTTCGAGAGCGTAGTCGTTCGCCTCCTGCTCGCACTGCGCGGCACTCTCGGCGCCCGATCCACCGCTCGACGGCATCATGGCGGGATGCGGGCGATTGTCTTCGACTTCTTCGGAACCCTGACCGACCCCTCGGCCGAGGCCGGCCGGCGCGCCTCCTTCGCCGCCACCGCGGCGGCGCTGGGCGTCCCGGCGGACGACTTCTGGCGGGAGATGGCCGCGAGCTTCCCGGAGCGGATCGTGGGGCGTTACGGCGACACCCGCGAGACGCTGCGCGCGATCGCGAAGCAGTGCGGTGCCGATCCGGCCGAGGCCGCCCTGGACGCGGCGGTGGTGGCGCAGCGGGCCGGCGCCGAGCTGGTGCGGCCGCCGCGGCCGGGCGTGCTGGAGCTGCTCGACCGGCTGCGGGGCGACGGCTTCCGGCTTGGGCTGATCAGCGACTGCTCAAGCGAGCTCTGCGAGGCGTGGCCGGAAACGCCCTATGCGTCCCGCATCGACGCGGCGGTGTTCTCCTGGCGGGAAGGGTGCCGAAAGCCCGATGCGCGCCTCTACGCGACCGTGAGCGCCCGTCTCGGCGTCGAGCCGGCCGGCTGCTGGTACGTGGGCGACGGCGGCTCCCGCGAGCACGACGGCGCGCGCCGGGCCGGGATGCGTCCGATCCTGGTCACGAACGCGGCCTACCCGGGCGCCACCGACTTCCGCAGCGACCCGGACACCTACGTGCCGGAGCTGGCGATCGACGACCTGGACGACCTGCCCGCCGTCATCGGTTCCTGAGCATGCAGAAGCCCCGCTCCGGCCAGCGGAGCGGGGCACCCGCTACATCGCGGGGATTCCGGGGGCTCGGCCCCCGGAGCAGATATGTAGCGAGCGACTCCGGTCCGCGCTTTCTGCGGACAGGGGTCGCCCTCGATCGCTACGCCGGTGCGACTGCGCGCGTGCGACGCATCGTCAACACATACTCGACAAGCGAGATGAGGACGTTCTTCGTCGACTCGCGGTTGCGGGCGTCGCAGCTCACCACGGGCACGTCGCTCGAGATCGCGAGCGCGTCCCGGACGTCCTGCGCGTTGTGATACTGCATGCCGTCGAAGCAGTTGATCGCCACCAGGTACGGCAGGCGGCGATGCTCGAAGAAGTCGATGGCGGCGAAGCAGTCGGCGAGCCGACGCGTGTCCACCATGACCACGGCACCGATCGCGCCCCGAACCAGCTCGTCCCACATGAACCAGAACCGCGTCTGGCCGGGGGTGCCGAACAGGTAGAGGATCAGGTCACGGTCGATGCTGATACGGCCGAAGTCCATGGCGACGGTGGTCGTCATCTTTCCCGGCACCTGCCGGTTGTCGTCGACACCCACGCCGGCCGAGATCATGATGGCCTCGGTGGTCAGCGGGGTGATCTCCGATACCGACCCGACCAGCGTCGTCTTGCCGACGCCGAACCCACCGGCGATGACAATCTTCGCCGATGTAACGCGTCCCCCAGCAGCGGGACGGTGCGACATGTCAGAGCCTGCGAAGTCCACTCAGCACCCTTTCCAGCAGTTCCGTGCCTACCGCGTCGGTCTCGTCTTCCAGCGAGGTGGGCTCGTACACCGCGACCAGGCCATCCGAGGCCATGTCGGCGACGATCACTCGAGCCACACCGAGCGGCAGTTGCATGCGTGCTGCGATTTCGGCGAGCGACTGCACGCGGCCGCCGTCGCACATGGCCGCGATGTACTGATGCTCGTTTCCACCCTGCCCGCCGCGGATCATTCCAGATCGGCCGCGCACGGTTGTCTCGACCAGCGCTTCAAGCGCTATCTCAAGCTTCGGCCGGGTCCGACCACGGGTCACGGCGTACGGCCTTACCAGCGCGCCGGTCGGCTCATCACGCTCGGGCATCGTCACCGCTCACCCCTTCCTCGAACCCTTAGAAGTGTCCCTTGTTGTCAATGTTTTGAACAGTAAGCCGGAGCAACCCACGTTGGGGTGACGCCGGCAAACTGCCCGTTCAGCCGAGCACCCCGGCCGCGGAACGCGGGGCGGGGGTCAGGGCCTCGCCGACACGGTCGACGAGAAGAGCCATCTCGTAACCGACCTGGCCGACGTCACAGCTGCGCGCCGCCAGAACGGCGAACGACGAACCGTCGGAGATCGACATCAGGAAGAGGAACCCGTTGTCCATCTCGACGACCGTCTGCAGCACCGCACCACCCTCGAAGCACCGAGCGGCGCCTTGAGTGAGGCTGACCAGGCCGGAGGCGATCGCCGCCAGCTGGTCGGCACGGTCACGCGGAAGGTCCCGCGAGGCCGCCAGGAGCAGACCGTCGGCGGAGACCGCGATCGCATGCGCGACTCCGGGAACGCGGTCGGCGAAGTTGGCCAGAAGCCAACCGAGATCCTGCGTAGATGTCATGCCTCATGCTCCTTGCCAGCCTGCGAGGACTGCTGCCCTCCCGGAGTTCCCTCCGGGTTGGTCGATTGTTCCTTGGTGCGACCGCGCTGAACACCTCGGTGGTACGCGGACAGCAAGCCGCGGACACCTTCGGGAGTACGTTTCTGGGCGGGGTTCCCGCCCCGGTCGACCCCACCGGGGACGAGCTGCGCCATCGGTGTGCGCTTGGGCAGCCCGGCGTTCGTGGTGGTGTCGATCGTGTGCTCGGCGGCCGCACGGGCCGCCTGCCAGCCCTCGTCGGCAGCAGTCTGCCACGGGTTGGAACCCGCGCTGCCGTTCGAGGCGTTGCCATTCGCTGAACCGTAGCCGTTCGCGGCCCCGACGCCCACCGGAGTGGGTTCCTGGTCGCGCGATTCGGGCGATCCGGCCTGATGCGGCACGCCGACCGTACGACTCGGCTCACCCGTCGGGATGCGCTGCGGGCTCGCGTCGTCGCCGTTCGCCGGCCGGTCGGCCGGATGTCCGGTGGTGAACCAGGCCGATTCGAGCTCGCGGAAGATCGGCAGCTCCATGGTCTCGTCCGCGAACTGACCCTGGTTGTTGTCCCGCTGCCGGGCCGCGGCCTGCGCCGCGGCGATCTGCTGAGCGGCCGTGGCCTGGGCCTCGGCCGCCTGCGCGGCGGCCAGTTCGTGCGCCGCCCGGGCCGCGGCGGCCGCCCGCTGCGCCTCGGTCGGCCCGGCGCCCGAGGAGGGCGTCGCGGAGACCGGGGTCGCGGACACCGGACGAGCCGGCGGGGCGGACGACGGGATCGGCGCGGTCTGCGGGTTCGTCGGGCGCTCGACCTGCGGCTGCTGGTCGGCGGGACGGTAGCGCGGGATCTCGGCCGTCATGTCGAGCGCGGCCGCGAGGCTCTCCGGCACGTGCGGAGCGGCGTTCGGGTCACGCTCGGGGGCGACCGGCGGCCACGACGGCGGCGCGACGGGCGCGCCGGCGGTCGGGGGCTCGTTGGCCGGGGGCACCGAGGTCGGGCGGCCGCCACCGTACGGCGGGCCGGAGGGCACCGGCGGCGCGGAGACCGGCGGCACCGGCGGAGCCGAGACCGGCGGGACGAACCCACCGCGCTGGCTCTCCGGGTTCGACGGCAGCTGGCGCGGGATGGTGGCGCCGAAGCCGCTGTCGCTGTCGGGGCGGAACGGCTCGCCGTTGCGGCGCTGCGGCAGCCCGTCGGGACCCGCGAAGCCCTGCGGGCCGGACGGGGCCGAGCCCGGGCCGGACGGCAGCGGCGGGATCATCTCGTTGCTGCGCGGGCCGTAGAAGCCGTTGCCGTTGGTGCCGTTGGCGGAGCCGTTCGAGCCGTTCGACCCGTTGGCGCCGCCGAAGCCGTTCGAACCGAAGCCGTTCGTCCCGTTGCTGCCGTTGCCCGGCGCGCCGGTGAGGTCGGACCAGGCCGGAACCGACCGGCCGCCGGTGCCGAGCATGCCGCCGTTGGACATCGGCGGGTTCGGGTCGAAGGGACGGCCACCGGGGTAGCCGCCACGGCCGCTCTCCAGCGCCAGCGGCTCGGGCATGCCCGGACGGCCGCCCTGCGGGCCGCTGTCGTAGCCACCGGGGGCCTGGAGCCCGCGACCGGCCATCGCGCCGGCGATGAGCACCTGGATCGGCAGGCTGACCTCGGCCACCGTGCCGCGCTCGGCGTCGGCCGGCCGAAGCTCGACCTTGACCGCGTGCCGGTTCGCCAGCCGGGCGACCACGACCAGGCCCATCATGCGGGAGACGGCCACGTCGACCATGGGCGGGTTGGCGAGCCGCTCGTTGAGGTCGCGCAGCTGCTCCCGGCTGATGCCGATGCCGCGGTCCTCGACGGAGAGCAGGGCGCCGTCGCCCAGCCGCCGAGCCTCGACGGTGACCGTCGAGTTGGGCGGGGAGAAGGCGGTCGCGTTGTCGAACAGCTCGGCGACCAGGTGGACCATGTCGTTGACGGCGTGCGCCGCCACCTCGATGTCCCGGTCGATCATGCCGAACTCGATGCGGGTGTAGTGCTCGACCTCGGACTGCGCGGCGCGGAGCACGTCGATCAGGGCGGCCGGCTCGCGCTGCACGCGGGTCGAGTCGGCGCCCGCGAGAACCAGGAGGTTCTCGTCGTTACGCCGCATCCGGGTGGCAAGGTGGTCGAGCTGGAACAGCTCGGCCAGGCGGTCCGGGTCCTCCTCGCCGCGCTCCAGCCGGTCGAGGTGACCGATGAGCCGGTCGACCAGGATCTGCGAACGGCGGGCGAGGTTGACGAACATCGTCGCGACGGAGGCACGCAGGGCGGCCTGCTCGGCCGCGGTGCGAACCGCCTCGAGGTGAACCGCGTTGAACGCCTCGGTCACCTGGCCGAACTCGTCCCGGCTGCGCACCGGCAGCGGCTCGGCGATCTGGTCGGCGACCTGGGCCGGCGTCATCGAGGTGGCGAGGGTCGGGTCACGCAGCCGGGAGACCGCGTGCGGCAGCCCGAACTGTGCGACCGAGAGCGCACCCTGCCGCAGCTCACGCAGCGACCGGGCCATCGACCGGGCCACGAGCCAGGCGAACAGGATCGCGAGCAGCAGCATCGCGAGCAGCACGCTGGTCTCGATGAAGACCCGCCGGTTCACGGCGTTTCGCAGGTCGGTGGCCTGCACCACGATGTCGGCGTCCATCTTCTGCTCAACCTGCCGGAACAGGTTGTTGTAGCCGATCATTGCCTTTTCCCACGACTGGGCGTCGTAGGGGATGTTCTTGGTGTTCGAGCCGTTCAGCGACCGCAGCTGACCGGTCAGGTTGGTCGCGGCGCGGCCGTCCGGAACGTTCTGCACGCGGTCGAACAGCGCGATCTCGGAGTCGGTGCCGACCGAGTGAACGGTCGTCTGCGCGAGCTCGAAGCCGGTGTCGGTGAGCAGGAACTTGCGGCGCAGGGTGGCGTCGAAGTCGCCCTTGCCGAGCACCTCGTGACCGACGTCGCGCTGCTGGGAGATGAACTCCTTGGCGCGGGCCACCGCGGCGACCGAACGCAGGTGGTCGCTCAGCTCGGTGTCGCTGGACAGCTGGGCCGAGACGTCACGCACCGACAGCAGGTCGTCGATCAGCTTGTTGTAGGTGTCCTCGACATCCGCGGCCTTGAGCGTGCCGTTGGCGATCTGGCTGCGCTTGGAGGGCAGGTCCTCGAGGTTGCGGTCGAGCCGCAGGAGCAGCGTGGCGACCTTGGGCGGAACGTCGTCCAGCGCCGCCTTCTGCTGCGAGTACGGCACCTTGGCCTGGTCGACCGCGGTGTGCTCGCCGTTGTAGGCCTTGAGCGCGGCCTGCCCGACGGGGCTCTTCGGGGCGTTGGTCGTGATCATGACGCCATAGGCGCGTTCGTTCTGCAGGCGGTCGACGAGGCCACCGGCAGCCTCCGACAACACCGAAAGGTTCCGTGCGCGCTCCGCGTTGCTGGCCGTATCGATGTGGTCCACCAGACCGCTGACGCCGACGATGATCGTCGCCAGGGTGGGGACCAGCATGATCAAACCGAGCTTCGACCAGATCGGCAGGTCTCGCAACCGATCGGCCGGCCGACGGAGACGCGACATGACGCCGGTCGCCGTCTTGGGGCGCTTGCTCACGTCACCGTCCTCCTGATTCGGGCCCGGCATCGGGTCGCCGGACGCCGCACACGGCCGACTACCGCGTCGGGCCCCCGAGATTCCATCACGACGAGTGTCAAAGAGAAAGAGCAGCCGGGCACGGACCGGTTGTGTGATGCGATGTCGCTCCGTCGGAGTTGGACATAGCCGGTTCGATATGACTGCGTGTATTTGTGTGCGTCTCTCAGAGTCACTCGCGCCGGTCGACACGGCGTGGGGGTGTCGCAGGTCGACCGGGCCCGATCGTAGTGGATCGCGGCAGGAGAGACGATGGCGCGGTCCTGGCCTCACGGCAAGGTGAGATGCCGGATTTTGCAGTGTTTGTAGGGACCATTCTGACCGAACGGATGAGAGGACTCACCGAATCGGCAGCGTCGCAAACCGTAGGAGGGGTGGTATTTGCTCCACGTCACTCAAACCAGCAGCTTCGCGTACGCCGGCTTGATCACCTCGTTGATGATGGCGAGCCGCTCGTCGTACGGGATGAAGGCCGACTTCATCGCATTGATGGTGAGCCATTGAAGCTCCGCCCAGCTCCAGCCGAACGCCTCGCTGAGCAGGGCCATCTCCCGCGACATCGAGGTGCCGCTCATCAACCGGTTGTCGGTGTTGACCGTCACCCGGAAGCGCAGATCGTGCAGCATCCCGATCGGATGCTCGGCGATCGAGGCCGCCGCGCCGGTCTGCACATTGGACGAAGGGCACAATTCCAGCGGAATACGCTTGTCTCGCACATAAGCGGCCAGGCGGCCGAGGACCGCCCCGCCGGTGATGTCGTCGACCAGCCGGACGCCGTGGCCCAGCCGGTCGGCGCCGCACCACTGGATCGCCTGCCAGATCGACGGCAGGCCGAACGCCTCGCCGGCGTGGATGGTGAAGTGGAAGTTCTCACGCTGGAGGTACTCGAAGGCGTCCAGGTGCCGGGTGGGCGGGAAGCCCGCCTCGGCGCCGGCGATGTCGAAGCCGACCACGCCCGCGTCCCGGTAGCGCACGGACAGCTCGGCGATCTCCTGCGAGCGGGCCGCGTGCCGCATGGCGGTCAGCAGCACCCCGATCCGGATCGGCCGGCCGAGCGCGGCGGCCTCGGCGGCGCCCTCGACGAAGCCCGCGTTCACGATGTCGACCACCGCGTCGAGCGAGAGCCCGCGCTCCAGGTGCTGCTCCGGCGCGTACCGCACCTCGGCGTAGACGACGCCGTCGGCGGCCAGGTCGAGCGCGCACTCCTTCGCCACCCGGTGCAGCCCCTCCTCGGTCTGCATGACCGCCACGGTGTGCGCGAAGGTCTCCAGGTAGCGTTCCAGCGAGCCCGAGTCGGCCGCGGCCACGAACCAGTTGCCCAGCGTCTCGGGGTCGTCCGCGGGCAGCGGGTGCCCCACGGCCGAGGCCAGCTCGAGGATGGTCGCGGGGCGCAGACCGCCGTCGAGGTGGTCGTGCAGCAGCGCCTTCGGCGCCTTGACGATGTCGGAATGCGTGATGGCCGCCATCAGCCGAGCCTAGAGGGCGGTGACGAATGATCGACGGAGCATTGCCGTACCTGCGGTGCCCGAATTGCGAACGGTCGTTGCGACGGGACGACCGGGCCCTGCGCTGCGCCCGGGGACACAGCTTCGACCTGGCCCGGCAGGGCTACGCGGATCTGAGCGCCGGCCGCCTGCCGCACGTGGGCGACACTGCCGAGATGATCACGGACCGTGACACCTTTCTTACTGCGGGCCACTACGACTTCATCGCCGACGCGCTCGCCGCCTCCGTCCCGGGCGGCCTCGTGGTCGACGCCGGCGTCGGCACCGGCCGCTATCTGGCGCGGGTGCTCGACCGGGCGCCGGCCGCGACCGGGCTCGGGCTGGACGTCTCCAAGCCGGCGCTGCGCCGGGCCGCCCGGGCCCACCCGCGGGCGGCGGCGGTGCTGGCCGACCTGTGGCGCCCGCTCCCGATCGTGGACGAGGCGGCCGACGCGGTCCTGAACGTCTTCGCGCCGCGCAACGGCGCCGAGTTCCGCCGCATCCTGCGCCCGGGCGGTCGCCTGCTGGTCGTCACCCCGGCCGCCGGCCATCTCGCCGAGCTGGTCGCGGCGTACGGGCTGATCGGGGTTGATCCGGACAAGAACGAGCGGGTGCGCGGGACGCTCAAGGATCATTTCGAGCTCGAGGATGTGGAGACCCACCGGCGGGAGCTCGACCTGGCCGCCGGGGAGGTCCGCACGCTGATCGGCATGACGCCGAGCGCGCGGCACCGGAAACCCGGCGAAACCACGCCGGTCACCACGATCGCCGAGGTCGAGATTCGCATTTATTGTCCGATTTAAACGGACAAGTCGACTTCTTCCCATTCTGGCGGCTTGTCGTGATAAGGGCCGTGAAAGATGACGGCCCATTCGAGCGCCCATCGCCGCTGCCCGATCGCATTGGCGTTGATGCCGCCCGGCACCGTTTCGCCGAGTCGCTCCACTTCCTGAAACGACCAGTCGAGGCAGTAGTACAAATCGAGCAGCACGGCGGCGTCGACCGGGTCGCGGGGCGACATCAGCGACCGCGACCGCCAGCTCCCGAACGTCTCCCCCGCCGGCAGGTCGGGCATCTGCGACATCAGCCGGCCCTCGGGCGGCGCGGTCGGGTCGAGGTGCCGGCTCAGGCCCAGCAGCCAGGCCAGCGCGAAGACCGCGTCGTGGTGCAGCACGAACGACCGGTGGTCGCCCTTGGCGCCGATCACGAACTGCCACTCCGGCGGGGTGACCAGGTCGACGAGATGCGACCCGAGCAGCCAGCCCATCGCGATCTCGGTGGGCATGCCGAAGCAACGCGCCACGACCACGTGCAGCACCGCGGCCCGCGCCTCGATCTCGACCGTCGGGCGCAGCTCCACCGTGTCGCCGGGCTCCCAGATCAGCGGGAAGCCCGGCGGCGGCAGGGGCAGGCCGAGTCGCTCGATCTCGTCCAGGCTGGCCTCGCGGACCGCGCGCGGGTCGGGTGCGGCCTTCGTCATGGTGCGTCAGGCTATGCGGTCGAGCACCAGCGGGGTAAGGGTGGGCGCGACCTCTCCGACAATCACCGCATCTGCGGCGACATCGCGTGCCGCCGGGATCCGCGATTGTTCATCCGTACGCAGCTCCAGCAGCACGTCGCCGGCCCGCACCCGGTCGCCCGGCCGGACCTTGAGCATGACCCCGGCGCCGAAGCTGACCGGGTCTTCCTTGCGGGCGCGGCCGGCGCCGAGACGCCAGGCGGCGAGCCCGATCCCGTACGCGTCGACGGCCGTCACCACCCCGTCGGAGGCGGCCCGCAGCACCTCGTTCTCCCGGGCGACCGGCAGCGCCGCCGACGGGTCCCCGCCCTGCGCCTCGATCATCCGCCGCCAGGTGTCCATGGCCGCGCCCGACTCCAGCACCTTGGCCGGGTCGGCGTCGACCCCGGCCGCGGCCAGCATCTCCCGGGCCAGCGCCAGCGTCAGCTCGACCACGTCGGCCGGGCCGCCCCCGGCCAGCACCTCGAGCGACTCGGCCACCTCGATGGCGTTGCCGACGGCCAGGCCGAGCGGGGTGCTCATGTCGGTGAGCAGCGCGATGGTGTTGACGCCGCTGTCCTGGCCCAGCCGCACCATCGTGCTGGCCAGCTCGCGGGCGGTCGCCAGGTCCTTCATGAAGGCGCCCGAGCCGACCTTGACATCCAGCACCAGCGCGCCGGTGCCCTCGGCGATCTTCTTGCTCATGATCGAGCTGGCGATCAGCGGGATGGCCTCGACCGTGCCGGTGACGTCGCGCAGGGCGTACAGCTTGCGGTCGGCGGGGGCGAGACCCTCGCCGGCCGCGCAGATGACCGCGCCGACGTCTTCCAGCTGCCGCTTGAACGCCTCGTTGGAGATCGAGGCCTGCCAGCCCGCGATCGACTCGAGCTTGTCCAGGGTGCCGCCGGTGTGGCCGAGGCCGCGGCCGGAGAGCTGCGGCACGGCGGCGCCGCAGGCGGCCACCAGCGGCGTGAGCGGCAGCGTGATCTTGTCGCCGACGCCGCCGGTGGAGTGCTTGTCGGCGGTCGGGCGGGTGACCGCGGAGAGGTCGAGCCGCTCCCCGCTGGCGATCATCGCGGCGGTCCACCGGGCGATCTCGGCCGGCGTCATGCCGCGCAGCAGGATCGCCATCGCCAGCGCCGACATCTGCTCGTCGGCGACCACGCCCCGGGTGTACGCGTCGACCACCCAGTCGATCTGCGCGTCGGACAGCACCTGCCCGTCCCGCTTGGCGCGGATGACGTCGACGGCTGCGAACTCACTCATGCTTCCTCCGTCCAGCGCGCCGGAATGCCCTCCGGCGGCTCTCCCTCGCCCGCCCACGCCAGCCCGCCGGCCGCGTCGACCACGACGATCCGCGGCGTGCGCACCCGGCCCCAGGCGACCGCCTCGGCCGCCGAGGGGAAGTTCGGTCCCTCCTCCAGCACGCCTTTCGCGGCGTCACTTTCCGAAGGGCTGCCCCCGGACCGCTCCCAGTACCCGGTCCAGACCGTAGCGCCGCCGGACAGGTCGGGGTGCACGAAGACCGTCCCCCGGCCGCGCCACTTGGCCAGCGCCTCGGGCACCTGGGGGCCGACCGGCGTTCCGTTGACCTTGTCGAGGTCGGCCGGGCCGAACGCGTACGGCAGCAGGTCGTGCACCCGCAGCGGCGCCGGCACCGCCTCGACCAGGCACTCCGGTCCGCCGTGCTCGTAGAGCAGCTGGCGGCAGCGCCCGCACGGCATCAGCGGCTCGCCGTTGGCGTCCACGCACGAGATCGCCACCAGCCGCCCGCCGCCGGTCGCGTGCAGCGAGCTGACCAGCCCGCACTCGGCACAGAGCCCGACGCCGTAGGACGCGTTCTCCACGTTGCAGCCGACGACCACCCGGCCGTCGTCCACCAGCCCCGCCACTCCGACCGGGAAGTCGGAGTAGGGGGCGTAGGCGTGCCGCATGGCCTCGATGGCGGCGGCCCTCAGCTCAGCCCAGTCGATCTCCATGAGGCCGATTCTGCCCCATCGATGGGGTCAGCTCTTCACGTACGGCACACCGTCGGCGGCGGGCGCGCGCACCCGCCCGACGAGGCCGGCCACCGCGATGATCGTCGCGAGGTACGGCAGCATGTTCAGGAACTGGTTGGGCACCGGGCTGCCGGCCACGCTCAGGTAGTACGCGAGCTTCTGCGCGAACCCGAAGAACAGCGCCGCCCCGAGCGCGCCGAAGGGCGTCCACCGGCCGAAGATCAGCGCGGCCAGGGCGATGAAGCCCGCGCCCGCGGTCATGTTCTTGTTGAACGCCCCGGTCGACACCATCGTGAAGTACGCGCCGCCGGCGCCCGCGATCAGGCCGCCGAGCAGCACGTTGACGTACCGCAGGCCGAGAACCCGCACGCCGACCGTGTCGGCCGCCGTGGGGTGCTCGCCGACCGCCCGGGTGCGCAGGCCCCACCGCGTGCTCTTGAGCGCGAAGTGGATGACGAAGACCAGGATCAGCGCGAGCCAGACCAGCAGGTTGGTGTCGAACAGCACCGGGCCGATCACCGGGATGTCGCCGAGGCCGGGGATCTTCCACTCGGGCAGCTTCGGCGGCTGGTTGTACTTGAGCGCGTTCGGCTGCATCAGGCGCTCGTAGAGGAAGCCGGTGATGCCGAGCGCGAACAGGTTGAGCACGATGCCGACCACGACCTGGTCGACCAGGTAGCGGATGGCCAGCACGGCCAGCATGGCGGCGATGATGAGGCCGCCGATCATCGCGCTGATCAGGCCGGCCCAGACGCTGGTGGCGAGCGTGCCGACCAGGGCCGCGCCGAACGCGCCCATCAGGAACTGGCCCTCGATCGCCACGTTGACCACGCCGGAGCGCTCGCCGAGCACGCCGGCCAGCGCGCCCAGGATCAGCGGCAGCGCGTACTCGAGGCTGCCGTCCAGGGTGTCGACCAGCGGCAGGAACTTGCCTGCCACCTGCCAGCACAGGAACGACAGCACGAACGCCAGGATGCCCAGGCTGAGCAGCAGGGTCTGAAAACGGCGGGCCTTGCCGACCAGCATGATCACGCCGATCGCGACGGTGAACAGGCCGAACGCGATCGTGCCGGCCTGCCCGTTGATCGACAGGGCGGCGCCGGTCGCGTCGGTGCTGAGCGTGAACCGCGCGGTCTTCGACTCGGCCAGCGCGCCGAAGACGAAGGTCGCGATCAGGCCGATGACGGTGATGCCGGCGCCGAGCCGGCGTTCCCGGTTCCAGAACGGGTCGGGGGCGCTGACCTCGGTCAGGTCTTCCACAGTCGCCGTCGACACGTGGCTCACCAGCCCTTCGCCATCGAGGTGCCGAGCCGGGCGGCACGGGCGGCACGGAGGTGGAAGATCGCCTTCACCAGGGCGGGCGCCGCGATGAAGATGACGATCAGGGCCTGCAGGACGGTGACCAGCTCGAGCGAGACGCCCACGTCGACCTGCATGAGGTTGCCGCCGGCCCGCAGCGCGCCGTAGAGGATCGCGGCGAACAGCGTGCCCCACGGTTTGTTGCGGCCGAGCAGCGCGACCAGCAGGCCGTCGAAGCCGATGTTGCCGGCCACCTGGCCGGTCAGCTTGTCGGCGGTGCCGAGCACCTGGACCGCGCCGCCGAGGCCGGCCAGCGCGCCGGCGACGACCATCAGCAGCGTGTACGTCTTGGCGACGCTCATGCCCGCGGTCTTCGCCGCGGGCGGGTTGACGCCCACCGCGCGCAGCTCGAAGCCGAACGACGACCGGTTGATCAGCCAGGCGACGCCCGCCGTGACGATCACGGCGAACACGATGCCGAGGTGGACCCGCAGCGGCGCGGGGAGGGCGGGCAGCTCGGCCGTGGTCTTGATGGTCTTGCTGATCGCGTCCGAGCGCTGCGGGTCGCGGATGCCGTTCTGCAGGATCAGCCAGCCCAGGAACAGCGCGGCCGTGTAGTTGAGCATGATCGTCGTGATCACCTCGTGGGCGCCGGTGCGGGCCTTGAGCAGGCCCGGCAGGAAGCCCCAGAGGCCACCGCCGATCGCGCCGAACAGCAGCGCCACGATCAGGTGCACGCCGGCCGGCAGGCTGAACGCGAAGCCGGCCACGGCGCCGAGGACGCAGCCGATGATCGCCTGGCCCTGGCCGCCGATGTTGAACAGGCCGCCCCGGAACGCGATCGCCACCGACAGGCCGGTGAAGACCAGCGGCGTCGCGTAGGTGAGGGTCTCGGAGATCGGGCCGAACGCGGCCTGCCAGGTCCCGGTGCCGTTGAACCAGGCCTGGAACGCGGCCGGGTCGAAGATCGCGCCCTTGAACAGGTCGCCGTACGCCTGGCTGATCAGATCCCAGCTGGCGTTGAGGGCGTCACCGGGCCGGGCGGTGAAGTACGAGAACGTCGACAGCACCTCGGAGTCCGAGATCACCATCAGCACGGCGCCGATGACCAGCGCCAGGATGATCGACAGGATCGTGACGGTGACGGTGTTGGCCGACCAGAGGTTCCGCAGGAAGAGGCCGAGGAACGAGTCTTTCTTCTCGGGTGGTGGGGCCGGCGAGGACGGCGCCTCGGCCACGTCGGTGCTCACTCTGCTGCCTCTTCCTCTTCCTCTGCGGCTGCTTCCTCTTCGGCCGCGCCGGTGACGCCGGCCATCAGCAGGCCGAGCTCCTCCCGGGGCATGTCGGGCGAGACCGTCGCCAGGATCCGGCCGCGGTACATGACCGCGACCCGGTCGGCGAGGCCGACCACCTCGTCCAGCTCGCTGGAGACCACCAGAACCGCGGTCCCGTTGTCCCGCTCGTGGATGATCTGGTTGTGGATGAACTCGATCGAGCCCACGTCCACGCCGCGGGTCGGCTGGCTGGCGATCATCAGGCGCAGCGGGCGGGACATCTCCCGGGCGACCACGACCTTCTGCTGGTTGCCGCCGGAGAGGGTGCTGACCGCGTGCTCCGGCGATGAGGTGCGGATGTCGAACTGGTCGACCCGCTCCCGCGCCGACTCGGCGATCGCCTTCGGGTTCAGCCGGAACGAGTTGCCGAACGGCTCCCGGTCGTACATGTCGAGCACGAGGTTCTCCGCGACCGAGAACTCCTTGACCACGCCGTCGAGGCTGCGGTCCTCGGGGATGTAGCCGACGCCGGAGCGCAGGATCTTCTTGGTGCCCATGCCGGCCAGGCTCTCGCTGTCGAGCTCCATCGCGCCGGCCCGGACCGGGCGCAGGCCCATGATCGCCTCGACCAGCTCGGTCTGGCCGTTGCCCTGCACGCCCGCGATGCCCAGCACCTCGCCCGCCCGCACCTCGAGGTCGACGCCGTCGACCGCGCGCACGCCGCGGTCGTCGTCGACCACCAGGCCGGAGATCTTGAGCACCTCGCGGCCGGGGTCGGCCGGGGTCTTGGTGACCTCGAGGCTGACGTCGCGGCCGACCATGAGCGCGGCCAGCTCGTCCTCGGAGGTGTCGGGGCTCGCGGTGCCGACCGTGCGACCGCGGCGGATCACCGTGATGCGGTCGGCGACGGCCTTGACCTCGCGCAGCTTGTGGGTGATGAAGACGATCGACTTGCCGGTCTCGGCCAGCGAGCGCATGACCGCGAGCAGCTCGTCGGTCTCCTGCGGCGTGAGCACCGCGGTCGGCTCGTCGAGGATGAGCAGGTCGACGTCGCGGGTGAGGGCCTTGACGATCTCGACCCGCTGCTGCGCGCCGACCGGCAGGTTCTCCACCACGGCGTCGGGGTCGACCGGCAGGCCGTACCGCTTCGAGGTCTCCAGCACGTCGCGGCGGTTGCGCCGCCGGTCGAGGATGCCGAGCGGACCGCCGCGCACGTCCTCGGCGCCGAGCGCGATGTTCTCCGCGACGGTGAAGACCGGCACCAGCATGAAGTGCTGGTGGACCATGCCGATGCCGGCCGCGATGGCGTCCCGGGGGCTGCGGAAGACCTTGGCCTCGCCGTCCACCAGGATCTCGCCCTCGTCCGGCTGGAGCAGGCCGTAGAGCTGGTTCATGAGCGTCGACTTGCCGGCGCCGTTCTCGCCCAGCAGGGCGTGCACCTCGCCGGGCTCGACGGTGATGTCGATGTGGTCGTTGGCCACCAGGTCGCCGAAGCGCTTGGTGATGCCGCGCAATTCGAGTCTCAGCGGAATCTCCTGACCTCGGCCGTATGCAGGGAGCCGCCGCACAGCTGCGAGAAAGACTCGCAGCCGGGCGGCGGCCGGAATGTTACTACTGCTGGATCACTTAGGGGCGTTGGCCGACTCGATCTTTACGGTCCCCGAGATGACGTCCTTCTTCAGCTGGTCGACCTCGGCCTTGAGGTCGGCCGGAACCTTGCTGTCGAACTGGTTGTACGGCGCGAGCTCGACGCCGTCGTTCTCCAGCGTGCCCAGGTAGCCCGGGCTCGGTGCGAGCGGCTGACCGGTGGCGCCGGCCACGACCGCCTTCTGCACCGCGCTGGTGATGTTCTTGACGACGGTGGTCAGGAACACGTTGCAGTACTGCGCCGCGCTCTTGCAGCCGTCCTGGTCGACCCAGATGACCGAGACCTTGCCGCTGGAGCCCTGGGCGACCTCGGCCGCGCCGAGGCCGGTGCCGCCGGCGACCGGCAGGACCACGTCGGCGCCCTGCGCGACGAACGTGTTGGCCAGCGCCTTGCCCTTGGCCGGGTTGGCGAAGTCGTCGGCGAAGCTGCCCGCCTGCTTGGCCTTGTCCCAGCCGAGGACCTGGACGCTCTTGCCCTTCTTCTGGTTGTAGTAGGCCACGCCGTCGGCGAAGCCGTCCATGAAGATGGTGACCGGCGGGATCTGCTTGCCGCCGAAGGTCGCGACCTTCTGCGACTTCGAGAAGCCCGCGGCCAGGTAGCCGGCGAGGAACGCGGCCTGGTGGGTGGCGAACTGCATCGGGTACACGTTCGACCCGGTGCTGCCGCTGTCCACGATCGCGAACTGCGCGTCCTTGTTCTGGTCCGACACCTTCTTGGTGGCGTCGCCCATCAGACCGCCGACCGAGAGGATGAAGCTGCACTTCTGCGTCACGAAGCCCTGCAGGTTGGGCTCGTAGTCGGCCTCGGCCGTCGACGCCACGTACTTCGGGTCGACGTTGGACGCCTGCGCCTGCGCGGCCTGCATGCCGGCCCAGGCCGACGCGTTGAAGGACTTGTCGTCGATGCCACCGGTGTCGGTGACCATGCAGGCCTTGTATGCGGCTGCGGTGGCGGCGCTGCTGCTGCTACCACTGGGAGTCTCGTCCGGGGCGTCACCACAAGCGGCGGCGGCGAGCGTCAGCCCACCTGCCGCGAGAATCGCAAGGATCCGCTTCCCACGTACTGGGCGCAAGACGCCCTCCTTCCAACGCACACCGACACCCGTCGGTGAGTCTTCAAGTTGGGGAGCGTAGCCGCAGGCCAGGGCAGCGGCGGAGGTTTGTCCCGGACTGTTGGCGCACCGTTATCTCGCCGCAACCGCAGATCACTTTGAACGCCTGTTTAGGTCGATCTGACCGGCAATTAGCCGGTCAATCGCGTAACATGCCGTTAATCTTGCGGCCTCGACGGGCCCGTGGCCACGAATTCTTCGGCCGATCGGCGGGTTGCGCGCCACGCCCGCACGCCGAGGACGCCCACGACAGTGCCCACGACCAGCGACGCGGCGATCAGCAAAACGTGCACGACCAGGAACGATGTGGGTCTCCCGTCGGCGAACGAGCGGTCGTCCCGGTAGATGGCCAGGCCGAACCGGGGCCAGATCACCCAGGTCCAGACGCCGACCAAGGTCAGGAAGACCGCCCATCGCCGCGAGAGCACCATGGGCCCACTATCTCAGTGTGCCGTCACCAGCTCCGGTGCGGCCTCGACCGGCGCGCTCACCGGCTTCTTCGCCAGCCCCTGGCGACCGATCAAGATCAAGAACAGGCCCCCGATCGCGTACGCGCTGAGCACCGTCGCCGCGAAGGCAGCCCCACGACCGTCGAAATAGGCCACCGACCGCAGCAGCGTGCCGCCGGCCCCGATCGGGAGCCACTGGCCGATCTCGCCCCACGGCTGCGGCAGGAGCTCGGGCGCCGCCGCGATGCCGGAGAGGGCGTTGCCGACCAGGAACACCACGACCGCCCCGAGCCCGAGGCCCTCGCGGCCGATCAGCGCGGCCACCCCGCTCACGGCCGCCGAGATCGCGAGCGTGACCAGCGCCAGCACCCCGGCCACGGCCCAGTAGGCGCCGGGCAGGATCGCCAGCCAGCCGACCAGCACGCCGGCGCCGGCCACCCCGGCCAGGGCGGCGAAGGTCAGCAACGCGACCAGGCGGGCCGAGCGGCGCGGCACGAAGAAGTAGACCAGCACGCCGGCGAGCAGGCTGGTGATGGCCAGCGGCAGGAACCCGGCGCCGAAGCCGGCGCCGCGCGGGTCGTCCGGGTCGACCGGGACCACATCACGCACTGTGCCGCTACCCACGGCCTGGGTGAGCAGCTGGGCCACGGTGGGGCTGGCGGCGGACGCGATGTGGAGCTCGGGTCCGGCCGCGGTGACGATGATCGCCCCGTACACCTGCCGGTCCTTGATCTTTTGGTCGGCCGTCGCCGCATCGGGCACCGAAGTGATCGCGAAGGCGCCCGGGTGCTCGGCCGCCAGCTTCTGCGCGACCTGCGGCGGACCGGCCACGGCCAGCGGGAGGTCGCGCGGCGCCAGGTTCGCGGCCGGAGCGGCGAACAACGGAATGAGCAGGGCCTGTGCGGCGACCACCGCGATCGCGATGAGGACGCCGAGGGCCAGGAAGTTGCGGCGCATGTCGTTCTCCTAAAACGAATGCTCGTTCTTTTATGCGCACAGCATGACGCCGGACACGAGATCGAGTCAAGAACGAACGCTCGTTTTAGAATGTGGGTCGTGCCACGAGTCTCCGAACAACACCTGACCGCCCGCCGGGAGCAGATCCTGGCCGCGGCCCGCGTCTGCTTCCTGAGCAAGGGCCTGCACAACACCTCGATGCAGGACCTGATCCAGGAGGCCGGCCTGTCGGTGGGCGCGGTCTACCGCTACTTCAAGTCCAAGAACGAGATCATCAGCGCCATCGCCGGCACCGTCGTCGGCGGCATCCAGCAGCACATCGACGAGGTGGCCGTCCGGCGGCTGCCGCTGATCGACTCGATGTCGCTGGTCCTCGACGAGGTCGACCGCCAGATGGGGCCGGGCGGCTTCCTGCCGATCGCCCTGCAGGTGTGGGCCGAGGCCACGCTCGACCCGACGATCGGCGCGATCGTCAAGGAGCGGTACGAGTCGCTGCGGGACAGCATCGGGGCGCTGGTCGCCAACGCGGTCGAGAGCGGCGAGCTGCCGCCGGGCACCGACATCGCGGCCACCACCACGGCGTACTACGGGTTCCTGCCGGGATACGCGCTGCAGCGCCTGCTGACCGGCGTTCCCGACAAGGAGACCTATCTGGACGGGATCCGCACGCTGCTCAAGCGGTGAGGCGCTCGGCGATCCGGGCCCAGCCGGCGCGCACCTCCCCCTCGGTCGGCGCGCGCCCCGGGCGTACGTGCCGGGTCTCGAGATCTTCGTCGCCGTTCCCGGCCTCGCCGGGCCCTTCCACCGCGGCCCGGGCCAGCTCGATCTCGTCGCGGATCGCCTCGGCGTCGGGGCGGGGCAGCAGCGGCTCGACCACCGCCATCAGCTCCTCGTCGGCCACCACGGCCTGGGCGAGGGCGAGCGCGTGCGCCCGTTCGTAGGGGCCGCAGACGATCGGTTCCCAGTCTTCCTCGTCGCCCAGCGACCCGATCGTGATGACCCAGGGAAGGTCGGCCACCGGCGAGTTCGCCGGCAGGTCAAGTGTCACCAGAGTGCCCACGGGCACATCATTCCGGGTGGCTGTGCCGAATCCAGGTGTTTTGCCCCACGGGGGCATTTTTATCGTCAGCTGACAGGTCGACCACCCGGCCGTGCGGGCTGGTCGCCGCCCAGGCCGCTCCGAACAGCAACAACTGGTTGAAGACATAGAGGTAGACCAGTACGCCGACGGCCGAGCCGACGAGCCCATATGCCGGATTGCGCTGCACCAGCCCGACGAAGGACTTGCCGACGGTGTTGAGCAGGGTGATGCCGATGCCGACCTGGAGCACCGGCGGGGCGATCCGGCGCACGGTCATCCGCAGCCGGGGCACGGCCGCCAGCAGCGCCGCCGCCAGCAGCATGTTGACCGCGATCGTCAGCAGCAGGCTGACCGCGGACTGGATGAGGCCGTCGGCCAGCCAGTTGAGCACCTTCTCCAGGCCGTAGACGGCGAGCTGGGAGAGGGCGAGCAGCAGCAGGATGCCGATCAGGACCACGAGATCGAGCGCCTGGCGTACGCCGATGTAGCCGGGTTGTTCGGGAACGCGCCAGATGAGCCGCTGCGAGGAGCGGATCGACTCGACCCAGCCGATGCCGGTGAAGGTCAGGCCGATGATGCCGACGATGCCGACGGTCTTGCCGCTGGAGAGGATCGCCTCGGGCTCGATGAACGGCAGGTTCTCGGCGAGGAAGTCGCGGACGATGTCGAACAGCTCTTTGTTGTTGGTGAGCAGGATCCCGAAGATCGAGTACCCGATCAGCAGCAGCGCGAAGATCGCGAAGAAGCCGTAGTACGCGATGGCGGCGGCCAGCCGTCCACCCTGCACGTCCCAGAAGCGGATCAGCGCCCGGCTGAAGTGGTCGAAATAGCGAGATCTGATCCGTAACCGCAGGATGCGCGCCTCGGCGGCCTCGTAGGCGCGATCGATCGGGTTCACGCGCGCACCGTAACCGAAATCACGGGTTGGGAAACTTCCCATGCTTTGCCATCTGGGGTTTTCCGCCGCGGGTCAGCTCAAGCACCGAGC
This sequence comes from Actinoplanes sp. NPDC051537, assembly GCF_055586105.1. Lineage (NCBI taxonomy): Bacteria > Bacillati > Actinomycetota > Actinomycetes > Micromonosporales > Micromonosporaceae > Actinoplanes > Actinoplanes sp. NPDC051537. The sequence goes on from NZ_JBVJIU010000012.1 coordinate 80,499, forward strand.
GGGAAGTCGCGGCGCGGTCGCCAGGGGCCCTCGCCACCGTGCGAGAACAGCGTGAACGAGGTGACGTGGAACTTGGCCGAGAAGCCGGCGAGGTCCTCGAAGACCGCGTCCAGCTGCTCGGCCGGTACGTCCTGGGCGACCGTCACGTGCGGGTGGTACGGGAACCGCGAGTCCCGGTCGATGTCCTCGGCCGAGGTGATCGCCTCGGCCAGCAGCTCGCACTCGCTGATGCCGACCGCGAGCGTCACGAAGACCACCTCGGTGATCGGCCGGAACGTGCCGGTGCCGCGCAGGTGGATGGTGAACGGCTGCTGGGCCGCCGCCACCTTCTCCAGGTGCCGCTCGATCGCCGGCAGCGCGGCGCCGTCCACCTCGGTCGGACCGAGCAGCGTGACGTGCGCCGGCGTGTAGGCGGCCTGCGGGTCACCGGCCTCGGCCCGCCGGCGGGTGAGCTGATCGCCCCACGGCTGCGGGATGTCGATCGCGACGCCGATCCGCGTGGTCGCGGCCACGGCGATCAGGCCTCGCGGGCCGGGCTGAGGAAGCCCACGTTCTGGTACGCCGTGGCGAGCGTGGCCGCCGAGACGGCGCGCGCCTTCTCGGCCCCGACGGCGAGCACCTTGTCGAGGTAGCCGGGGTCCTCGAGGTAGGCCCGGGTGCGCTCCTGGATCGGCTTCACGAACTCGACGACGATCTCGGCGAGATCCTTCTTGAGGTCGCCGTAGCCGCGGCCCTCGTACATCTCGAGAAGCTCGTCGATGGCCCGGTTGGTGAGCGCCGCGTAGATCGTGAGCAGGTTGCTGACGCCCGGCTTGTTCTCCTCGTCGTAGAGGATCTCGCGCCCGGCGTCGGTGACCGCCGACTTGATCTTCTTGGCCGAGCGGGCCGGCTCCTCGAGCAGCTCGATGATGCCGTTCGGCGAGGACGCCGACTTGGACATCTTCGCGGTCGGGTCCTGCAGGTCGGTGATCTTCGCGGTGTCGCGGACGATGTACGCCGACGGGACCGTGAACGTCGAGCCGTAGCGCGTATTGAACCGCTGCGCCAGGTCGCGGGTGAGCTCGAGGTGCTGCCGCTGGTCTTCCCCGACCGGGACCTGGTCGGCCTGGTAGAGCAGGATGTCGGCGGCCTGCAGGATCGGGTAGGTGAACAGCCCGACGGTCGTCGTGTCGGCGGCCTTGGCCGACTTGTCCTTGAACTGGACCATGCGACCGGCCTCGCCGAAGCCGGTGATGCAGCTGAGCACCCAGGCGAGCTGGGCGTGCTCGGGCACGTGCGACTGGACGAACAGCGTGCAGCGCTCGGGGTCGAGGCCGACGGCGAGCAGCTGGGCGGCCGAGATGCGGGTGCGGTTCCGCAAGGCGATCGGGTCGTGCCCCATCGTGATCGCGTGCAGGTCGACCACGCAGTAGAACGCGTCGTGCGTGTCCTGCAACGACACCCAGTTGCGCACCGCGCCCAGATAGTTGCCGAGGTGGAACGAGTCGGCGGTCGGCTGAATGCCGGAGAGCACGCGGGGTCGGCGGGCGGCGTCGGACATGAGGGCCATTCTGTCAGTCGTGGTTACTGGATGGCCAACGCCCCCGTGGCCACTCCCGTGACGGGATCACCGCTAGATCACATGAGAGTCTATGTTCATTTCTGTTGACTTGTGATCGTTTTAGCGCCAGACTTGCCCTAGAAGCCTAGCGAGAGGGTCGAGACCACCGTGAAACTGCTCGTCACCGGGGGCGCCGGCTATGTCGGCAGCGTCACCAGCCGGCTGCTGCTCGACGCGGGGCACGAGGTCGTCGTGCTCGACAATCTCAGCACGGGCTTCCGGGCGGCCGTCGCGCCGGATGCCAACTTCGTGGAGAAGGACATCCGCGACGCCGCCGAGGTGCTCACCCCCGAGGCCGGGTTCGACGCGGTGCTGCACTTCGCGGGCCTGATCGCGGCCGGCGAGTCGATGGTCAAGCCCGAGCTCTACTGGCACGACAACGTGGTCAAGTCGCTGGCGCTGCTCGACGCGGTGCGCGCGGCCCGGGTGCCGCGGTTCATCTTCTCCTCGACGGCCGCCGTCTACGGCAACCCGGTCGAGCTGCCGATCACCGAGTCCGCGGCGAAGGCCCCGACGAACACGTACGGCGCCACCAAGCTGACCTTCGACCACGCGCTGACCTCGGAGGCGTTCGCGCACAAGCTGGCCGCGGTCTCGCTGCGCTACTTCAACGTCGCGGGGGCGTACATCCGGGACGGCTACGAGATCGGCGAGCGGCACGACCCCGAGACGCACCTGATCCCGATCGCGCTTCAGGTGGCCGCCGGCAAGCGGGCCAAGCTCCAGCTGTTCGGCGACGACTACCCGACGGTCGACGGCACCTGCGTGCGCGACTACATCCACGTCGAGGACCTGGCCCGCGCGCACCTGCTGGCGCTGGACGCGGCCACCCCGGGCGAGCACCGCATCTACAACCTGGGCAACGGCAACGGCTTCTCCAACAAGCAGGTCGTCGAGGTGGCCCGCGAGGTCACCGGCGCCGAGCTGCCGGCCGAGCTCGCGCCGCGCCGCGAGGGCGACCCGGCCACGCTGGTGGCGTCGTCGGCCAAGGCCCGGGACGAGCTCGGCTGGGTGCCGGCGAAGAACACGCTCCAGGCGATGATCGGCGACGCCTGGACCTTCTACCGCTCGCACGTCGCATGAGCGCCGCGGACCTGTTCCGCAAGGAGTTCGGGACCGAGCCGGCCGGCCTGTGGTTCGCGCCCGGCCGGGTCAACCTGATCGGCGAGCACACCGACTACAACGAGGGCTTCGTGCTCCCGTTCGCGCTGCCGCAGCGCACGACGGCGGCGGTCGGTCCGGCCCCCGCCGGGGAGTGGACCGTCTGCTCGACGTTCGAGGACGGCACGGTCACCTTCGGCGAGACCGAGCCGGGCGGCGTGACCGGCTGGGCGGCCTACGTGGCCGGCATCGTCTGGTCGCTGCGGGACGCCGGCTTCGACGTGCCGGGCGCGCGCATCGCGCTCGACTCCGAGGTGCCGGTCGGCTCCGGCCTGTCCTCCTCGGCCGCGCTCGAGTCCTCGGTGCTGACCGCGCTGGTCGACCTGGGCGGCCTCGATCTGCCGGTCGAGCGGCGCCCCGCGCTGGCCCAGCGGGCCGAGAACGTGTACGTGGGCGCCCCCACCGGCATCCTCGACCAGTCGGCGTCGATCCGGTGCCTCGAGGGCCACGCGCTGTTCCTCGACTGCCGCACCTACGAGGTCGAGCAGATCCCGTTCGACCTGGCCGCCGCCGGCCTGGCCATCCTGGTGATCAACAGCAATGCCCCGCACCAGCACGTCGACGGCGAGTACGGCGCCCGCCGCAAGTCGTGCGAGGAGGCGGCCCGCATCCTGGGCGTCCCCGCGCTGCGCGACGTGCCGCTCGACGGCCTGGCCGCGGCCCTGGACAGGCTCGACGACGGCGACGACGGCGTGATGCGCCGCCGGGTGCGGCACATCGTCACCGAGGACCAGCGCGTGCTCGACACGGTGGCGCTGCTGCAGGACGGCCGGGTGCGCGAGATCGGCCCGCTGCTGACCGCGTCGCACGCCTCGATGCGGGACGACTTCGAGATCACGGTCGCCCCGATCGACCTCGCCGTCGAGTCGGCGCTGTCGGCCGGGGCGCACGGCGCGCGGATGACCGGCGGCGGGTTCGGCGGCTGCGTCCTCGCCCTGATCGACACCGATCGGGCGGACGCCACCATCGAGGCCGTCGAGGCCGCCTACGCGGACGCCGGCTTCACGGCCCCCACCTGCTGGATCGCCACGGCCGGCCCGGGCGCGGGAAAGCTTTGAAACGGCTTTCCGCCGGGTAACCAGGACGGTATGACTCGCGAAACGGACCAGCCCAACGAGTTCGGGTTCTCCGGCGGCGCCACGGCGCCCGAGCCGGAGCCCGACCGCCGCCCGGCCGAGGAGGTCGACGGCGAGAGCATCGCGGTGCCGTCCGGCGACCTCACCGGCGCGATCACCCACGCGATCGAAGAGGCCACCGACCGCGACCACGAGGACGACGACGAGTCCTAGGGGCGCCCGAGGGTGCTCTCCCGGGCGATCAGGCGGTGCTCGACGCAGATCTGGCGCGGCGGCGCCGGCGTCGCCGCGCCGTCGATCTCGCCGAGCCGCTCGGCCAGCAGGTCGACGGCGAGCTGCGCGATCCGCTCGGTGTCCGGGTCGACCGTGCTCAGCGACGGCGTGCTGAACCGGCCCTCCTCGAGGCCGTCGGTGCCGATCACCGCGATGTCGCCGGGCACGTCCGCGCCGCGCTCCAGCAGCGTGCGGACGGCGCCGAGGGCGAGCAGGTCGGTGAAGCAGAAGACCGCGTCCGGCCGCCGGCCGGAATCGAGCAGCCACGCCATCGCCGCCGCGCCGTCGGCCCGCCGCACGCCGCCGGCCGGCGTCTCCAGCCCCGGGTCGGGTGCGATCCCGGCCTCGGCCAGCGCCGACCGGTAGCCGGCCAGTCGCAGCCGCCGGGTGACCGCCGACGGCCCGTCCGGCACGCCGATCGCGGCGATCCGGCGCCGGCCGAGGCGCAGCAGGTGGCGGGTGGCCTCGGTGGCCGCGGCCGCGGTGTCGATCGCCACGTGGTCGGCCGGCCCGTCCCGGATCCGCTCGCCCAGCAGCACGGCCGGCACCCCGTGCCGCCGGCTGAGATCGCCGGCCGGGATCTCTACCGGGCTGAGGATCAGCCCGTCGATCGCGTGCCGGCGCAGGCCGGCGACGATGTCGCGCTCCCGGTCCCCGCGGCCGCCGGTCTGGTCGATCAGCACGGTCCAGCCGCGCGGCTCGGCCGCCCGCACGATCTGCCCGGCGAGCTCGGCGAAGTAGGGCGAGCGCAGCTCGGGGACGGCGAGCGCGACCACGCCGGAGCGCCCGCCGCGCAGGCGGCGCGCGGCGGAGTTGGGCACGTAGCCGAGGGCGTCGATCGCGGCCTGGACCCGGGCCCGGGTCAGCGGCGCGACGTGCACGTAGCCGTTGACGACATTGGACACCGTCTTGATCGACACACCGGCCCGGGCGGCGACGTCCTTCAGGCCGGGCGGCACGGCAGGACTTTACAACGTTGCAGGACTTAAATCCGATCACCCGCGCGGGCTACCGTCACCCAGGAGATTCCCCCGGCGCGGTTACCGTGACGGCATGTCCGTAAGCGCAGCGTGTCCACCCGAGGTCCGGATCGAGGGCGACCTCGACGCCGCGGTGGCCCTCATGACCGTGCGGGGCCGCTGGGACCGCCCGCTGCGGCGCCAGGTCCGCACCGTGCTCGAGAAGTGCCTCGCCGAGCATCCCGAGGCGCTCATCATCGACCTGACCGACCTCGACGACCCGCAGAGCGTGAGCGCGCCGACGTGGATGGCGGCCCGCAGCAGCGCCTTCGCCCGCGAGCCGGGCGTCCAGCTGGCCCTGTGCGTGCCGCCGCGGCTGCCGCTCGCCGACCGCCTCCAGCGGCTCGGCGCGCCCCGCTTCCTGCCGGTCTACGCGCGGGTGCGCCAGGCCCGGGTGGCGATCGCCGGCCGGCTGCCGCTGACCGAGCGGGTGATGGCGATCCTGCCGCCGGATCCGGAGTCGCCGAGCATGGCCCGCAACCTGGTCGGCGACGCCTGCCTGGCGTGGGGCCGGCCGGAGTTGCTGCACCCGAGCCGGCAGGTGATGTCGGAGCTGGTCACCAACGCGATCGAGCACGCGCGGACCACCATCACGGTGGCGGCCGGCCTGCGCGGCAACGGCATCCATCTGACCGTCTCGGACGGCGTGGCCGCGCCGCCCCGACTGCTCAAGCCGGCCCGGCCGATGCGGGGCCGGCCGCTCGACGAGCGGGGCCGGGGCATGCGGGTGGTGGCGGCCACCGCGGCCGCGTGGGGCTGGCTGCCCACGCGGACCGGCAAGGTGGTCTGGGCGACGCTGCAGGAACGCCTTACTGAGCCTCGATGATCATCCCGGCGCCGACCGTACGGTTGGTGCTCTCGTCGATGAGGACGAAGCCACCCGTGGTGCGGTTGCGGCGGTACTCGTCGGCGAGCAGCGGCACGGTGGTGCGCAGCTTGACCCGGCCGATCTCGTTGAGCTGAAGCTCGCCGGCCTTGTCGTCGCGGTGCAGGGTGTTCACGTCGAGGCGGTACTGCAGCCCGCGGACGACCGTGCGGGCCGTCCGGGTGGTGTGCTTGATGGCGTACTTGCCGCCGACCCGCAGCGGGGCCGTCTCGTCCATCCAGCAGACCATCGCCTCGATGTCCTGGGCGACGGCCGGCGCGTTGTGCGGCCGGCAGATCAGGTCGCCACGGGAGATGTCGATCTCGTCGGCCAGCCGGACGGTGACCGACATCGGCGGGAACGCCTCCGCGACCGGGCCGTCGGCGGTGTCGATCGCCGCGATGGTGCTGTGCAGGCCCGAGGGCAGGACCATCACCTCGTCGCCGGGCTTGAGCACGCCCGAGGCGACCTGTCCGGCGTAGCCGCGGTAGTCGGTGACCGTGGTCGACTGCGGGCGGATCACGTACTGCACCGGGAACCGCACGTCGACCAGGTTGCGGTCCGAGGCGATGTGCACGTGCTCCAGGTGATGCAGCAGCGACGGGCCCTCGTACCAGGGGCTGTTCTCCGAGCGCGAGGCGATGTTGTCGCCGTTCAGCGCCGAGACCGGGATGATCGTGAGATCGGTGATCTCGAGCTTGGCCGCGAACGAGGTGAACTCGTCGGCGATCTTGTCGTAGACCGCCTTGTCCCAGTCGACCAGGTCCATCTTGTTGATGCACAGCACCAGGTGCGGCACCCGCAGCAGCGACGTCAGGAACGCGTGCCGGCGGGACTGCTCGACCAGGCCCTTCCGCGCGTCGACCAGGATCAGCGCCAGGTCGGCGGTGGAGGCGCCGGTGACCATGTTCCGGGTGTACTGGATGTGCCCGGGGGTGTCGGCGATGATGAACTTCCGCCGCGGGGTGGCGAAGTAGCGGTACGCGACGTCGATCGTGATGCCCTGCTCCCGCTCGGCCCGCAGGCCGTCGGTGAGCAGCGCCAGGTTGGTGTACTCGTCGCCGCGGGACGCGCTGGCCGCCTCGACCGCCTCGAGCTGGTCGGCGAAGATCGTCTTCGTGTCGTAGAGGAGACGCCCGATCAGGGTCGACTTGCCGTCGTCGACGCTGCCCGCGGTGGCGAACCGCAGCAGGTCCATGCGCGCCGGCGGCGCCGTCTCATTCTCCAGGACGGCCTGACTCATCAGAAGTAACCCTCTCGCTTGCGGTCTTCCATCGCTGCTTCGCTGACCTTGTCGTCGCCGCGGGTGGCGCCGCGCTCGGTGATCCGGGTGGCGGCGACCTCGTCGATCACCTTCTCCACCGTGTCCGCGTCGGACAGCACCGCGGCGGTCTGCGAGGCGTCGCCGACCGTGCGGTAGCGCACCCGTCGCACCTCGCTGGTCTCGCCGTCGCGCAGCTTGATGAACTCGTTGACCGCGTAGAACATGCCGTTGCGCTCGACGACCTCGCGGTCGTGGGCGTAGTAGATGCTCGGCAGCGGGATGTTCTCCCGGGCGATGTAGTGCCACACGTCGAGCTCGGTCCAGTTCGACAGCGGGAACACCCGGATCGACTCGCCCGGGTGGTGCCGCCCGTTGTAGAGCGCCCACAGCTCGGGACGCTGGTTCTTCGGGTCCCACTGGCCGAACTCGTCGCGGAAGCTGAACATCCGCTCCTTGGCCCGGGCCTTCTCCTCGTCCCGGCGGGCGCCGCCGAACAGCGCGTCGAACCGGTACTTCTCGACGGCGTTCAGCAGCACCGGCGTCTGGATCCGGTTGCGCGTGCCGTCGGGAAGCTCGCGGACCAGGCCGGTGTCGATCGCCTCCTGCACGCTGGCGACCACCAGGTTGAGGCCGAGCGCGGCGACCCGGGTGTCGCGGAACTCGAGGACCTCGCCGAAGTTGTGGCCGGTGTCGACGTGCATGACCGGGAACGGGATGCGGGCCGGCGCGAACGCCTTCTCGGCCAGCCGCAGCATCACGATCGAGTCCTTGCCGCCGGAGAACAGCAGGACGGGACGCTCGAACTCGGCCATCACCTCGCGCATGACGAAGATGCTCTCGGCCTCGAGAGCATCGAGATGCGAGACGCGGTAGTGCCCTGCCTGGCTCATGCGGTTTCCCGACCTTTCCGGGGGTTTACGGCCGTGTTGCAAGTGTGAACCGTCATTCTGACGGGAGGTGACGCTGCAACGCTGCAAGCAACCGAGGAGCGAGATCCTTACGGCACACCACGAGGTCCGGCAACTTAGGGTCGGCCTCGTTGTATTTCAGCGCAGAACCGTCGATTCGGCTAGCGTGCAGGCCGGTGGCCAGCGCCACAGCGACCGGGGCGGCGGAGTCCCACTCGTACTGCCCACCCGCGTGCACATAGGCATCTGCCTCGCCGTTTATCACCGCGGCGATCTTCACACCGGCCGATCCCATGGGCACCAGCTCGGCATCGATGTCGTCCGCGAGAGCGGTCACAAAGGCCGGCGGGCGGGTGCGGCTCGCGGCGATCCGGATGCGGCCGTCGTCGTGCAACGGCATCGGCGGGTACGCCGGCGCGTGATCCGTGGCGATCGTCCGGTGCCGGGCCGGCATCGCCACCGCGCCCGCCGCCAGGTGGCTCGGGCTCGCCGACTCGGCGGTCCAGAGGGCCACGTGCACGGCCCAGTCGGTGCGCCCCTCCTCGGAGAACTCGCGGGTGCCGTCGAGCGGGTCGATGATCCAGACCCGCCCGGCGCCGAGACGCTCCGGGCGTACGGTCGTGTGCTCGCCGTCCTGCCAGGCGAGCCGGGAGTGGTCGTCCTCCTCGGAGAGCACCGCGTCGGCGGGACGCCAGCGGGCCAGCTCCGCGCGCAGCAGATCGTGGGCGGCGCGGTCGCCGGCGGTCTTGAGCGCCTTGCCGTCCGAGTAGCCCAGCTCATCGCGGACCTGCAGCAACAGTTGCCCCGCCCGGTCGGCGAGCCAGCGCGCGAACGCCGAGTCGATCACCGGGGGCGTGCCGGCGGCGTCGTCCCGCTGGCTGATGATGCGCGGGGACGTCTCTGTCCGCTCGCTGGTCATGGAGGCTCCCTCACTTCAGTACGCTCCCGACGAGCGCACCACGGCGGTCATCGTCCGCAAAAGGATCACCAGGTCCAAACTGAGCGACCAGTTCTCCACATAGCGCAGGTCCAACCGGACGGCTTCCTCCCACGGCAGGTCCGATCGTCCGGAAACCTGCCAAAGGCCCGTCATGCCGGGTTTCACGGCCAGACGGCGCCGCACGTCGTCGGCGTACGCGGCCACCTCCGACGGCAGCGGCGGTCGCGGGCCCACCAACGACATCTGGCCGAGCGCCACGTTCAGCAGCTGCGGAAGCTCGTCCAGCGAGAACCGGCGTATCCACCGGCCCACCCGGGTGACCCGCGGGTCGTCGCGGATTTTGAAGAGCACACCGTCGTGCTCGTTGAGATGCCGCAGCTCGGCCAGCCGGGCCTCGGCGTCGACGTACATACTCCGGAACTTGAAGATGCGGAACAGGCGGCCGTCGCGCCCGACCCGTACCTGACGAAAGAGTACCGGCCCGCGCGAGGTCATCCGCACACACAGTGCGACGGTCAGCAGCAGCGGCCCGAAGGCGGCCAGCAACGCCAGCGCGCCGATCCGGTCGAACGCGTCCTTGACCAGGCGCGACCCGCCGTGCAGCCGTGGGTGCTCGACGTGCAGCATGGGCAGCCCGTCGAACGGCCGGATCGTGGTGCGCGCGCCCGCCACGTCGACCAGCGCGCTCGCCACCACCAGGTCGACCTCGTCGCGCTCGAGCCGCCAGGCCAGCCGGCGCAGGTGCGCGCCGTCCAGCTCCGGGCAGCTCAGCACCACCACCGTGTCCGCGTCGGCGAGATCGACGGCGTTCGCCACGTCCTCGAACGTTCCGTAGATCGGCAGCACGCCCATCCCGGCGCCGTCGTGCGCCGGCGGCAGGCACGCGCCCACCACCTCGAGGCCGTGATAGCGCTCCCGGCGCAGCTGGCGGGCCATCCCGATGACCGACAGCTCGTGGCCGACCAGTATCACGCGGCGCAGGCTCTCCCCGCGGGCACGGGCCCAGTGCAGCCGCTTGCGCAGGGCGAACCGCAGCACCACGGCGGAGACGACGGCCGTCGGCAGGGCGGCGAGAACATAACCCCGGGCCAAATCGAGATCGAGCGCGTACGAGACCAGCGCCGCCCCCGCGATCAGACCCATCCCGCCGCGGAGGACCCGCTGGTATTCGTCGGTCCCGACGAAGAGGAACCGGCGCTCGTACGCCCGGGAGACCGCCAGCACCGCCAGCAGCAGCACCGGAAGCAGCGCCGTCAGCACCATGTAGCCGCGGTTGTAGGCGGTGACCTCGTCGCCGAAGCGCACCCCGAACGTCACCGCGCCGGCCGCGCTGCCCGCCAGCAGGTCGCACAGCACGAGCGCCCGCACGTAGCTGCGCTCCCACCGCTGACGCCGGGACATCGCCGCGTGGCGGCCGCGCACCCGCACGAAGGGCCGGGCCGCCGGCCTGGTCGCCGCCGACCGGTTGCGCCGCTTCGACCAGCGCCGGTCGCCGGCCTGGTTGCGTTCCCGGTCCGGCGCTCCGCGCACCGACCGCGGCGGCGCGTTGTCCGGCTTCGGCCGCGGCGGCGCGGCCTGCTCGTTCGTCGTCTTCGGCCGCGCCGACTCGTTCGTCGTGTTCGGCCGCGCCGGTGCGGCCTGGGCTCCCGCGGGCGGCGGGCTCAGCGGCACCACCGGCGCCGGGATCTTCGCGTTGCGCTTGCGGCTCGCGGTCCGGTTCGGTCGCGGCCGTGGTCCGTGGTTGGCCGGTGGATGGTTCGCCGGGCCGTATCCCTCCGGCGGCATCTCGGCCGGGGTGGACCGGATCTCCGGCAGCAGAACGGTCGGCTCGGTCAACACCGCATCCTGCTCCGCCGACAGGTCCTGCTTCACCCCGAACCTCCCCCCGCCACGCCGGCCCGCCGCACCGCGCGGTGCGTACGAGTGACCAACGCTCGGACGGCGGCCAGCGTCACGGGATCGCGAGACGGACAAAACCGCCCAAAGGATCTATCCGTTCGGACCCCGCCGGATCAGCCGCCGTGGTATTTGTTCTGCGCCCACTCGACGCCCTCGAGCACGACCGCCTCGACGACGTCCGCGGCCCGGTCGACGAGGAACTCGAGCTCCTTGCGTTCCGCGCCGGAGAAGTCGGACAGCACGTAATCGGCCGGGTCCTGCCGGCCCGGCGGCCGTCCGATCCCGAAACGGACCCGCGCGTACTCCTTGCTGGACAGCGACTTCGACATCGACCGCAACCCGTTGTGGCCGCCCTCGCCGCCGCCCCGCTTGGCCCGCACCTGCCCGTACGGCACGTCAAGCTCATCATGCACGGCAATCACGTTCGCCACCGGCACCTTGAAGAACTGCGCCAGCGAAGCCACCGGCGCGCCGGACAGGTTCATGTACGTCAGGGGCTTGAGCAGCACCAGTTTCGGCCCGCCGAAGCCCAGGCGGCCCTCGGCCACCTCGGCGTGCGCGCGCTTCGACCGGCCGAACTTCGCGCCCACCCGGGACGCCAGCAGCTCGGCCACCATGAAGCCCACGTTGTGCCGGTTGCCGGCGTACTCCTTGCCCGGGTTGCCCAGGCCGACCACCAGCCACGTCGAGTCGTCGCTCACAGACCCTCCACATACACGTCAGGGAAAGCGCCCGCCCGGGGCGCTTTCCCTGATCACTGCTTGGCACCGCCGAAGCGGATTTACTCCTCGGACGCGCCCTCGGCGGTCTCGCCCTCGGTCGCCTCGGCACTCTCGGTGGCCTCGGCCCCCTCGAGCTGCTCGGCCGTCTGCGCCTGGGAGACGATCGCCAGCACGTAGTCGGGCTCGACCGCGAGCTCGACACCGCTCGGCAGCTTCACGTCGCCGGCGGTCACCTGCGCGCCCGCCTCGAGGCCCTCGATCGAGACCTCGAAGCCGGACGGGAGGTGCATGGCCTCGGCCACGATCGCCAGGGTCGTCGACTCGCTCACCACGAGGGTGTTGCGAGCGGCCTCGCCGGTCAGCGTCACCGGGACGTCGACCTGGACCTTCTCGCCACGTTTCACGATCAGCAGGTCCACGTGCTCGTACGTGTCCTTGACCGGGTCACGCTGGATGGCCTTGGGCAGCGCGAGCGTGGTGCCCGACGCGCCGTTGATGTCGATGGTGAAAACCTGGTTGAGGCCGCCGTGCCGGATAGCGGCCGCGAACTCGCGGGCCGGCAGGGCGATGTGCTGCGGCTTCTCGCCGTGGCCGTACAGCACGGCGGGCACCAAACCGGCCCGGCGCGTGCGGCGGGCACCACCCTTGCCGAACTCGGTACGGGGCTCGGCGCTGATCTTTACCTCGGACACGGGGAAACTCCTGAAACTCTTCGATCGGGCTGCGTCGTAAGTCGGCGGGCTGCGATGGTCCGGCAGTGCTGTTCCGGCGTGGTAATCGGCCGCCAAGGTGCTGAAGGCCGTCGTCGGCGCTGCCGGGCAGAGGGAGGCGCGCTGGGCACAGGCCCGGAGCACCGCGTCGATCACGGTGCCCCCCAGCGGCTGCGAACCTCAGCAGACCGCGGGGCACCCTCGCCGTGGCAACCGCACCATCTTACCTGCCACACCGAGCGACTCCCCAGCGGGTCCGTGCTGCCCGCGCGAGTTCACTCCGGCGATGCAAGTTGCATCGCCGGCAACCGGACTTTCTAGCTCAAGCCGCCGAAAAGCGTGGTGACCGAGCCGTCGTCGAAGACCTCGCGGATGGCCCGGGCGAGCAGCGGCGCGATCGACAACACGGTGATCTTGTCGAGCCGCTTCTCCGGCGGCAGCGGCAGCGTGTTCGTCACCACGAGCTCGCTGATCCGGCTGTTCTTCAACCGCTCGGTCGCCGGGTCGGACAGCAGCGCGTGGGTCGAGGCCACGATCACATCGGCCGCGTTCTCCTCGAAGAGGATGTCGGCGGCCTTGGTGATCGTGCCGCCGGTGTCGATCATGTCGTCGACGATCAGGCACACCCGGCCCTCGACCTCGCCGACCACCCGGTTCGCCACCACCTGGTTGGGCTTCAGCGGGTCACGGGTCTTGTGGATGAACGCGAGCGGACAGCCCCCCAGCCGGTCCGTCCAGCGCTCCGCCACCCGCACCCGGCCCGAGTCCGGCGCCACCACCGTCAGCGGCCGGCCCGCGAACTTCTTCTCCACGTGCTCGGCCAGGATGTCCATCGCGAACAGGTGGTCCACCGGCCCGTCGAAGAAGCCCTGGATCTGCGCGGTGTGCAGGTCGACGGTGAGAATCCGGTTCGCGCCCGCCGTCTTCAGCAGGTCGGCCACCAGCCGGGCCGAGATCGGCTCCCGGCCGCGGTGCTTCTTGTCCTGCCGCGCGTAGGGGTAGAACGGCAACACCACGGTGATCCGCTTCGCCGACCCCCGCTTCAGGGCGTCGATCATGATCAGCGTTTCCATGACCCACCGGTTCACCCCCTCCGTCATCGACTGCACGACGAAGGCGTCCGAACCACGAACCGAATCCTTGAAACGAACGAAGATCTCGCCGTTCGCGAACTCGTACGAGTCCGACGGCGTCGGCGCCACGCCCAGCACCTGGCCGATCTCCTCCGCCAGCTCCGGGAAACCCCGGCCGGAGAAAAGCATCAGGCTCTTACGGTTCTCCGCGACGATGCTGCCCATCGGCTCGCTGCTCCCGTTGGATCGAGGGGTTAGTCACCTGAAGTATCCCCCGAGGCCACCGACTTGCCATGCCCCCGAGCCCACCGGATGAGATGCCTCACCCGGCCCACTCCAGCTTTCCGTGCCGCCGGCCCAGCTTTCCGCTCCGCCGGCCCGGCTTCCTCCGCCGCAGGCCCAGCTTTCCCCTGCCGCAAGCCCAGCTTTCCCTACCGCGAGCCCCCGAAGAGCCCGCTTCGCCCACTCGGCCGCCGGGACCTCGCCTGTGCCCCGCTTCGCCTACTCGGCCTCGGAGACCTCGCCCGAGCCCCGCGCGGCCCGCTCGGCAGCCTCGGCCGACACCGTCCCCGCCCGGCGCCGGGCCGTCCAGCCCTCCACGTTGCGCTGCGGCGCCCGCGTCACGCCCAGGCTCCCCGACGGCACGTCCTTGCCGATGGCGCTGCCGGCCGCCACATAGGCCCCCGGACCCACCTCGACCGGCGCGATCAAAACCGTGTCCGACCCGACGAACGCGGCCTCGCCCACCGTCGTCCGGTTCTTGTTGACCCCGTCGTAGTTGGCGAAGATCGTGCCGGCGCCGATGTTCGCCTTGGCCCCGATCGAGGCATCACCCACATACGACAGATGCGGCACCTTCGCGCCCTCACCCAGCTCGGCGTTCTTGGCCTCGACGAAGCCGCCGATCTTCGACTTGCGCGCCAGCCTCGTGCCCGGCCGCAGGAACGAGAACGGCCCCACGGTCGCGTCCGGTCCCACCTCGGCGCCGATCGAGTGCGTACGCAGAACCGTCGCCCCCGCCGCCACCGACGTGTCGATCAAAGTCGTGTCCGGCCCCACCACCGCGCCCGCCGCCACCGACGAGTCGCCCTGAAGCTGCGAGTTCTGGTCGATCACCGCGTCCGGCTCGAGCGTGACGGTCACGTCGATCCAGGTGGTGGCCGGGTCGAGGATCGAGACCCCCGACCGCATCCAGGCCGTGTTCACCCGATCCCGCAGCAGCGACCGCAGCTCGGCCAGCTGCGCCCGGTCGTTGGCCCCGAGCGTCTCCGCCGCGTCCGGCGCCACGAACACGCCGACCGGGCTGCCCACCTCGACCAGCAGCGCGAACACGTCGGTCAGGTACTCCTCGCCCTGATCGTTGTCCGTCGAGATCTTCCCGAGCGCCGACCGCAGCGCGGTGGCGTCGAACGCGTAGATCCCGCCGTTGATCTCCTTGATCGCCCGCACCTCGGCCGACGCGTCCCGCTGCTCCACGATCCGCGACAGGCCGCCCCCGGCGTCCCGCACGATCCGGCCCAGCCCCGTCGGGTCGTCCACCACCGCGGCCATCACGGTCGCCGCCCGGTTCCCCGACTCGTGCGCCTCGATCAGCCCCGCCAGCGTCTCGGCCCGCAACAGAGGCGCGTCACCGGACAGCACGACCACGGTGCCGGCCGCCTCGGGCACCGCGTCCAGCGCGATCCGCACCGCGTGCCCCGTCCCGTTCTGCTCGGCCTGCAGCACCGGCACCGCCGCCGGCGCGACCTCGGCCAGGTGCGCCCGCACCTGCTCGGCCTTGTGCCCCACCACCACGACGGTCTGCTCCGCCTCGACTGCCTCGGCCGCGACCAGCACGTGCCCGAGCAGCGTGCGCCCGAGCAGCGGGTGCAGCACCTTGGGGAGGGCGGATTTCATCCGCTTGCCCTCACCGGCAGCAAGCACGACAACAGTTCGACGAGGGGCCTGGCTCACGCGATAACTCCATTGTTCGCTGTAGGCATTGTTCGCAGTTGACACTGCGCGACGCGGCGACAACTCAGCCGCAGGTGGAGAGCTCCCGAGAGAGGATTCGAACCCCTATAATCACAACCAAAATGTGATGTCCTGCCCTTAGACGACTCGGGAGGGCAAAGCGGACAAACCTTCTAGGTCATTTCCGTGGGACACATACTACCGCCCCCGGTCGGCGCCCCCGCATCTGCAATCCCACTCACCAAACCCTCGATCTTCCAGTACAGCTCCCGCGACTTGGGAACCCGGACGATCAGGCAGCCCCGATAAGGATCGCCGACGTTGCGCCGGACGGTGGACGGGTTGTGCGTCTTCAGCGTCGGGCGCGCGAACCGTTCGACGGGAACCCCCACGACATCTGCCCACCAGCGACCGGCTGCATCGACATCCGCCGACTCGTGAATGTGAATCCGATAGACCAGCCGCTGCCGATCCTGACCGGCCAACTCGAGGAAACGGAGAAAGACGAGAATCAGCGCCGGGTCACTGTTGATGAACGTGACTCGACATTGATGGGGCTGCCACGGCTTGGACTTCGTCCCTTCGCACCAGTAGCTCATGGCGCCGAGGAGCAGCACCTCGCGGTCGGTCAACGCGCCCACCCAGTCCCGGCTCGCGCGGTTCAGGTCTGCCCGGCGAGCGTCACGCTCCCTGTTTATCGGCGCCCACCGGGCGATCGCCATCTCCTTGGAGTGCCGGCTTCGCCGCGCGGCCGCCTCCTCCGGCGTCGCGTCCCGCGGGATGTCCCGGGTCCACAGATACGCCGTCGACTTCGACACGCCGAGCTCGATCGCGATCCGCGGCACCGAAAACCCGTCCAACCGCATCGCGATCGCCGCCCGCCGTTCGTCCTTCTTCGCCCTCACCACCACGCCACCTCCTTACGTACCTACGTTAGGACGCTCGTACGCAGAGCGGTAAGCCCCAAGGCATGCCAGACAATTCGCTTGACGCGACCTCTTGGAGTCGCGACCCGCTCCAGCTACGGTGGCGTAAGTTACGGTGACGTAGGCGTAACTACTTGATCTCCCCGCGCCGTCATCTCCCCCTGCCCCCCAGCTCAGTGAGGTGTCATGACCGTCGAAGCCGTTGTCCAGGCCGAGCCCCAGGCCGGTCCGAAACCGCTCACCGATGGGCCGCAGTCCCGCGGCATCCTCATCGCCCTGTACGCCTTCGTGGTGGTCCCCTTCTTGGCCGTCCTGGCCGCGATCCCCGTCGCCTGGGGCGGCTGGCTCTCGTGGACGGACATCGCCATCGGCGCCGTCTTCTACCTGATCTCCGGGCTCGGCATCACGGTCGGCTTCCACCGGTACTTCACGCACGGGTCGTTCAAGGCGAAGCGCTGGCTGCGGGTCTCCCTGGCGCTGGCCGGGTCGCTGGCGATCGAGGGCAACATCATCCAGTGGGTGGCGGACCACCGGCGGCACCACATGTTCAGCGACCAGGAGGGCGACCCGCACTCGCCGTGGCGGTACGGCACCAGCTTCTGGGCCCTGACCAAGGGCCTCTGGTTCGCCCACATGGGATGGATGTTCAGCCGCGAGCTGTCGAACCGGGAGCGGTTCGCGCCGGATCTGCTGGCCGACAAGGACATGAACCGGATCGACAAGCTGTTCCCGGCGATCGTGATCTTCTCGACCGCGGGCCCGGCGCTGATCGGCGGCCTGGTGACCTGGTCGTGGCAGGGCGCGCTGACCGCGTTCTTCTGGGCCGGCATCGTGCGCATCGGCCTGCTGCACCACATCACGTGGTCGATCAACTCGGTGTGCCACGTGTACGGCGAGCGGCCGTTCGAGGTGCGCAACGGGGACAAGGCCTCGAACTTCTGGCCGCTGGCGATCGTGTCGTTCGGGGAAAGCTGGCACAACCTGCACCACGCCGACCCGACCTGCGCCCGGCACGGCGTGCTGCGCGGTCAGATCGACATCTCGGCCCGTGTGATCTGGCTGTTCGAGAAGAGCGGCGCCGCGTGGGCGGTCAAGTGGCCGAACATGGAGCGACTTTCCACCAAGATGACGAAAGCGTGAGCCCGTCCACGGGGGACATGGACAAAGGGCACAACTGGCAGGATGGCCAGGTGACCGAGACGGGCGACAGCAGCGACGAGCAGCGACGCGTTCGGCGGCAGCGGCCGGCGGCGACCCCACGGGTACGCATGTCGGCCGCCCAGCGCCGGGAGCAGCTGATCGCGATCGGGCGGCAGTTGTTCGCCGAGCGCGGTTTCGACGCGACCAGTGTGGAAGAGGTCGCGGCGCGGGCCAAGGTGTCGAAACCGGTGGTGTACGAGCACTTCGGCGGCAAGGAGGGCCTGTACGCGGTCGTCGTCGACCGCGAGGTGCGCTCGCTGCTCGACCGGATCGCCGCGGCGCTGACCGCGGGCCATCCGCGCGAGCTGCTGGAACAGGCCGCGCTCGCGCTGCTGGACTACATCGAGGACGAGCCGCACGGCTTCCGGGTGCTGGTGCGGGAGTCGCCGGTGCTGTCCCCGGCCGGCAACTTCTCGAGCGTGATGAACGACGTGGCCCACCAGGTCGAGCACATCCTGGGCGGCGAGTTCAAGCGCCGCGGCATGGACCCGAAGTTCGCCGAGCTGTATTCGCAGGCGCTGGTCGGGATGGTCGCGCTGGTGGGTCAGTGGTGGCGCGAGGCGCGCAAGCCGAAGAAGGAGATGGTGGCCGCCCACCTGGTGAACCTGGCGTGGAACGGCCTGTCCCATCTCGAACCGAAGCCGACCTTGCTGACAAGGAAGACTCGCTAGCGCGCGTTGTGCGCCGCCATCTGCTCGGCTTGCGCGGCTTTGGGCGTACCCACCTTGCCGTAAAGACCACCGACGAGCGCGACGAGCCCGAGAATGATCGTCACGATGACATTGATCATGGATGCGTTGAGCACGTTCGCGTCGGTCTGGATGAAGGCCATCATCAGCACGGCCAGGCCGCAGAGTCCCCAGCCGAGCACGAGTGTGACGCGGTGGTAGAGGTTGCCGCCGAGCAGCACCGCCGCCAGCAGCACGACGCCCACGATCGTGTAGAGCCAGGCCGCGGCGGGGTTGGTCCGCAGCCCGAGCACCCAGTCGCCGCCGTCGCGATAGAAGAACGGGTCGCCCCAGGTCTTCGCGATGCCGATGACGCCGAACAGGGTCATGTACAAGCCGGCCAGGCCGGCGAGGAAACGGTACGTCTGACGCAGGTGATGATTGAGGGGATAGTGCGCCATCAGGCCGTGCGGCCCTCCCTTACCTGTCGGGGCGCGCCGGCCTGCGCGGCGGGCGCGACCTTGCTGTAGAGACTGACGGTGATCAGCGCGAGCCCGACGATGTAGGTGACGATCACGGTCTCGATGCTCTGACCGAAGATGTTGGCGTCGGTGCGGCTGAACGCCAGGCCGTAGCTGCCGAGGACGAGCAGGGCCCAGCCGAGGTACTTGTCGGCCGCGGTGTCGAGGTTGCGGCCGAGAACGGTGGCCACCAGCACGATCGCGCCGATGACCAGCATGATGATCGAGAGCAGCGTGTTGGCGCCCTGGCCGAGGACGACATCACCGTCGGTGCCGTCACCGGACGTCTGGATCAGTCCGATGATCCCGAACACGACCAGGTACGCGCCGGCGAGGAACCCGAGGACGCGGTAGAGCGGCCGCAGGTGGTGATTGACGGGGTTGTGCGCCATGGTGTGTCCGTCTCCAAGGTCAGGTGTTGTCCACGCCGATTCTCGCGTATCCCGGTCAACCGGCGCAGGCACACCCCCCGGATCAGTTTTCGGGCACGATCTCCGCCAGCTCGAGCCAGGCCTCCTCGACCTGCCCGCGCTCCTCCTGGACGGCCTTGAGCTGGGCTTCCAGCTCGATCAGCTTCTGATAGTCGGCGCCGTGCTCGGCCAGCGCCTCGTTGATCTTCAGGATCCGCTCCTCGAGCTTGCCGAGCTGCCGCTCCAACCGAGCAAGATCTTTGCGAGCCTGGCGAACCTCACCCGCGGAGAGGCCGGCCGCGCTCGGCGTCGTCGTCTGCGACTGCGTTTCCCGTACGCCTACCGTCAGCCGCGTCGCCGCGCGGGCGAGATATTCATCGACGCCCCCCGGCAGGTGCACGAGCCGGCCATCCCCGAACATCCCGTACGCCGTGTCGGTGACCCGCTCGACCAGGTACCGGTCGTGGCTCGCCACGATCATCGTGCCCGGCCAGGAGTCGAGCAGATCCTCGAGCGCCGCGAGCGTGTCCGTGTCGAGGTCGTTGGTGGGCTCGTCGAGCAGCAGCACGTTGGGCTCGGCCGCCAGCAGGCGCAGCAGCTGCAGCCGCCGCCGTTCGCCGCCGGAGAGGTCGCTGACCGGCGTCCAGATGCGCTTGTCGGTGAAGCCGAACACCTCGGCGAGCTGGCCGGCCGAGAGCTCCCGGTCGCCGAGCCGGACCCGCTTGGCGACCTCCTCGACCGCCTCGAGCAGG
Source organism: Actinoplanes sp. NPDC051537 (assembly GCF_055586105.1). Classification (NCBI taxonomy): domain Bacteria; kingdom Bacillati; phylum Actinomycetota; class Actinomycetes; order Micromonosporales; family Micromonosporaceae; genus Actinoplanes; species Actinoplanes sp. NPDC051537. The sequence continues at coordinate 100,439 of NZ_JBVJIU010000012.1, forward strand.
CGCAGCTCGCCCGGCAGCTCCTTGAGCTCCTGGGAGAGGAACGCGGCCCGCACGGTCGAGCCGGTGACCAGGCGCCCGCCGGCCGGCGTGCTCACGCCCGCGAGCAGCCGCAGCAGGGTGGTCTTGCCGGCCCCGTTGGCGCCCAGGATCGCGATCCGGTCGCCGGGGCCGACCTGCCAGGTGAGCCCGTCGAGAATCGGCTTGGCGCCGGCGGTCAGCGACACGTCCTCGAGGTCGTAGACCTGCTTGCCGAGCCGGGTGACGGCGAGCCGCTGGAGGCTCACCGTGTCGCGCACCGGCGGCACGTCGGCGATCAGCGCGTTGGCCGCGTCGATGCGGAACTGTGGCTTGGACGTACGCGCCGGCGGGCCGCGCCGCAGCCAGGCGATCTCCTTGCGGAGCAGGTTCTGCCGCCGCGCCTCGACGGCGGCGGCGACCCGCTGACGTTCGGCGCGGGCGAGGATCCAGGCCGCGTAGCCGCCCTCGTACGCGTACACCTTCTCGTCGACGACTTCCCAGGTGCCCGTGCAGACGGCGTCGAGGAACCACCGGTCGTGGGTGACCACGCACAGGGCGCCGCGGCGGGTGAGCAGGTAGCGGGCGAGCCAGTCGACCCCGGCGACGTCGAGGTGGTTGGTGGGCTCGTCGAGGATCAGCAGGTCGCTGTCGCGCACGAGCAGCGCGGCCAGCGCGACCCGGCGGCGCTCGCCACCGGACATCGGCCCGACCGGGGTGTCGAGGCCGAGGTGACCCATGCCGAGCCCGTCGAGGATCGCGCGGACGCCGGCGTCGCCGGCCCACTCGTGCTCGGCGCCCATGCTCTGCGGGAGCCAGGCGGTGCCGAGCACGACGTCGCGCACGGTGAGGTCGGCGGCGAGGGTGAACGTCTGCGGCAGGCTGGCGACGCGCAGGTCACGGCGGTGGGTGACGCGGCCGTCGTCCGGCTCCTCGCTCTTGGCGAGCAGCCGCAGCAGCGTCGATTTCCCCGCCCCGTTGAGGCCGACGACCCCCAGCCGAGCGTCGTCGTCGAGCCCGAGCGACACGTCGGTGAGCAGCTGACCGGCGGCGCCGTAACCCTTGCTGACCCGGTCCAGGTTGATGATGTTGGCCACGATGCGAACTACGTTACCCGGCGGGCTCAGGTCACCCGGGCGCCGGGCATCGGGCCTCGCGCGGTGACCGCCTCGCGGCAGATGCCGGTCTCGTTCAGCGCGGCGGCCACGCGCTCGGCGTGGCCGGCGTCGGTGGCCAGGAACACGCACGTCGGCCCCGAGCCGGAGACCAGCCCGGTCACCGCGCCCGCCTCGGCGCCCGCCTCGAGGACGCCGGACAGCTCGGGGCGCAGGCTGATCGCGGCCGGCTGGAGGTCGTTGCCGAGGGCGGCGCCGAGCACGGCCGGGTCGCGCTGGCGCAGGGCGGACATCAGGTCGTCGGACCCGGCCATCGCCTTGGGCGGGAACGGGCTCTCGCGCAGCGCGTCGAGCTTCGCGTAGACCTCGGGGGTCGACAGGCCGCCGTCGGCGAGCGCGAGCACCCAGTGCCAGGTGGTGGGCCGGGCCAGGATCGGGCTGACCGCCTCGCCCCGGCCGGTGCCCAGCGCGGTGCCGCCGTGCAGCAGGAACGGCACGTCGGAGCCGAGCGTGGCCCCGATCTCGGCGAGCTCGTCGCGCGACAGGCCGGTGCCCCACAGCAGGTCGCAGGCGATCAGCGTGGCCGCCGCGTCGGCGCTGCCGCCGGCCAGCCCGGCCGCGAGCGGGATCGACTTGCGCAGGTGCAGCCGCGCGTGGGCCGGCACCCGGGTCTGCGCCGCGAGCGCCCGTGCGGCCCGGATGATCAGGTTGCTCTCGTCGAGCGCGAGCGACCCGGCGCCCTCGCCCTCCATGGTCAGCGCGAGCGTGTCCCCCGGCCGGGCGGTGAGCTCGTCGAACAGGCTGATCGCGTGATAGACGGTGTTCAGCTCGTGAAAGCCGTCCGGGCGCAGCGGCCCCACCCCGAGATAAAGATTGATCTTCGCGGGCACGCGCACCCGCACCGGGCCGGCATGCCGGCGAGGCTCATCGTCGTCCGGCCCCCACGCCTCCGTCACGAACCGGTCCCCCGGCTCGGCCGCCGGATCTCGACCGGAGCGCTCAGCACAAGCTCGGCCGCAAACTCCGCCACCGGTTCCGCGGTCATGAGTCCACCTCTTCGGGCTGGGCGTCGGTCGCGCTGAGCTTACCGCCGACGCCCGGCAGTTTCGCCGCGGCGGCTATCGCGGTGAACTCGCCCACGGTCAGCGACTCACCCCGCGCCTGCGGGCTCACACCGGCCGCGACCAGCACTTTCTCGGCCCGATCGGCGCCGCCGGCCCAGCCCGCGAGAGCAGCCCGCAGCGTCTTGCGGCGCTGGGCGAACGCGGCGTCGACCACGGCAAAGACCGCAGATCGGTCGATGTCCCCCGGCGGTGGGGTACGCCGGGTGAACGCCACGAGGCCGGAATCCACGTTGGGCACCGGCCAGAACACGGCGGGCGGCACCTTGCCGGCCGGGCGGGCGTCCGCGTACCAGGCCAGCTTCACCGACGGCACCCCGTACACCTTGGAACCCGGACCCGCGACGAGCCGGTCGGCGACCTCCTTCTGCACCATCACCAGGCCGCCGCGCAGGGTCGGCAGCTCGGCGAGCAGATGCAGCACCACCGGCACGGCCACGTTGTAGGGCAGGTTCGCCACCAGCATGGTCGGCGCCGGGTCGAAGTCGGCGGCGCGCACCCGCATCGCGTCGGCCGGGTGCACGGTCAGATGGGGGGCCGTCACGGTGGACGGGAGCGCCTCGGCGAGCTTCCGGTCGATCTCCACCGCGTGCACGTGCCGGACGGCGCCGACCAGGCCCAGGGTGAGCGAGCCGAGACCGGGACCGACCTCGAGGGCCACGTCGTCGGGACGCAGGCCGGCCACGGTGACGATGCGGCGGATCGTGTTCGGGTCGTGCAGGAAGTTCTGGCCGAGCTTCTTGGTCGGGGCCACGCCGAGGCGCGCCGCGAGCTCCCGGATCTCCGCCGGGCCGAGAAGAGCGTCAGCCATGAGGTCAGAGCCTACGGCCGGGGGCCCGCCGGGCTGGACGCGACGGGGTAGAAAGCAGGAATGACCGAGTTGCTCGAGCTGCGGGCGGTCGTCGAGGCCCCGCCCGACCAGGTCGCCGAGTTGCTGCTCGACGTGCGCCCGGGCGGCCGGTCACCGCTGGCCGTGAGCGGTGAGGTGGACGAGACCGACGAGGGCGACGACTTCGTGGCGGTCAAGGACGGCAGCCGCATGACGGTGAGCGTCGACCGGGCGGCCCGCTCGGTCGCGCTCCAGGGCGAGTGGTGGTACCGCGGGGTGACCTCGGTCGAGCCCGACCCGCGCGGCTCCCGGGTGGTCCACCGCATCTTCAACGTGGCCGAGGGGCACGGCTGGGCGGTGCGGTTCGTCTCCCGCGGTCCGCTCAACGCGGCGCCGCGCGCGTTCGCCGAGACCGTGCACAGCCTCGGCGAACGGCTGGGTGTCGCCGCCTGGGTGGTCGCCGACTGACGATCAGCGCCAGGGGCCGAAGACGCGTTCCCCGTTCGCGGAGATCGCGGCGCACAACGCGTCGACGTCCTCCCCGCGCGCCGCGGCCAGCGCCCGGACCGTCAGCGGGATGAGATAGGACGCGTTCGGCCGCCCGCGGTAGGGCACCGGCGTCAGGTACGGCGCGTCGGTCTCGACCATGACCTGCTCGGCCGGCGTGATCTCGGCCGCCGCCCGCAGCGCGCCGGCGCTCGCGAACGTGACCGTCCCGGCGAAGCTCAGGTGGAAGCCGCGCAGGACGCACTCGGCCGCGAAGTCCGGGTCGCCGGAGAAGCAATGCATCACCACCGTCTCCGGGGCGCCCTCCTCGTCCAGCACCCGCAGCACGTCCCGGTGCGCCTCCCGGTCGTGGATGACCAGCGCCTTGCCGTGCCGCTTGGCGATCGCGATGTGCGCCCGGAAGCTCTCCTCCTGCGCGTGCCGGCCGTCCTCGCCGGTGCGGTACGTGTCGAGCCCGGTCTCGCCGATCCCGCGCACCCGCGGCTGCCCGGCCAGCGCCTCGATCGCGCGCAGCCCCTCGTCCAGGTCGGACAGATGCGGCGCCTCGTTCGGGTGAATCGCGACGGCGGCCAGCACGGCGTCGTTGCGGGCGGCCAGGTCGGCGCCCCAGACCGACGACGGCACGTCCACACCCACCTGCACCAGCCGATCGATACCGGACTTCGCGGCGGCCTCGATGAGCGCGTCGACCGGGTCGCCGGAGCCGTCGCCGGGCACCCCGGCCTCCTGGATGGTCAGATCCAGATGGGTGTGGCTGTCGAAGACCGGAACGGACAGCGGCTCGGGCGCGGCGGGGAACTGCCCGCGGCGGCGGGCTTCGGAGTCCTGGCGCGACTCGGACGGTGTGGATGGCATGTGAGACATTCTGCACTTACCCCTCGAGGCAACCGTTTGTTCACCTGATATCCATCGAGGTCGCTTAACTTGCGCCGCGTGACCTTGACCGGCGAGGACAGCGCGGTCAGCGCTGATCCACTCGAGCCGCCCCTGTCGGCGCCGCTGCGCCGCGACCTCGGCTGGAACCAGGTGCAGCGGATGAGCCAGTCCGCGGCGTACCGGGATGACGTGATGTTGCGCCGGATCCGGGCCACCGCGGCGATTCACCGCGGCACGCGAATGACCAAGGTGCTCTCGCCCGCTCAGGTGGCCGGCCATCTGGGCGGCTGGGTGCCGTACGGCTTCTGCTACCGCTCCTGCGACATCGCCCACCTGCACGACCCGCGGGAGCTCACGCTGCTGGGCACCGACGGCGCGGCCGAGGGCGCCGAGGTCGCGTACGCGTTGCGCTGGCGCGCGGTCGACCCGATCGACTACGAGGTGCCCGCCGGCCCGGCCCAGCCCGGCCTCGCCCTGCTGCCCGCTCACTCCCGGGTCGGCGCGATGGTGCTGGGCACCGGCTTCAGCCCGAGCACCGACGACCTCGTCCCCGAGTACGTCACCGCCGGTTTCGCCGACCTCCCGATGCCGGCGAACGCGCAGATCATCGCGTACGGGCCGGGCGGCGAGGAGATCCTGCTCTACTCCTACCAGCCGGAACAGCACGGCTGGCTGCGGCTGGCCGGTCCGCGCTGGCGCCCGCTGCTCGACAACCTGCCCGGCGTCAGCCCCGACCGGGAGTACGTGCCGTGCACCGCCCCCGGCTCGTCCAAGCTGATCGGCCGGATCAAGGACAAGGAGTACGAGGCGGTCGCCGACCCGCCCGAGGAGTTCCGGGTGCGGGCGCTGACCCGCGCCGCCCGGTACCCGGTGAGCACGCTGAGCCGCCGCGCCGAGCAGGCCCTGTGGCGCAACGTCCCGTGCTGGGTCCTCCAGCGCGACGACAGCTGGGCCCGCCTGCGCCTGGTGCGCCCGGACGCCGAGACGCTGAACACGACCGGCGCCCGCTGCTACGAGCGCGGCGTCTACGAGACGTGGGCCCCGGTCGGCGAGCTGATGGACCACCACATCGCCGACATCCCCTACGTGCTGTAGAGGACGCCGGCGGCGCGGTTCAGCTCTCGAGGCGGGCCAGCTCCTCTTCGATGATCGAGGGCTCCAGCTTGCGGAACACCGGCTTCGGCGCGGCCAGCGGCGTGCCGGCCACCAGCGGGACCGACTCCCACTTGGCGCCGACCGTGTAGTCGCCGGTCAGCACCGGGTAGGACGGGCCGCCGTCGAGGTCGTCGACCTCCACGATGGTCGGCATCGGCGCGTGCACGCCCGCGCCGCCGAGCAGCTCGAACACCTTCTGCGCGGAGTGCGGCAGGAACGGGGTCAGCAGCGTGTTCGCGTCGCTGACCACCTGGAGCGCCACGTGCAGCACGGTGGCCTGACGTGGCTTCTCCGCCTCGGCCTTGAGCTTCCACGGCGCCTGGTCGGACAGGTACTTGTTGGCCTCGGCGACCACCCTCATCGCCTCGCCGATCGCGGCCTTCTGCCGGTGCTTGCCGATCAGCTCGCCGACCGTGCCGAAACCGGCCCGGGCCACCGCCAGCAGCGCCTCGTCCTCCGCGGTGAGCTCGCCCGCCGCCGGGATGGCGCCGAAGTTCTTGGCCGCCATCGACACCGAGCGGTTGACCAGGTTGCCCCAGCCGGCGACGAGCTCGTCGTTGTTGCGCCGGACGAACTCCGACCAGGTGAAGTCGGTGTCGGTCGACTCCGGTCCGGCCGCGGCGATGAAGTAGCGCAGCGCGTCGGCGTCGTAGCGCTCCAGGAAGTCGCGCACGTAGATGACGACCCGCCGGGACGAGGAGAACTTCTTGCCCTCCATCGTCAGGTATTCGCTGCTCACCACCTCGGTGGGCAGGTTGAGCCGGCCCAGCTCGCCCGGCTCGCCGCCCTTGTCGCCCTCGCCCGAGTAGCCCAGCAGCAGCGCCGGCCAGATCACCGAGTGGAAGACGATGTTGTCCTTGCCCATGAAGTAGTACGACTGGGCGTCCTTGCCGAGCCCGTCGGCCGACCACCACTGCCGCCACGCCTCGGGGTCGCCGGAGCGGCGGGCCCACTCGATCGAGGCCGACAGGTAGCCGATCACCGCGTCGAACCACACGTAGATGCGCTTGTCGGTGCGGTCGCGCCAGCCGTCCAGCGGGATCGGCACGCCCCACTCGAGGTCGCGGGTGATCGCCCGGGGCTGGAGGTCGTCGAGCAGGTTGCGGGAGAACTTCAGCACGTTGGGCCGCCAGTTCTCGCGCTGGTCGAGCCAGCGCCCGATCGCCTCGGCGAAGGCCGGCAGGTCGAGGAAGAAGTGCTCGGTCTCGACGAAGTCCGGGGTCTCACCGTTGATCTTCGAGCGCGGGTTGATCAGCTGCTCGGGGTCGAGCTGGTTGCCGCAGTTGTCGCACTGGTCGCCGCGGGCGCTCTCGTAGCCGCAGATCGGGCAGGTGCCCTCGATGTAGCGGTCGGGCAGCGTGCGCCCGGTCGACGGCGAGATCGCGCCCAGCGTCGTACGCGCCACGATGTAGCCGTTCCGGCTCAGCACCGAGAACAACTCCTGCACGACCGCGTAGTGGTTGCGCGTGGTGGTGCGGGTGAACAGGTCGTAGGTCAGGCCGAGGCCGTGCAGGTCCTCGACGATCACCCGGTTGTAGCGGTCGGCGAGCTCACGCGGGGTCACGCCGTCCGCGTCGGCCTGCACCTGGATCGGCGTGCCGTGCTCGTCGGTGCCCGAGACCATGAGCACGTCGTGACCGGCCATCCGCATGTACCGGCTGAAAACGTCGGAGGGCACCCCGAAGCCGGAGACATGACCGATGTGGCGCGGGCCGTTGGCGTAGGGCCAGGCGACCGCGGCGAGAACGTGACTCATGGTTCCTAAGAGTAGTGAGCGGCCGACCGGCACCGCGAACGGATTGCTTCAGCCCTCGGCGAGATACACATTTATCACGACACGCCCGAATTGTGCGTGATCGCCGACCCGCCGCGTAGTCCAATGGACCAGTGATCGGAGAGACGCCGCAACCTGGGGAAAAGCCCTCGCACGAGGGCAACCCGTGGTCGTTCTCCGACCCCGGCGCGGGATGGTGGCGCGGCGAGCCGCACCGCACCGACGAGGGCGAGCGCGCCGCGACCGATCCACCCACCGGGCGAACCCGGCACCCGCGCCGGCGCGCGCCTCAGCACCAGGCCGCTCCCGCTCCCGGCGGCACCGGCACGCTGCTGCCGCCGGCCGAGGTGCCCCGCCGCACCGCCGAGGAGGCCGAAGCGCACGCCGTCGCCGCCCACGACACCGCCCAGCAGCTCGACCCCGAGGCCCGGGCCCGGGCCGAGCAGATCGTCGAGCGCGACCACGACCGGGCCGACCGGCACCGGTACGACCCGCTGCGGCCGCCGGCCGGGCACGTGCCCACGCACGCCGCGCGGACGGTCGCCGCCGACGAGATCAAGCCCGAGAAGCCCGAGAAGCCCGAGAAGGTGGAGATCGTGGCGGAGGCGACGGCCCCGGAGCCGGACGTGATGGTCCTGCCCGAGCCGAACGCCCGCAACCGCCCGACCGTGCCCCTCGGGCCTGCCGCGCCGCTCGAACCCACCGCGCCGCTCGAGCCGGCCGCGCCGCTCGAGCCCACCGGCGCGGTTCCCGGCCTCACCCGGCAGAACCGGCGCGAGCGGCCGGCCGAGCGTCCCACCGAGCCGTTGCCGCGCCCGACCGGCGACCCGGAGACCGACGCGCGCCTGGAACGGCTCGAGAACTCCCCGTTCTGGCACACCGACCCCGAGGCGGTCATCGAGCCGCTGCCCGAGGAGCGACCGGCCCACGCCGTCCGCCGGACCGGGCGGCCGGCCGCTCGCCGTACGCCGGTCGCCGCCTTCGCCTCGCTGATCGCGCTCGGCCTGCTCGCCAGCTTCTTCGCCTGGGTCAGCGCCGAGCCGTTCTGGCTCGCCATGGGCCACGGCGACCGCGGCTACGCGACCGTGACGGCCTGCACCAGCTCGGGCGTCACCCAGCACTGCACGGGCCGGTTCGCGGCCGCCGACGGCAGCTTCACGATCAGCAAGGTCACGCTGCTCGGCGTCGGGCCCGGCCACCGGGTGCCCGGCACGGTGACCCCGGCCCGCATGGTGAGCCCGGACAGCTCGCGCGCCTACCTCGGCGACCCCAGCCCGCTGCTCCAGGTGCGCTGGCTGCTCGGCTTCACGCTGGTTCTCTTCTGCGGGTACGCGATAGCGGGCGTCACCGGGGCCCGCCGGCTCGAGACCGCACGAGCCAGACGCGGCGCGGTGCTGGCGAGTCTGGCCGGCCCCGTTCTGCTGCTGATCGGCTTCCTCATCGGGGCGTACTGACCACCAGGGCGTAGACCTCGCGCTTCTTGAGGCCGAAGTCGTCGGCCACGGCCTGGATCGCGTCGCGCCGGGTCGAGCCGGCCGCTTCCCGCTCGGCGACGGCCGCGCGCAGCTCGTCGTCCGAGGGGCGGGGCGGCGGACCGGACGGCGCCCCGGCGACCACCACCGTGATCTCGCCGCGCGGCTCGCTCTCGGCGGCCCACGAAGCGAGATTGCTCAGCGTTCCGCGACGGATTTCCTCGTACGTCTTCGTCAATTCCCGGCAGACCGCGGCCGGCCGCTCCTCGCCGAACGCACCCGCCAGATCGCCCAAGGCCGCCGCGATGCGGTGTGGCGCCTCGAAGAACACCAGCGTGCGCGGCTCGGCGGCGAGCTCGCGCAGGCGGGAGCGGCGATGCGATCCGGTACGCGGGAGGAAGCCCTCGAACGCGAACCGGTCGCTGGGCAGCCCCGACAAGGCCAACGCGGTCGTCACGGCACTCGGTCCGGGCGCCGCGGTGACCGGGAAGCCGGCGTCGAGCGCGGCCTTGACCAGCCGATAACCGGGGTCGGAGACGCTCGGCATGCCCCCGTCGGTGATCACCGCGACGGTGGCGCCGTTCGCCAAGGCCTCCACCAATTCGGGCGTACGCCGCTCGTCGTTGCCCTCGAAGTAGGAAACCACCCGCCCGGTGACCGTCACGCCCAGATCGCGCGCGAGCCGGGCCAGCCGCCGGGTGTCCTCCGCCGCGACGACATCGGCCGAGGCCAGCACCTCGCGCAGCCGGGTCGACGCGTCGCCCACGTTGCCCAGCGGCGCTCCGGCCAGCACCACCCGTCCTTTGTCTGCCACCCGGAAAGTCCACCACATCGACCGACGCGCCGACTGCGGGCGTCGCTTCCCAGGCGTACGTCCTAGGATCGCGGGGTGACGACGGCGACAGCTGAGACTGAACTCACTCCGGAACCGCCCGCGGCCGCTCCGCCGGAGGACGGGGCACGCGGCGTTCCCGAGATCGTCCGGCGGCGCCTGGCGACGCTCGACAACTGGCTCAATCCACACTCGTGGATGGTCACCGGGCTCATCGTGGTGATCGCCGCGATCCTGCGTTTCCAAGATCTCGGCAAGCCGAAGGGCTACATCTTCGACGAGGTCTACTACCCGACCGACGCCTGGGACATGATCCACCACGGCGTCGAGTGGGACGAGAAGACCAACGGCCCGGCGTACGTCGTGCACCCGCCCCTGGGCAAGTGGCTGATCGCCCTCGGCGAGATGGTCTTCGGCAACAAGGAGCTCGGCTGGCGCTTCCCGGCCGCCGTCGCCGGCACCCTGATGATCCTCATCCTGGTGCGGGTCGCGTACCGGATGTTCCACTCGGTCCTGCTCGCCGGCACCGCGGGCCTGCTCATGTCGCTCGACGGCTTCCAGCTCGTGCTGTCCCGCACGTCGCTGCTCGACATCTTCATCGGCCTGTTCGTGCTGGCCAGCTTCGCCGCCATGGTGCTCGACCGCGACCACTACCGGCGCCGCCTGCTGCGCGCCCTGGAGAACGGCTACGACCCGGCCAAGACCGCCGCCGTCCCGCACGTCGTCCCGTGGTGGCTGCTGGTCTCGGCGGTGCTGTTCGGCATGGCCTGCGGCGTGAAGTGGAGCGCCCTGTTCTTCCTGCCGTTCTTCGGCGCGCTGATCCTCTTCTGGCGCTGGCAGGCCCGCCGTTCGGCCGGCATCCGGGGCCCGATCATCGCCGGCATCTTCGGCGACATCGGCTGGGGCGTGCTCAGCGTGGTGCTGTCGCTCATCACGTACCTGGCCACGTGGACCGGCTGGTTCGTCACCAACACCGGCTACTTCCGCCACTACCGCGAGGCGAACGGCCTGAGCGAGCCCCCCGTGATCGGCGCGCTGCGCAACCTGTGGCACTACCACGTCGAGGCGTTCAACTTCCACAGCGGCCTCACCGAGCGGCACGTCTACCAGTCGTGGCCGTGGCAGTGGCTGCTGCTGGGCCGCCCGGTCGCCTTCTACTGGAACAACAGCGGCAACTGCGGCGCCCCGAGCTGCGCCCGCGAGATCCTGCTGCTCGGCACGCCGATCCTGTGGTGGTCGTTCCTGCCCGCCCTGGCCGCCCTGGTGTGGTTCGGCATAGCCCGGCGAGACTGGCGAGCCTGGGCGATCCTGGTGCCCGTGCTGGGCGGCATGCTGCCGTGGTTCTACTACGCGGTCAAAGACGGTCGCACCATGTTCTCGTTCTACCTGCTGCCCGCCCTGCCGTTCCTGATCCTGGCCATCGTCTACGTGCTGGGCGCCATCATGACCCCGTCGACCGGCATCGTGTCCGGAAAGGCCCGCACGGACCGCCAGCTGATAGGCACGGTCGTGGTGGGCGCGTACGTGGTGCTGGTCGCACTGTGTTTCGCCTACTTCCACCCCATCTTCGTGGCCCAGCTCATCTCGTACGACAGCTGGTCCTCGCGGATGTGGCTCGGAGGCCGCTGGATTTGAAGGAGCTAGGGGCGCAGAGGGCTTAGGACCGGTGTGCGCCGTTTCGGGCGGCGCGGTTCTCTGTTGGCGGGCTGGCGCTCCGGGTTCGTTGCTGGCTCGGGCGGCTTTGGTCCGCTTGCCTCGTGCTCCGGCGGCTTTGGTCCGCTTGCCTCGTGCTCCGGCAGCTTGCGCCGCTTGCCTCGTGCTCCGGCAGCTTGCGCCGCTTGCCTCGTGCTTGTGGCTAGCCGGCGGGGCTTGTCAGCTCGCCTGTCGGTGGTAGGCGGCTGCCGGCTCGGCCGTCGCCGCCAGGCCGCCGCTTGCCACCCCACCCTCTTTGGGTGGGCCGGATCAAAGCAGCTGGGTCTGACAACTTCCGCCCGCTCATCCACAGGAACGGCCGACCGCGAATCCCAGCCCCTCTAACCACCCGCGAACGGGCGACGCCGCAACCCGCCGCCCCACCCGTTCTGGGTGGGCCGGATCAAAGCAGCAGGGTCTGACAATTTTCCGGCGTTCGTCCACAGTCGCCGACTGACTGCGCGCGGGCCGACGGGTGGCGACGCTGACGGACTGGCGGGTGCGGACCGACAAGCGACAAGCGACGGG